>NZ_NPJE01000005.1:0-17884 GCF_002251205.1 Prevotella sp. P3-92 | reverse complement strand
ACGCTATGTAAAGCGTTTTAGTAACACTTTTCCTGCATTGTAAAGTGATTCAGTAAAGGAATAAAATGAGAGTGAAGTAATTTAGTAAAATAACAAGAAAAGTGTAAAGTAGAATCAGTTAAAGTCAGAATCATATACGCATAAAAGGAAATTCAATGAGTTTGGTCAGCAAATTCATTGAGTTTACTCAGCAAATTCATTGAAATTGCAAAGCAAATTCATTGAATTTACAAACGGGAATGACGTTTCCAGCTGACAAGCAGTCGTTTACACACAGTCCCATAGACCTTCCATACCATTCACAAAGCGGTTGCCTACCCTACCCAACCATAGTTGCCACACTCTGACTTGCTGTTGTCCATGAAGGGTAGAAGCACGTTGCAATCCATTTATCAGACAGCGATAGGATGAAAAAGTGTGCGTTTTCCTTGATGTTTTGATAGGAAAAGTGTAACTTTGCAAAAATAAAGGAATCAATAGATATATATGCAAGAAACAAGACAAAACAAAATTGCACGACTGCTTCAAAAGGAACTTAGCGTGATATTCCAACAACAGACACGCAGCATGCATGGTGTTATGGTCAGTGTCACACAAGTGCGCGTGAGTCCCGACCTCAGCATCTGCACCGCCCATTTGAGCATTTTCCCCAGCGAGCGTGGAGAAGAAATTATGGAGAACATCAACAAGACCAGCGCACAGATACGCTATGAATTGGGTACCCGCGTGCGCCATCAACTGCGCATCATCCCTGAATTAAGATTCTTCATCGACGATTCACTCGATTACATAGACCGCATCGACGAGCTGCTTAAGCAATAAGTGTCACTGTGAATTTCCCATTCTACATTGCACGGAGATACCTTTTCTCCAAGAAATCTACCAATGCCATCAATGTCATCAGCGGCATTTCGGTGGTAGGTGTTGCCGTGGCGTCTATGGCGTTAGTGGTGACGTTGAGCGTGTTCAACGGCTTCCACGACATGGTGGCATCATTTTTCACGCAGCTCGACCCACAGTTGAAAATCACTCCTGCCAAGGGCAAGACTGCCGCCAGCAACGATTCTACGCTGATGCGCATACGCCAGTTGGACGAGGTGGCTGTAGCCACTGATGTGCTTGAAGACCAGGCATTGGCTGTCTATGGCGACCGCCAGCAGATGGTGACGATAAAAGGTGTGGATGACAACTACGACAAGCTGACCCATATCCGCCAGATTTTGGAAGGTGATGGCGACTATGCGCTCCATGCTGCCGATATGAACTATGGCATCTTGGGACTGGGCGTAGCCTATCAGCTCGGCATCGGTTATACCTACCGCGAACCGCTGAAGATCTATGCGCCACGGCGCGAAGGTCAGATCAACATGGCTAATCTGCAAGACGGATTCGTGGAAGACGAGTTGTATTCACCGGGCGTACTCTTCAGCATCAAGCAAGGCAAGTACGACAAGCGGTATATTATCACCGCTATACAATTCACCCGCAACCTCTTTGACCGCGACGGAGAACTCACATCGTTGGAACTCCGACTGAAACCCGGTAGCAATTTCGAGCGTGTGAAAGCCAAGGTACAAGAGATGGCAGGCACCCGTTTTGTGGTGCGCGACCGCTATGAGCAGCAGGAAGACACCTTCCGCATCATGAAAGTAGAGAAGCTCATGGCATATATCTTCCTCACCTTTATCCTCGTCATAGCCTGTTTCAACATCATCGGCAGCCTCTCTATGCTGATGATCGACAAGCGCAACGACGTGGTGACCCTACGCAATCTGGGTGCCAGCGACCGCCAAATCATCCGTATCTTCCTCTTCGAAGGTCGCATGATTTCCGCCATTGGTGCCGTGATAGGCATTGCTATCGGCTTGTTGCTATGCCTTTTGCAGCAGCAGTTCGGCTTGATAGGCTTAGGATCTACCGAAGGTTCGTTTGTGGTCGATGCCTATCCTGTCAGCGTCCACCCGTGGGATATCGTCGTAGTGTTCTTCACTGTCCTCGCTGTAGGCTTTATCAGCGTGTGGTATCCCGTACATTATTTTGCCAAACGGCTACTCAATTGATATGTTCCGATAAACGATAAGGATGCCACAAAGGGGCGGTCAGGACACTAAAAGACAAGGGAGAACCGTCGGAAGAAACATTTAGGGGCGTTTCCGCAACAGTTCTTGATAGAGGTCATAAACCTGACTCGCCACCGTATTACCCTCGAAACGACGTATATACTGTTGACTGCCTATGATCCGCGCATCGCGTTCTGCATCGCCCACAAGCGACTTTCGGAGTGCATCTGCCATGCCCTGCACATCGCCGGGCGCCACATAACGGCAGTCTGGACCTCCGGCTTCCTCCAAACACGAACCGGAACAGGCCACCACAGGCAGTCCCTGACGGATGGCTTCGATGATAGGAATACCGAAACCCTCATATACTGACGGATATACAAAAGCCTCAGCAACAGCATAGAGGGCAGGCAAATCTTCATCGGGAACACCATGCAGGATATGCAGGCGGTGGGTCAGTTGATGCGTTTCAGCATACTTGACGATGGTATCGGTATATGGTGTATGGCGTCCCACCATCACAAGTCCCACGTCTTCGGGCAGGTAAGGCAGCGCCTTGACCGCCAACAACATGTTTTTTCGTGCTTCTATCGATCCTACATTCAGTATGATGCGCTTCGGCAGGCCGTACTTCTGACACACCCGCTGACGCTCGTCGGCTGTGACTTCGGCTGCAAAACGATGGGCTGCACTCTGATATATGAGTGAGATGCGCCGCTCATCGACGTCTCCAAGCTCCATAATATCGCGCTTTGTACATTCGCTAATGGCAATAATATGGTCGGCTTCACGGATTGTCTGACGGAATTTCCACTTGTAAATCTGCACGTCAGCCCAGTGATAGAACTCTGGATGGCGCATAAAGATCAGGTCGTGGATGGTGACGACAGTAGGAATACCACGGCGACGAATACCGATGGGCAGTTCACCCGACAGACCGTGAAACAGCTGCACTCCGTCACGTTGTAGGTCAGCCACCATGCCACGGCTGCGCCACAATGCCTTTCCCACCAATGGCAACGGTCGTTTGGGCAAGCAGAGTTGCACATTGTCATGGTCCATCACCTGTTGCCGGAGGTCGTCGCGTCCTGCGTCAGGAGCATAAAGGCGCAGTTGCAATGGACGTTCCGCCAGGTCGTTGACGAGCGTCCGCCCATAGCTACCCAGTCCTGTTCCGTTTCTCACGATGCGTTTGGCATCCAATCCTATGATGAGTTTGTCGTTCATGTGCCTGTTTCTGATGTCGAATAGTTTTTATATGACTCTTCCGCCTTCTTTTTGCAAAGGTACGATTAAGTGAGCGGAATGCAAAAGGAAAACTCGTTTTTCTTTTGCATTCCCGAGCGTGAGTACTTTAGAGGCAAAGCCTCAAAGGTACGATTAAGCGAGCGAAAAACCAAAGAAAATGCACAACTTTATTTGGTTTTTCTTTGTATTCCTCTCGGTTTGCACTACCTTTGTACGAAAATAACACGCATGACAGAACTTAATATTCCAAAGGTAAGTATTATCACCGTTACATACAATGCTGGAGCTATGCTGGAAAAAACCCTCGACAGCATACAAAAACAACAATACGGCAACAAAGAAACTATCGTGGTTGACGGTAAATCTACCGACAATAGCTTAGCCATCATACAGCACTATGCTGACCAGGGAACGGTGACACAATGGAGTAGCGAACCCGATAAGGGAATCTACGATGCCATGAACAAAGGCGTGAGCAGGTGTTCGGGACAATGGGTGATATTCATGAATGCTGGCGACACCTTTGCTACAGATGATGTGCTCCATCAAGTTTTCTCCAACAAATGGGATGCAGCGGACATTGTCTATGGTGATGTGGTTAAAGACAACCATGTCAAGGCTGCACCAGCGCACTACCGCCTCTACCACCGCATGCTCTTTTGTCATCAATGTGTGTTTGTCAGACGACAATGTCTTGTCGATATTCCATTCGACATACACCACAGACTGTCAGCAGACTATAAGTTTTTCATCCAACAGTATCAACAGGGGGCACGCTTCCAATATATCAATATACCGATAGCCATCTTCGACACCACCGGTGTGTCTAACAGTAAGCGATCGTCAGGACTGTTCGACAACATCAAAGTGGTATGCGAAACCATTCCTTTCCCACAGCGCATCAAGTTTGTTGCACGCTTGGCAGTGCCCTACATCATGTGTCGCTTGAAAGGAAAATAAAGGCTGTATTCTCTCGCCATCACTCCCCTACGACCACGTCGCTTAGGTAGGCGACACCTCGGAAATAAAAGAAAAACGAGCTTTTTCTTTGTATTTCGCTCGGTTTGCACTACCTTTGGGCTTGACAGCCCCAAGGTAGGCGGCACCTCGGAAATAAAAGAAAAACGAGCTTTTTCTTTGTATTTCGCTCGGTTTGCACTACCTTTGAGCTTGACAGCCCCAAGGTAGGCGGCACCTCGGAAATAAAAGAAAAACGAGGTTTTTCTTTGTATTTCGCTCGGTTTGCACTACCTTTGTACTATGGTAACTATACAATTTTGGACAATAGCCATCGGACTATTGCTGACATTTGCCGCCAGTTGTGCCATCTATTATGGATGTAACAAGGGCATGAGCCATAGCGCACGCGGGCAACAGACCCGCCGCTTTGCTGCTGCCGCCATATTGGTATGGCTTCCCATCGCCATCGTCGGAGCACAACCCAACATGCCTCTTGCACTTGCTGCACTGTCGGGAGCTGTATGGGCAATAACTTATCCGCTGATATTCCACCTCACCAACCGCAAAATATCACCCGACTACGAAAACTATGGTGAGATTTCATGTGGCATATACTTCTTCGGCCTCTTTGCCGCCATCGGTCTTTTAGGGGGCGGAGTGATTGCCGCCATTGCTGAATGGATGCTCCTGTTGATCAGTATATCCTTGTGGGTCTATTATATGCTCTATGGAACATGTATCGATGCCAATGGCATGAAGATCGTACAGGACTCGCATCCCAACGAAATCATTGAGTTTTCACGTTCCTATCCCTTATGGAAAGTGGTGCTGCTACTGATGGCCATCGTGGCACTGCTTGCTGGATTCATCGTCGGAAACCACAACACAACAGTACCAGAAACGCCGTGGAAGATTGCACTGCTTGTTGCCGTTGCCCTCTTTTTCGCTTGGTATATCTTCAAACCCCACCGCGGCATGTTCGTCCGCTCCGGCATTGTTCGCCTCTGGTTAGATATCCGAGAGTATGCAGCCAACGACCATCGGTATGTCAGCGAAATGGAGCGACGGTTGAAGGACCTTCACGTCAAACCCTTAGGAAAGGCTTTCCAACGTCCGTCAACCATCATGATGGTGATTGGAGAGTCTGCATCACGTGACTATATGAGCGCCTTTACACCCATGGAACACGACACGACGCCATGGATGCGCCGCATGGCGGAGGACAACAGGCGTACCATTCTGTTTCCAAATGCCTACAGTTGCGCCATGCACACCGTGCAGTCGCTGGAAAAAGCCCTTACCGAATACAACCAATACAACGGACGCCAATTCTACGACTCCTGTTCTATCATCGATATTGCACACCGGTTAGGATACAGAGTACACTGGTATAGCAACCAAGGACACCTTGGTGCCAACGATACACCTATCACTTTGGTGGCAAACACCGCCGATGTAGCGAAATGGACGAAGCAGGATTTGGGAAAGGTGCAATACGATGAAAGCATGACAGCATTTCTCGAAGAACTCGATCCCAATGTCAACAACCTCCTCGTGCTGCATCTGAAAGGCAGCCATTTCAATTTCCTCAACCGCTATCCGGCAGACCGTACCGTATGGGGCGAACGTGGAGTACAGGACAATATAGCAAACTTTGAAAACTCCATTCGCTATACTGACAGCGTTTTAGAGCAGTTCTATGAGTATGCCAAGACACACCTGAACCTCCAGGCCATGGTCTATTTCAGCGATCACGCCACTGTTCCCGACCGCCATCGATCGCCCAATTTCTCTGGATTCGGCGCCACGCGCATCCCGCTCTTCATTCATCTCTCCGACGAATACCTGTCTTGTCATCCCGAACGCGTAGAGGCACTCAAAGCCAATTGCAACAGATATTTCACCAACGACTTAGTCTATGAACTGATGTGCGGTATCTTTGATGTGGAATCCAACCATTTCGACGAGACGTCATCATTAGCCAGCAAACAATATAAATACACCCGTGACGACCTGCTGACCTATGAGGGGAAGGCAAGAATTGCAGACGACAAATCCTCACAGATATGAAAAAAATCCTCTATTACATCGTCTTTACCCTGTGGTACATCATTTCGCTGTTGCCACTCCGCGTACTTTATGTTCTGTCAGACGTATTGTATCTGGTGCTCTACCGTATCGTGGGCTACCGTCGCCGCACCGTCTGGACCAATATTGTCACTGCTTTTCCTGAGATGACCGCCGAGGAACACCAAGATGTGGAACGCGGCTTTTACCACTTCTTCTGCGATTATATGGTGGAAAGTATCAAACTGTTGACCATGAGCGAGGCAGAAATAAAACGCCGAATGGTGTTCAAAAGCGCTGAACGCATCAACGAGGTGGTGGAAAGCGGACAGTCGTGTGCGATCTATCTGGGTCACTATTGCAACTGGGAGTGGATTACTTCACTGCCTTTGTGGGTTACGCCCAAGGCACATTTTGGACAGATTTACCATCCATTGGAGAATAAAGACTTCGATAAACTGTTTCTTCGCATGCGCCAAAGATTCGGTGCAAAGTGTATTGCCATGAATAATACACTGCGCGAAATGGTGAGATACCGCAAAGAAGGACAACCCGTTGTGATCGGCTACATATCCGATCAGGTGCCGATGTGGCAGAATATCCACCACTGGTGCAATTTCCTTCACCATGACACACCCGTACTTACCGGCACAGAGCGTATTGCCCGCAGCATGAACCATGCGGTGTTTTATATGGAAGTGAGCCGTGTCAAGCGTGGATATTATGAAGTAGAATTCAAACTCGTGACGCGCGAACCGGACAAAATGCCTGAATATGCCATTACCGACCGTTATTTCCAACTGTTGGAAGATACTATTCGTAAGCGCCCTGAATTATGGCTTTGGAGTCACAACCGATGGAAGCGTACACGCGAAAAGTTCAACCGTTTTTATGAAACAGTGGATGGCAAGGTGATTCGACGACGCGAATAGATACCCCATAGGCACTTCTGAATAGTTTTCAATCGCTATTCATCTTCTCCTTCTGCTTAGAGTTTCAGCCTGTTTTGCGTCATTCGTTCCATGTACTGCTGTATGATGGCTTTGAGCTCGCGCACCATTTTTTGCTCCACATCAACACGACCTTTCAGATTTCGCTGCATCAGTCTGTCATCCAACCGATAGATGGCTTTGGTCTTCTGACCGTCAAACTGCAACACATAACCGTATTTGACATACTGATAGATGCCGTTGAGATAGTTCACTGCCCATGTGTCTTTGCCTGCTGTCTGCAACACATCGATGCCAAAGGCACAGTAGGGCTTGGGGTAATTCAACAGTCCCATGACTGTTGGCAGTATATCTATTTGCTGCGCCACCTTGTCTTCTATCGCCGGTGTCAAACTGCCATCGGGTGCATAGATGATGATGGGCGAACAGAAACCACCGAGGTCTGACTGAAATTCGGGATGGTTACTGAGATTGGTATGATCGCTCGTCAACACAAAAATAGTGTTTTTAAACCATGGTTGGCGCGATGCCGTTTGGAAGAATTTGCCTATCGCCATATCCGTATAGCGAATACATTTATGGATGACGAGCTGTTCTTCGGGGAAGCGCTGCTTATATTTTTCGGGAATGACAAAGGGATGATGGCTCGATGCAGTAAACAGTGCTGTCATGAACGGTTGTTTCATTTCTCCCATCTTCGTAGCATAATACTGCATAAAAGGTTCATCCCATATAGCCCATGTACCGTCGAAATCTTCATCACCGCCGAAGCGTTTGTCCTGATTGAAGTCTTCTCTGCCGTAATAGTGTTGGAATCCGGTCTTCGTGGCAAATGCCTGAAAACCCATAGATCCGCGCTGTGCACCATGGAAGAATGCTGTTTGGTAGCCTTCCCCTGCCAACATAGATGCCAAACCGCCCACATCGTTCATGGCTGATGGTGTGAGGAAGAATGGTTCTACAAACATTGGAATACTGGAAAGTACGCTGGGCATGCCATCAATGCTCTTTCTGCCGTTGCAGAAACTGTATTTAAACGTGACGCTCCGACCTATCAATGAATCCACACAGGGCGTATATCCCTTGTATGTTCCCTGTTCCAAATCGCGGTTGAGCGCACCGATATACTCCCTGCCGAAGCTCTCCACGATGAGTACCACCACGTTTTTCTTCTTCATCGGACCTTCTGCAGCAGCATGCACCGGTGTATAGATAGCTGCCATGGTTGCCTCATTATGATAATAGGTGGGCACCACAAAGACCGATTTACCTATCGTGCGATAGAGTGAGAACGGTGTATTGAGCACCAGTGCTGCCTCGCTGGGCCGCTCAGCATATTGATTGGCATTGCTCACCGTTATGGGTCTCACTGCCTTTGTGAATCCTCCACGTATGCCACCGATAGCCAATGGAGCGACTACCGCCAGCGACAACACCATTGCCACAGCGTAGCGCCAGGGCGACAGCCACTTGGCTTCCATTCTTGGCGATCGGTATAAGCGCCACAATCCATAGATGACAACCACTGCCAGCACCACGAAATACCAGTGGTGGAGCAGTTCTTTCATGACGATGCCACCGAGGTTTCCTTCGTTCTGAAACTCGCTAAACACCGTTGTGGTAGTGCGTCGCATGGTAAAGGGGAAGTAGGCAGCATCGCACAAATTGGCCACCAGAGCCAAACCGTTGATGGTTACAAACAAGATGCGACACATGCGGTGATACCAGAAACGTTCCTTCAACCATAGCGGCAATAGCATGAGCACCATCCACAAGCCGTTGGTCACCAAGAGTGCAGCGGTGTCGAACACCAGTCCGCCCCTACACAGACTGAGGAAATGGCTGAATGTCATGTTCTCAGCAAAGTGTGTCCAGTTGTCGAGCAAGTATGCCACACGCGCCAACATATAGACAGCGTATGCCAAAACCATATTGTATGCCACCGCCACCAACGGTGCTATGTATTTCAGTTGTTTCATTTTCAGTCCTTTCGTTTATCGTTTTTTCAGGTCCGCCGATGTTTTTTGCAACAGCGCCTTACCCATCCTGACGAGTCGTTCCTTATCCGTTGAGTTGCCGGCAATCACCTTTTCTGAGTTCAGATCATAGACCACATATCCCGTAGAATCCACCAGTGAGAATCCATTATTATAGGTATGATAGGCAAAGGGATAGCTATAGGAGTTGCTCAGCACATCGCGGCTGAAGCCAAAGTCAGCATGGTCGATGCCCAGCTGTGCCAACAGTGTGGCAGCCAAGTCTGTTTGGTTGCATAGCTTACTGATGCGCTTAGGAGTTTTGACTGCGCCTCCCACCCATAGCATGGGTATGTGGTTTCTCACCTGATGCGTTTCGTCAATGTCTTTATAGTTGATACCATGGTCGGACAACATCACCACCAAGGTGTTCTTCCAGCGTGGCGATTGCTTCAACTGGGCAATGAACTGACCGATACACTGGTCGAGATAATAGAACGCATTGAGCACTTTGTCATCGAAACGATGCACAGGCACATCCCATGGCTCATGACTGCTGAGGGTGCTATACCCGATGAGATAGGGTCTCGCCATGGTATCTGTCAGTTGCCTCAACGTTTCAAACGTGATGTCATCGCGTACGCCCCACTCCGCCGACTGTTGTTCTTCCTGGCTATAGTCAGCTTTCCACGTCAGTTGACTGAATCCTCCGCCCACGAGATAACTTCTCATATTCGTGAAATTGATGTCGCCACCGTATAGATAGTGGGTATTGTAACCCTGTCGGGCAAGCGTTGCTGCCATGTTGGGGAGACTTCTCGACTTAGCCGGCATCTTCATCACAGAGGTGGTAGGAAACGATGGATAGCCGCTCCAAGTGCATAGCGTTCCTCTGTCGGTGCGCCACGAATTGGCGTAACAGTTGTCGAAATAGATGCCTTCGCGCGTCAGTCGGCAGAGATTCGGCATGATGTCGGTACGTCCACCGATATCAGTAAACTCGCCTCCCGCACTTTCCAGCAAGATGACGATGATGTCAGGACGCTGCGTGGTGAGTAGCGAATCAGTGCCTGTACTCGTTGTGGGAAAGAGTTGTGCAGTCAGTTTCTCACATGTTTCATCGTCCATATAGTGGTAGTCTGTCTGGTCGCTGGCAGTTCTTTCCATCGATGCCAGAAAACTAAACACCGGGTTGACCGCTGCGTGATTGAGGAATTGGTTCTGCGAGAAATACACCTGTCCGATATTGGTGGTCGATTCATCCAATCCGCCACGAATACCGATGACCATCAACGGCACCGTTGCCACCATCAGCAGCATGGCTATCCAGCGGCGGCAAGTCACTTTGAAATGCCATCTGCAACGCATCATCAGCACGGCAATCACCGTTGTCACCACTGCTATGATCACCACTCTCCACACGATATAACCTATGCTGACACTGGCAAAAGCGTCACCTGGAGTGGAAAGAAACTGTACACAGGAGGCATCGAGCTTGAATCCCCAGAACGGATAAAGGCTCGTATCAGCCACAAATGCCAAGGCGAGGATGAAAGCCACTACGGCATAATAGCCGTTGAGAACTTTGCGCAACACCTCCGTGCGCTTCCACCACACCGATACCGCCATCACCAAGAAGGGCACAATCGTCAGATAGAGTGCCGTAGAGAGGTCGAGCGACAGTCCGTGCTTCACCACTTGCCAGACGTCAGCCCCTTCAAACGGATGGTTGCTGCGCAGTGCGAGCATGAAACAGAGCTTCGCGGCTATAAAGATGCCTATCATCTTGATATAGTCGCCCAGCATGAGTTGGAATCTTCCTATGATACCTTTCATCGTTGTTACCCTTGTTTGTTGATCGTGTTGAAGTTGTTTTCCTGTCGGATGCCACCACAGTGGCTTATCCTAAGTTCTGCATATCGTTGAGTCGTTTATAGAATCCATCCATCGCCAGGAGTGACTCGTGGGTGCCACGCTCTACGATATGTCCCTCATGGAGCACACATATCTCGTCGGCATTGCGTATGGTGCTGAGTCGGTGGGCAATGGCTATGGTGGTGCGCTGCTTCATCAGTCGCTCCAGTGCATCCTGTACCAAGCGCTCACTCTCAGTATCGAGTGCCGATGTGGCTTCGTCGAGTATGAGTATTGGAGGATTTTTCAATATCGCACGTGCAATGCTGACACGCTGACGCTGACCGCCCGACAGGCGTCCGCCGCGGTCGCCGATATTGGTATCAAACTGTTGTTCGCTCTGCATGATGAAGTCGTAGGCATTGGCTATGCGTGCGGCTTCCGCCACCTGTTCATCGGTGGCAGTCTCCACACCGAAGGCTATATTGTTGCGGAACGAGTCGTTGAAGAGTATCGCCTCTTGGTTTACATTACCGATCAACTGTCGCAAATCCTGTATGCCGAGGTCTTTCACATTGATGCCATCGATAAGCACTTCGCCCTCTTGCACATCGTAATAACGGGGAATGAGATCGACCAGTGTCGATTTACCGCTACCGCTCTGTCCCACCAAGGCAATGGTTTTTCCCTTTGGAATGGTGAGGTTGATATGTCGCAACACCCACTGGTCGCCATAACGGAACGACACATTGCGCAGTTCAATCTGATGTTCAAACTGCTGGATATGCTGCGGATGGTCTGACTCCTTGATGCTGTCGTCTGCCATGAGTATCTTATCCACACGTTCCATCGATGCCAATCCTTTCGGAATGTTATAGCCAGCCTTTGAAAACTCCTTCAGCGGATTGATGATGGAGTAGAGGATGACCATGTAGTAGATGAATGTCGGACCCGACAGGGCGTGGTAGTTGAGCACCAATACACCGCCAAACCACAACACGATGACGATCATCACAGTGCCCAGAAACTCGCTCATGGGGTGTGCCAGCTGTTGGCGAATGTTCACGTGCATGATATCATTGCGGTAGCCTGTATTGATGCGGTCAAACTTCTGTCGCATCTTTTCCTCGGCACAGAATGCTTTGATGATGCGCAGACCGCCGAGGGTTTCCTCTACCACGCTCATCGTGTCGCTCCATAGCGATTGTGCCTTGATCGATTTGGCTTTGAGCTTACGGCCCACAAATCCCATGAACCATCCCATAACGGGCACGATGACGAGGGTAAACACGGTGAGTTGCCATGATATAAAGACGAGTGTGGTGAAGTATGCCACGATGAGTACGGGGTTTTTGAAAAGCATGTCAAGACTCGACATGATGCTCGATTCTATCTCTTGCACGTCGCCACTCATGCGGGCAATGATATCGCCTTTGCGTTCCTCGCTGAAGAATCCGAGGGGCAGCGCTGTGATTTTCCGATAGAGCTGGTTGCGAATATCGCGCACCACCCCCGTGCGGATGGGCACGATGGTAGCCGATGAGAGGAAGTAGGCCCCCGTTTTGAGCATGGTGGTAAAAGCCAGAAACAGTCCGATGAAGAGCAGTGTGGTGGTCTGTCCATGTTCTGCCAACAGGGTGTTGACGTAGTAGTTGAGATTGTTCATCAATACTTCTTGCGCATTGCCCCAGTCCCATGCCATCCAACCGGTAGCAGCCTTACCGTCGCCGGTCTTGAATATGATTTGCAGGATAGGTATGAGTGCGGCAAACGAGAAGATGTTGAGTACTGCCGAGAGGATGTTGAACACCACCGACAACACCAGATACTTCTTATAGGGAGGCACGAAGCGCCTCAACACATTGATAAATTCTCTCATAGTATCTCGCCGAATAATGTTGCACTGGTACTTCCTGTGATGCGCACGCGTACGGTTTCGCCGATGTGATGTCCTTTCTTATCCATCACCACCGCCTTGTTTTGTTCGGTGCGTCCCATGAGTTGTTCGCGCGAACGCTTACTGAACGACTCTATCAACACGTCAAACTCCTTGCCCTCGTCTTTGCGGTTTTGTGCGGCGCTGACCTCTGTTTGCAGGCGAATCAGTTCGTTCAGTCGTTCTATTTTCACCTCTTCCGGCACATTGTCGGGCAGGTGTTTGGCAGCATAGGTGCCTGGGCGTTCACTGTATTTGAACATGAAGGCAGAGTCAAACTGACATTCACGCACGAGCGAGAGCGTTTCCTCATGGTCTTCGGGAGTCTCGTCGTGGTAGCCCACGAAGATGTCTGTGGTCAGTCCGCAACCGGGAATGATGCGGCGTATGGCTTCCACGCGCTCTAAATACTGTTCGCGGGTGTATTTACGGTTCATCAGTTTCAGTATCTTGTTGCTACCGCTTTGTGCCGGGAAGTGGATGTGTTTACAGAGATTGGGCTCTTCGGCTATGGCATGTAGGATATCCTCTGTCATATCTTCCGGATTGGATGTGGTGAAGCGCACGCGCATATCGGGCACCTCCTGCGCTACGAGATGGAGCAACTGTGCGAACGATGTGCTGCCTGGCTCGCGTTTTCCCGATGGCGACAGTCCGTAGCTATTGACGTTTTGTCCCAGCAGAGTCACCTCTTTGAATCCTCTGTCGTGCAGGTCTCTCACTTCGCGGAGTATGCTTTCCACGTCGCGTGACCGTTCGCGTCCGCGTGTATAGGGCACGATGCAATAGTGGCAGAAGTTGTTGCATCCTCTCATGATGCTGACAAATCCTCCGATATGTGCGCCATGCAGTCGTTGTGGCACGATGTCGCGATAGGTCTCTGTGGTAGATAGTTCTATGTTGATGGCTTTATGTCCGTTTTCCGCTTGTGCTATGAGGTCGGGCAGTGTGAGGTAAGCGTCTGGTCCTGCCACGAGATCGCAATGGTGGTTTTCTATCAGATCGTCCTTCACGCGTTCTGCCATACACCCTATCACGCCGATGATCAGTGGTCGTTTGCGCTTGATGGCATCGAGTGCATCGAGTCGGTGATATATTTTCTGTTCGGCGTTATCGCGTATCGAACAGGTGTTCAGAAACACTGCATCAGCCTCATCGAGGTTTTCAGTGTGTTCGTATCCGGCCATTTGCATCACGCTGGCCACTACCTCCGAATCAGCTACATTCATCTGACATCCGTAGGTTTCAATATAAAGTTTCTTCATCTTTTTCGTATTTAGGGTACAAAGTTACGATTAAGTGAGCGAAAAACAAAAGAAAATACCTTTTCTTTTGTTTTTCCGAACGTGAGTAACTTGGAGGCGTCAAGCCTCAAAGGTACGATTAAGTGAGCGGAATGCAAAAGAAAAACTCGGTTTTCTTTTGCATTCCCGAACGTGAGTACCTAAGAGCCATAGGCTCAAAGGTACGATTAAGTGAGCGGAATGCAAAAGGAAATACCTTTTCTTTTGATTTTCCGAACGTAGGCGATCCCCAATAAAATTCTCCCCAAAAGCGAGGTATTCGAGCGCATTTTCAGTTGGGATTTTCGTTGAAGATTATTATTTCTGGCCATAGGCCATATCTTATCAAAGATTTCCTCCAAAGATTTCTAGCCGTAGGCTACCCCCAAAACATCCGTTTAAATTCCGTTTAAATTCCGTCTAAATTCCGATGATTGATTTCCGTGTGACCTTTTATATTCCGATGATCATAAAAACCAATGCAATGCGCATGACATAAGCATTACAAAACCCATCCATACAATACCAAATTCATTGAAATTGCGAACCAAATTCAATGAAATTGCAAACCAATCTCAATGAATTTCCTCAGCCATCTGCCGTTCACACCACCGCTACACGATACAGAAAGGGTGTAAACCCAGCATGCACAACAGCGCTATGCAAGATTTACACCCATGATAGCTGACGCTCCACAGGGGCAACAGCGATGTTACCACACCTGTGCACGCTTCTTCTTAGGAAGGAAGAGGCGATTGCCCTTCTTCACACCGAAAGCCTGATACCAAGCATCGATATGGGGCAGTGCACCGTTCACGCGAGCCATATTGGGCGAGTGAACATCCTGTGTCAGGAGCATATCCATATACTGCTCACGGTTGTTGCTTGCCCAGATGCGAGCATAACCGAGGAAGAAGAGCTGATCGGCAGTGAAGTCTTTCTGGTCTGACGAAATCACATGACCCTCCTTCTGAGCGTTGTGGTAGGCACGCAGCGCGATGTTCAAACCACCGTTGTCGCCGATGTTCTCACCAAGAGTCATCTTGCCGTTCACCTTCTTGCCGTTCACCACCTCGATGGTAGAGAAGTGATCTACGAGCACTGCGGTACGCTTATCGAAGTTAGCCTTATCGGCAGCAGTCCACCAGTTGCGCTGGTTGCCGGTCTTGTCAAACTGGCATCCCTGATCGTCGAAACCGTGACTCATCTCATGACCGATCACCACACCGATGGCACCGTAGTTGATGGCATCGTCGGCTGTAGGATCAAAGAAGGGAGCCTGAAGGATACCGGCAGGGAAACAGATCTCGTTGGTGGTAGGATTGTAGTAGGCATTGATGGTCTGTGGGGTCATCAGCCACTCGGTCTTGTCAACGGGTTTGTTCACTTTACGCTGCAGTTCGTCTATCGTGAAGAACTCAGAGATGTTGGCAAGGTTCTCGCAGAGTGAGAGCGAATCGCTGATGTCCAACTTGCTATAGTCTTTCCATTTGTCGGGATAACCTATCTTCACAATGAAGTTAGACAGCTTGTCCTGAGCCTGGGCCTTGGTCTCAGCACTCATCCATGTGGCTTCGTTGATGCGCTGACCGAGTGCCACTTGCAGATTGCGCACCAGTTCGAGCACGCGCTTCTTGCTGGATTCGGGGAAGTATTTCTCGCAGTACATCTTACCAATGGCGTTGCCCATCACTCCATTCACCAGATTGGTGGCACGCTTCCAAAGGGGATCGTCCTGCTGCTGACCGCTCAACACACTTGAGAATGCAAAGGCAGCCTTTCGGAAGTCATCGCTCATATAAGAGGCTGAACCGCTGATGATGCGCAGTTCGGCATAGCTCTTCAGATCGTCGATCGATGTCTCTGCCAATACTTTCTCCACCTCGTGAAGGGGTTCGGGCTGACCCATATCCACGCTGTCGAAGGCTGGGAATCCTGATACCCAGAATACGGTGGTCCAGTCGATACCGGGGAACTGCTCGCAGAGTTCGTCAAACGACATCTTGTGATAGTTGGCATTGATGTCGCGCAGCTGCACTCTGGAATAGCTCTTCTCGGCAATACGCTTCTCTATGGCATATACCGCATCGGCTTTCTGCTTGGCTGTTGCCTCGTCATAGCCCACGAGTGTGAACAATTTAGTATTATAGTCCATATAGGCTTTGCGCACAGCTTGCGTCTGAGCATCATCGTTCAGATAGTAGTCGCGAGTGCCCAAACCGAGTCCTCCCTGACCTATGCCCACGATATTGCGGTCGGCTTGACGCTGGTCGGCTGACACACCGATGCCATACATCATGGTCGATTCGCCACGACGATCCAGTTCGGCTGTCACGCGCTGATATTCCTTACGGTCCTTGATGGCACGGATTCTCTCCAGGTTTTTCACGATGGGTTGGAAGCCTTCCTTATTGCGGCGCACCGAATCCATCATCTGATTGTAGAGCGTTCCTATCTTCTGACCCAACGAACCTTTCTGCTGTGGTGTGGTAGAAAACTGCAAGATGAGCTCCTGAATCTGCTTCTGGTTCTGCTCGTAGAGGTCCATGAAGGCACCGTTGGTCACTTGGTCGTCGCGCAACGGATGGTTTTTCAGCCAGGCACCAGTGGCATATTCCACAAAGTTGTCACCGGGCTTCACTGCCGTGTTCATGTTCTTTTTGGCATAGCCATGCACCTTGGTTGGCTGTTGAGCAAATGCCTTTTCAGCGCCCATGTTGCCTGCCAGCATCATTACTGTGCAACAGGCACTAAGAATTGTTGTTGACTTCATATACTTTTGTTTTTATGAATTGTTAGCGTCGATATTCCGATTCTATATCGGTTGGTGGTGCAAAGGTAGTGCAAACCGAGAGAAAAACAAAAGAAAACACCTTTTCTTTTGATTTTCCGAGGTGCAGCCTACCTTAGACAGCGCAGCTGCAAAGGTACAATTAAGTTATCGAATTACCAAACCATTTGACGTGACAAATGCGTGACCACCACATTCGGTGGTCGGTCGGTGGTCGATGGGTGGTCGATAGATATACCTATCAAGCACCAGCAAACCGTTATCGCACAACATGTTACAAAGAATGGTGGTCGAGTGGTCGAAAAATACGCAACTTGCGCATGTGCGCATATACACATGTGCGTACGCGAGAAGCATACACACCCCACCTGCCATACTTAGCATGCCACCCCGATGTCTCATTGCCCAACACTACACCATCCTTGAATGCTTTTTGGAATTTCAAATTACTCTAAACCTGAATTCGGGATAAGATTATGTCATAAAGTCAATTATGCGACAAGACATGATTCATCATCCCTCCACATGGGTGAATGGCTATTTATGTTTTACCCCAGTTCGGGATAAGAAATAGTTTATAAAAAAGCTGGTAGTCTCATAAATATTTTGTACCTTTATAGGTGAAAATCAAATAGTTACAAAAATATTTAATATGACTACCGATTGCAAAGTTACAGAATTATTTTGTATTATAGACGAGTTTTGCAAACATTTTGATGCAGAAAATGCAGGAAATTTGCTGGAAGACAATAGCGGAGT
>NZ_NPJE01000049.1:0-757 GCF_002251205.1 Prevotella sp. P3-92 | reverse complement strand
TCATTTTGAATCGAAGGGTTTTATCTCTCCCGTAGAGGTGACAGACTTTCCCATCCGTGACCACAAGGTGGTACTGGTTCTGCGCCGCCGCAGGTGGATAGATACCCGCACAGGAAAGAGTTTCATTCTCCCGCTGAAAGTGACAGCCGACGGCACCCGCTACTCTAAGGAGTTTGCGGCTTTTTTAAAACAGACGTATGGGGAAATCCCCAGTGACCTGCCGTACGCTTGAGGATTTCTACTACATTGACGCACATACGTTCAAGAAACAGTACAAGGAGGTTCTGAGTGACTATCGTAGCTGGAGTGAACTGCCACACGCAGACGAATGGCTTGTGTTTCCGGAAAACATTGGCTCTCATCTGGCTATAGATGAGACAAGCCTGTCCAACGGCGAGCTGTATACTATCGTAACCAACCGTGAGCGTCATGGCGGTGAGGGATGTCTTGTTGCAGTCGTGTCCGGCACGAAGTCGGAAGATGTCATCAAAGCCTTGGAGAATATTCCCGAAGAGAAACGCGAGGCAGTGACGGAGATAACACTTGACCTGTCTGACTCCATGCACAAGATTGTACGATCTGCTTTTCCGAAAGCCCAACGTGTCATTGATCGCTTTCACATTCAGAAACTCGCCTGTGATGCCGTACAGGAGATGCGTATCAGACACCGCTGGGATGCCATACAAGAAGCCAATGACGAGATGGAAAACGCCAGGCAGGAAGGGCGGGAATACGTTCCATTCCGCTATGAGAACGG
>NZ_NPJE01000048.1:0-332 GCF_002251205.1 Prevotella sp. P3-92 | reverse complement strand
GGCGGCCGTATGCATAAGTGCTCATACTTTCAGCTGTTGATTTCTGATTTATTATCTAATCTACAGTCTTGCTTGTGTCAATATGTCAAAGATCTCTTTCCTCTATTTCAAGGACAAGTGGAGAATATCGGGGTCGAACCGATGACCTCTTGCATGCCATGCAAACGCTCTAGCCAACTGAGCTAATCCCCCAAAAACAGATTTTGTTAGTACAAGAAGCCGAAGGAGTGTCTGAACAAACCAATGCTTCATCCCATTCTTTTGAAACTACCTTAATCATCTAAGATCCGTCTCCAGAAAGGAGGTGTTCCAGCCGCACCTTCCGGTACGGC
>NZ_NPJE01000047.1:0-91694 GCF_002251205.1 Prevotella sp. P3-92 | reverse complement strand
AATGAAACTCTTTCCTGTGCGGGTATCTATCCACCTGCGGCGGCGCAGAACCAGTACCACCTTGTGGTCACGGATGGGAAAGTCTGTCACCTCTACGGGAGAGATAAAACCCTTCGATTCAAAATGACTGTCACCCTGAAGGTCTGGATGTATTTTCTCGTCAAGGTGAATGTGCATCTCAGGCTCGTCATAAGCCGGGTTAGTAGAAAATCAGTGGGGATGGGCGTATGATTTGGAAATACGGAAGAGGAAAAGCGGAACAGAATTATTTGACGAGACGGTATTCAAAGTGCTGATAATCCTTCATACTTCTCCATGCCCCACCCCATTGAAAGCCATGCCCCAGAAAGAGACGGTGACAGAGGTCACCCTTCTGAATTTGATAGGGAGTGATGCGGGTACGATCGACATAGGGAGCAGCCCTGCGGGGCAAGACCTTCACCTTTCCGTTTCTCAGTTTGCGCACATAAGGATTATACAAAGGGTTGATGTCAATAGCCAAGCCACGAGCATGAAGCGAGAGTTTCCCTCCCGACGCTATGGTGCGATAACAGAAGCAACTGGTGTTATTGGCAGCCATAGAGCGCTCATCATCACCCCCAAAATCGTCTATCAACCGAATGGAGGAGATGGGATAACGAGCCTCATACAACTGGCGGAAGATATCAAGCAGAGCAGGGGCTATCTGTTTATGGCACACCATTTCACCACAACGAATATGTCCCTCTGCATCACAATGAAGCACGCGGAGATAGCGTAGGTCGGCTCGGGAGATATGGGGATTAGGCCGAAACGAACATCCTTGCATGCGAGCAAACACATCGTCGGGAATGGGCTGACTACAGAAACAGCTATCCATGCCACGATGCGCCACTTCCTGCACGGTCAACACTATCCCTGCCCGCCAAACCTGTTGGGCAAGTACCGTTGCAGAGGAGCATAGGAGCCATACGCCTAAAGCAAGGAGAGGATATATGCCGCTTTTTTTATACATTGTATTTTTCTATCTTATTTCTTATGCGTCAATGACGTGTCAAAATTAGATATTTTTCTCGTCATCTCCAACTTTTTTCAAAAAAATCAGAAGTCACCAAGAAGCATATCCCATGTATGCCAAAGCAAGTCAGATTCGTGCTATTTATAAATTAAATTTATATAAAACCATTATGTTACAACTTGTTCAAACAATGTTGCTTTCATTTCCCTGATTTTTCATTTTAGGACTATGGGGTCCATAGAATTTAACTGTCACCTCACCTATTTCCGGGAAGAGATACCGATTCTTTAGCATACATATCAGATATATCAACGCACGGTTAATACAAAAGTATTGCTTTCGTATTACAAACAAGCTACATAACGATAATGTAAATGTATCGTAACCTTAATGTAAAACAACAGACCTATCTTTGCGCCAGAAACTATTTTTAATCCATTTTACAAAATGTTGCAAAAAAATTATTTCATACATTGTTTTTCTAATTTGTTTGAAACGAACAGAATTAGAAAAAGTATTTGTTTTGTTGTGGCATTGGCAACCGTTATGGCAGCCAATGCCCAAAAATTTGTATTCAAAGGTAGTGTGAAGACTGCTGATGGAAAAGCTATTCAGGGGGTGGTGGTGAATAATGGAACAGACTTTACTACCACCGATGCCAAGGGACAGTGGACACTATGCACCGACACTTGCGTCAGTAAGTTTGTACAAATTTCCACGCCTGCTGACTATGTTCTCCCCAAGAGCAAGTCGATAGCCAAAGGCTTTTATGTCAGTGTAGGGCAGTTGGTCAAGGATAAATGTCGTCACAACTTTGTTCTACAGCCACGTGACACCAAGGACAACACCTTTTATTATATAGCCATTTCCGACCCGCAAGTCAAGAACGACAAACACATGGAGTTATGGCGCAGTCAGACTGTAGAGGACCTGAAAGCCACAACAGACGCCTTGAGCAAGGAGCATGAGGTGGTTACCATGACGCTTGGAGATATTGTTTGGGATAACATGCAATTGTTTGACGATTATGCCGAGTCGATACAGCAACTGCCTATAACAGCCTTCCAGTGTATTGGCAATCACGACTTCGACAGGCGCTATCAGGCGCTTAACAACATGCCCTACGGCAGTGGGGTATATGGCGAACAAGCCTATTGCACACATTTTGGTCCTACTGACTATTCTTTCAATATTGCAGGAGTGCATGTAGTGACATTGAAAAACATCAACTATATGGGTAAAAAGGGCTATCGCGAACAGTTTACAGAAGCTCAGTTGGCGTGGTTGCGTCGCGACCTCAGTTATGTACCCAAAGGCAGTATGGTGATTATTAATATGCATGCCGCCTTGTGGAACCCTGTGGAGAAAGAGGGTAATGTACTGAATGCAAACGACTTGAAATCGGTACTGCGTGGATACCGCGTACATATCTTCAACGGGCACACCCATTTCTTCCACAACAATACTGTCGGTAACGATATTTACGAGCATAACATCGGTGCAGCCTGTGGTGCTTGGTGGCGAGGAGATGTCAACCGTTGTGGTGCCCCTAATGGTTATCTTGTCGTTAAGGCAAGTGCCGATTCTCTCACCTCGCAGTACAAACCCACAGGGGGTGACTATGCCCAACAGATGAGGGTATACTCAAAGGGTGAATTTCTTTCGCAACCATATAGTGTTGTGGCAAACGTGTGGGATTGCGACTCTCTTACCACCGTGGAGTGGTATGAAGACGGACAGTATCGTGGAAAGATGACGCAATTCACCGATAGCGATGAACGATATTTACAGTCACGTGGAAGTCATGTGAAAGAGTGTGTCACCACCCACCTCTTCAAGGCAACCCCCGCATGGGGAAGTCATGAGGTGAAGGTGGTAGTGAAGAACCGTTTTGGACAGGTGCATACTGAGACTGTCGATGTGAATCGTGCATGGCTAAAGGCCCTCTCCTCTGACAAACGTCCTAAGGTGATAGCCCATCGTGGTTATTGGCGTTATGAGGGAGCAGTGCAAAATTCCCTTTCCTCCCTTCGAGCTTCAGCCCAAGCAGGAGTATATGGTAGTGAGTTTGACGTGCAGATAACAGCCGACGGCGAGGTGATTGTGAACCACGACCCCCATCTCGGAGGACTGCCTATAGCAAAGAGTACTTACGCCCAGTTGGTCAAGGCGCGCTTAGGTAATGGTGAGCCTATACCCACACTCGCAAAATATCTCGACGAGGCCAAGAAGCACAAGGACTTGAAGATCATCCTTGAGATAAAGAAGCAGGCAAACGACTCGGTTGAGGCTGTGTTGGTGCGCAAAACATTGGAAGCTGTAAAGGCAAGCGGCTTGTCGTCGAGAGTGCAGTATATCTCGTTCAGCCAGTTTGTATGCGACCAGATAATCCGCAACGACAAGACAGCCGATGTTGCATATTTGGGCGGAAACATGTCGCCCAAGGAAGTCAAGGAGCATGGATTCTCCGGCATCGACTATTCCATGGATGTGCTGCGTGTCCATCCTGAGTGGATTGACAAGGCACATAAGTTGGGACTTACTGTAAACGTATGGACTATAGCCACCGAGGAACACCTGAAGTTCGTGACTACACTCCATCCCGACTTCATCACTACCGACATTCCCGAGGATGCCTTGCGTATGTTGTCAAAGGGAAACAATAAATAATGATTTGCTTTTTGACGTATGGTAAAGTATGTATTTTATTTGCTCTCACTGATTTCCCTTACCTTAGCTGCTTGCAGCAACGACGCGGGTGAAGATGCGGCCGGTGATGATTTCAGTGTGCTGTTTGATTTGCCACAAACAGCAGAGGTGACCAAGGGCGGAGAGTATATCTTCAAGGTAGAAAATGGTAAAGCTCCCATTTCCTCCGATGTATTCATCTTAACATCAAGCGATGGGATATCCTATATCTGTCCTTTCGTCAACATTTCCAACGAGAGTTTCACGGTAAGGATTCCTGCTGATTGCAAAACAGGTTATTATAAGGTTTATCTTACGCGCAATGACCGCAAAAAGCAGATAGGACAAATCTATCTCAGTGTCGGTGATAAATTAGACATAACGATTGATGCGAGCACTACAATCTATGGCAAGGTATCTTCCACAGAGGGCGGTATAAAGGGTGTTGTGGTTTCTGATGGTGTTGAGGTAGCCATGACAGATGAGAACGGCATCTACCAACTGAAGTCGGACAAGAAATGGGGGTATGTCTTCATGTCCATCCCAAGCGGGTATGAAGTGCCCTCAGAGGGAGTGCTTCCACAATTCTTCCATCATCTGAAAGCAAATGCGGATGTGGCAGAACGTCAGGACTTTACGCTAACGAAGGTGTCGGAACAAGATACATACAAGGTCTTGATGCTGGGCGACATGCACCTTGCCAACCGCACCGACGACTTGAGCCAGTTCAGTGCCTTCACAACCGACCTCAATAATTATCGCGCTGCCCACCCAGGAGAGAAAATGTATGCCATTGCGTTGGGTGACATGACATGGGACCTGTATTGGTATACCAATCTTTTTGCCATACCCGAATACCTGAACACCATCAACACCCTGGTGAAGGACTTGCAGATATTCCATACCATCGGCAACCACGACTATGACTACAAAGCCGTCAACGACTTTGATGCTGAGAGCAAATACATCAACTTTATCGCTCCGGTGTATTATTCCTTTAATATCGGCAAGATACATTATGTGGTGCTCGACGACATTGATTGCGATAGTTATGACGGCACCACATCGCGCAACTACAAGAAGCGCATTTCGACCGAACAATTGAGTTGGTTGGCCAAAGACCTCTCGCATATTGACAAGTCAACTCCTTTGGTGGTTGTGATGCATGCACAGCTGTTCTACCCTTCAGAAAGCGATGGCTTTAAGATTGACCATGATGTTACTAATACCGCACAGTTCCTCAATGTGCTTAAAGGATATAAGGTAAACATTGTGACGGGACACACGCACATGAATTTCAATGTCACCCCGGAATCGTCCGTAACACAAGGACAGGAGATATATGAACACAATACCGGTGCCATCTGCGCTTCATGGTGGTGGACGAATTATCTTACTCCAGGTGTACATATCAGTCCCGATGGAACACCAGGCGGTTATGCCATCTGGGATGTTTCCGGCACCAAGCTACAGTGGATTTACAAAGCCACCGGCACATCTGAGAACTATCAGTTCCGCAGCTATGACTTGAATAAGGTGCACTTCTCTCTCGCTGATGTTCCGCTGATGCCAACCGACATTTCAGCCTCGGTAAAGAAAAAATATCAGCAATATGTCGATGCCTATCCCGTGAACAGTAATAATGAGGTGCTGATAAACATCTGGAATTGGAATGCCCGCTGGACACTGACTGTGACAGATGAGAAGGGCAACCAACTTACTCCCACCGCTGTCTGGGCATACGACCCGCTACACATCGCCGCACTCACCGTGAAGCGATTCAACTCAGCAAGTCTCTCATCCACACCAAACTTCATTACCGAGAAATTCCCACATTTCTTCAAGGTGAAAGTAGGCGATGCCAACACCGACCTGACGATAACCGTCAAGGATGAGTTCGGACATACATGGACAGAGGAAATGCAGCGTCCGAAAGAATTCACTACTGAAACCTACAAACTGAAATAATATAGGATAACAGAAATAATTTATTAATTCTAAGTGTTTTATGAAAGTATTTAAAACTTCTCTTTTGTTGCTGCTCTTGTTGGTATTGGAGAGTAATTTGTCTCTCTTTGCCCAAAGCAGAATAGTAACAGGAAAAGTCCTGGACACCCAACAGGAACCCCTTGTGGGTGTAACCATCAAAGTGGAAGGTGCCGCACAAGGCAGCATAACAGACCTTGACGGTTCTTTTAAAATCCAGGCCCCATCGGGACCAACATTCTTGGTGTTCTCTTATGTTGGCTACAAGACACAGACTGTCAATGTGGCATCGGGGCAGAATAACATCACTGTCCACCTGCAGGAAGATGCTGTCTTGCTTGATGAATCAGTGGTTGTGGGTTATGCCACACAGAAAAAGGTCAATTTAACAGGTGCCGTAGCAACCGTAAACAGCAAGTCGTTAGAGAATCGCGTGGCGCATACTGTCACCAATATGCTGCAAGGAACTGTGGCTGGCCTTAACATCACCACCTCCTCCGGTGTACCAGGCAATTCTCCTGCCATCAATGTGCGTGGTGTGACTTCTATCAACGGAGCTGGTCCGCTGATTTTGATTGATGGTGCCGTGGGTGAGCTCGACAGGGTGAATCCTAACGACATTGAGTCGATCTCTGTCATCAAGGATGCCTCAGCTGCTGCTGTCTATGGCGCACGTGCAGCTTTTGGTGTCATCCTCGTCACTACCAAGTCGGGTTCTGCACAGAACGGAAAGGCAACAGTGCGTTATAGCGGCCGCTTCGGTTGGGAAGCCCCTACGACTTCCACTGATTACGAAACAACAGGATATTGGTCGGTATATACCGTCAACAAGTTCTGGAAAGCTGATTCGGGAACATTGTATATCAACTATACCGACCACGACATGCAGGAACTGCTTGCCCGAGTGAACGACAAGACCGAAAACCCCGACCGCCCATGGGTTGTGGAGGAGGAGCGCAACGGTAAAAAGCAGTGGGTGTACTACGGCAACTACGACTGGTGGCACATGCAGTATCGCGACAACCACCCGGTGCAGCAGCACAATATATCGCTCAGTGGCGGTACAAAGGACATCAAGTATCTCGTTTCAGGTGCATACGATTATCAGCAAGGTATATTGAAGGTCAATCCCGACATATACAAGAAATACAACCTGCGTTCAAAGATTGACTTCGCCATCAACAAGTATGCCACATTGAGCAACAATACGTCATTCTACGGTTCGCAATACACCTTCCAGGGTGACGGCGACGTGGAGAACACACTCGCTTACGGAGCACGTCACGCATTGGCATGCTTCCCCATGAAAAACCCCGACGGATCATGGCTCTACAGTACGCCATATCTGAACTATAAGGTGGGCAACGGACGTCACATTATTCTGGGAGAAGGCTCGCACCGCAATGTGGAGCGCAGCACTGACTTCTCTAACACCACGCGTCTCGTAATCAAGCCTATCAAGTCGTTGAGCCTTACCGCCGACTTCACATACCGTCTTTATCAGACGCGCAACACAAGCCGTTCAAACAATATGTACTACAGGGATTATCCTGATGCAGAGATGGGTGTATATGCCACAGGAGCAGGTGCCAACCGTTTGGACGAATCGGTGAATACGAGCAATTACTATTCTACAAATGCCTATGCCAACTTCGAAGATACATTCAACGAAGTGCATCACCTCACTGTCGTAGCCGGTTTCAACTACGAAACTCTTAGAAAGAAGAATGTGTCGGCTTACGGAGAATACCTCTCATCCACCACGCTCGACGACCTCAACCTCGTGGGACAGAACCCTGAAGGCGAGACCATCACCGGCGTGGGCGGCGGACAGAACGAATATGCCCTGATGGGATTCTTCGGACGTGTCAACTACGACTATAAAGGACGTTATCTCTTTGAGGTCAGTGGACGTTACGACGGAACATCCCGATTTGCAAGCAACAGCCGCTGGGGATTCTTCCCTTCAGGTTCTGTGGGTTGGCGTATCTCCGAAGAACCGTTCTTCAAACCGGCACGTAATGTCATCGACAACCTGAAACTGAGAGGCTCATACGGTAGTCTTGGCAATCAGAACGTGTCGTCGTATTACACCTTCGTGCGCACGGTTTCCATCAACGACTTCGCCGCCTATTCATTCGGCGAGGGCAGTGCCATGGCGAAGTATTCTACCTTGGCGGCTCCGTTGGCATCCGACCTGACATGGGAGACTGCCCAGCAGTGGGACTTGGGTATTGACCTCACCATGCTCAACAATCGCCTGAACATCACTCTCGACGGATATATCCGCAACACCGTGAACATGCTCACCGATGGTGTGGAACTGCCTGCAGTATATGGTGCCAGCGTGCCGGACATGAACACGGCAAACCTGCGCACCAAGGGTTATGAGTTGTCAATCTCGTGGAGAGACAAGGTGACATTGGGCAAAAAGCCGTTGGAGTATAGCATCGGATTCAACCTGAGTGACTACAGGAGCTATATCACCAAATACGACAACAAGGACAAGACATTTGCCAAGAGCTATTACGAGGGTATGAGACTGGGCGAGATATGGGGATTTGTCACCGACGGACTGTTCCAGACCACAGAGGAAGCTCAGGCATACGCCAAGGAGGTTGATTTGAGCTACATCAACAAGCGCATCACCGGTGGATGGCAGGCAGGCGACCTGAAGTTTGTTGACCTCGACGGAGACGGAATATTAGGAATTGGAGGCAACTCGGTCAACGACCCGGGCGATCGCAAGGTGTTGGGCAATTCGCTTCCGAGCCTTTCCTATGGTATCAATGCCAGTGTTCGTTGGGCAGGCATCGATGTTTCCGTGTTCTTCCAGGGTACAGGTAATCACTATTGGTATCCCACAGGGCAGGCCATGCAGTTCTGGGGACCGTATTCCTATCCTTATCTCACCTATTTGCAGAAAGACTTCCTGAATGATGTGTGGGCAGAAGACAATAAGGATGCGTATTTCACCCGTCCTATGGCATATTCAGCCACTTCCGGTCCGCTGAGCAAGGTCAACGACCGTTATCTGCAGAACCTGCGCTACCTGCGCTTCAAGAACTTGACCATAGGCTATACCGTTCCGGCAAGCCTGACGAAGCGAATTGGCATTGATTTGGTTCGCATTTATTTCTCGGGCGAGAACCTCTGCTACTGGTCACCGTTGAAAAAGCATACTAAGTACATCGACCCCGAAGGAGCCCTTGACAGAGACGGAGCTTATAACAATGCCTTCTATCCTTGGCAGAAAACCTACATGTTTGGTATAGACATTACATTTTAATCATCATTTAAGTTATATATAGAATGAAACCATTTATTATAGCAGCTTTGGCAATATCGTTAGGACTTACGTCATGCAACGACCTACTCGACTTGGAGCCGAAAAGCCAGATTTCACAGGTTGATTACTTCAAAACAGAAACAGACCTGCAGCTTTTCAGCAACTCTTTCTATAACAACTTGTTAGACAAGTCGCCATACGATGACCAAAGTGACATTTATATACAGCAGAATCTCTCTGACGAGATGTTGGGGGGCAACAAGCGCACCGTGCCCGCTTCGGGTGGCGGATGGACATGGACCGACCTGCGCAAGATGAACACACTGTTGGCTTATGCCGACCAGTGCTCTGACAAGAATGCAGTGGTGAAATATACTGCATTGACACGATTCTTCCGTGCATTCTTCTACTTTGAGAAAGTGAAACGATTCGGTGATGTGCCATGGTATGACACCGAATTGGGTTCGGATGATGAGGCTCTCTACAATCCTCGCGATTCACGCGAACTCGTCATGACCCACATGATTGAGGATATTGACTATGCCATTGCAAACCTGCCCACCGATAAGGAGGAGAAGAGTGCACCTTATCGTGTCACCAAATGGGCAGCCATGGCACTGAAGGCACAGTTCTGCCTCTACGAGGGTACATACCGCAAATACCACAATTTGACTCTTGAGGGTAATGACTATAAATACTATCTCCAGCAGGCGGCTGACGCGGCTGAAGAGCTGATGACAAAAGGCCCGTACAAGCTATATACCACAGGACATCCCGAAAGCGACTATCTGAATCTCTTCGCCGAGGAGGATGCTAATCCCGATGAGTATATACTCGCCATCAAGTTTGACTACGGACTCTCCATCTATCACAACGCTACGGCACATGCCTTGTTGGCAACACAGGGACGCCCGGGACTGACACGCAAGATGGTGAATACCTATCTGATGAAAGACGGTACTGCATTCACCGACAAAGCCGGATGGCAGGAGATGACATTCATCGACGAGGTGAAAGACCGCGACCCGCGCTTGGCTCAGAGCATACGTACCCCGGGATATCATCGCATAGGCAAGACCGAGGTGCTCGCCCCCGATCTCTCTATCAGTGTAACAGGCTATCAGCCTATTAAGTTTGTGCAGGACCCAACGGCTTCGGGTGGCAATGTTGACCGCAACGACCGTTCCACCTGCGACCTCCCTGTGTATCGTTATGCCGAGGTGCTCCTCAACTATGCCGAGGCAAAGGCAGAATTGGGTACATTGACGCAGGATGATCTCAACAACTCCGTCAACCTGATTCGCAAGCGTGTTGGTATGCCCGACCTCAACTTGGCAAATGCCAATGCCCACCCCGACAGATACCTCTCTTCTGAGGAGACAGGTTATCCCAACGTCACTGGCAGCAACAAGGGCATAATCCTTGAAATACGCCGCGAGCGCACTATTGAGCTCATGCAGGAAGGGTTCCGTTTCGACGACCTCGTGCGTTGGAAGGCTGGCAGTTGCATCAACCAGTCGCTTATGGGTATGTATTTCCCTGGTGCGGGTTCGTATGACCTTACGGGCGACGGAAAGGCTGACGTGGTGCTCTACGACAAAGGAACAGCAAAGCCTGATGTTGCATCTGGCACGCAAGTATATGAAATAGGTAATGAACTCATCTTGTCGGCAGATAATAAGGGTTACGTCTACTATCACAAGAACATCTTACGCACTAATTTCTCGGAGGAGAGAGACTATCTTTATCCTATTCCCATCAATGAGCGCTCGCTCAATCACAACCTGACGCAGAACCCCGGTTGGGATGATGGACTTTCATTTTAATAAGTAAAAATATGAAACGTATAAATTATATAATGACACTGGCCTTGGTGCTGACAATGAACCTATTGTGGAGTTGCAGCGACGATGAAAACACGCTTTCCAAGGCCGTATTGACAAGTGCCAAGTCCTTGAATTTCGAGGCTAATGGCGCAGCAGAGAAGATAATCACTGTATATGCAGATGCCGACTGGGTTACAGAGGCACCCGAATGGGTGACTGTTACTCCTGCCTCAGGCACTGGTACAATGGATGTCACTATTTCAGTGACCGACAATATGCGCGATGGTGCTGTTGACAATCCACGTGAGGAAGCCTTGGTGTTCAAGGGCGCTACCTTAGCCAGCAGGGCAGAGGTGATTATTTCTCAGGATGGTGACAAATATCGCGATTGCAAGGAATACAAGCTCAATGAGATTGCATCTCTTGATGACAAGACGGTTGTCACGATGAACAACATCATCGTTAGTGCCGTCACTTCGAATGGTTTCGTCGCTTCCGACGCTCAAAGCAATGCCAACATCTATTTCAAGAGCAATCAGACGGTAAGAATAGGTGACAAGGTTTCGGTGAAGGGTAGCAAGACCTCTGACACTCATTTGCTTGCTATGGTTGAGTGTGACGAGGTGACTGTATCTTCTAATGGTAATGAGGTTGCTTATCCTTCTATCACTGATATCACAGGCAAGGTTGACTCTTACAATTCTGCCTCACGCGACTATATCTCGGTGAGCGGAGTGCTCGACGGCAACAACATCGTTGTCGAAGGTGCAGAAAATGTTGTTTCAGTCATTGATGCTTCCTCATCACTTGATTTGGTTTCGCTCAATGGACATAAGGTTACTGTCACTGGTTTCTTCGCCGGAGTGGCTGCTCCTGCCCTTAGAATATTAGCTGCTACGGTTCAGGACAATGGTGTATATGAAGTAATCTATTTCTCTGATGATTTTGAGTGGCTGCAGCCATGGTCTGACAACAGTGGTGCCGGACAGACTGTAGAGAACGACGGTAGCGGTACTGCTCCACAGATATACACAGCTGCCAACGAGGCTGGCGAGTTGGCTTCGGCTGCTCTTGAAGCCCGTGGCTACACATTGGAGGAAATACCGGGTCACGCCATCTATCTGCAAAAGAACTACCTGAAGTTTGGTAAGACCGACTATCAGGCCGGTCTCACACTGCCTGCTTTGACCGATGTGCCTGAGAACACCAAACTGACACTATCATTCGACTGGGCACCGATGGTGGGTGGTACTCGTAAGTTCGACCCCGTCAAGTTGATAGTCTCAATCACTAATGGCAGTCAGACGGTAGAACTTGATCCTATAGGTCATAATTTCGTTAATGAGGTGGATAAGTTGGCGTGGCTACATGCCGAAGTGGATATTGACGCATCCTTGGTTACCAAGGACACCCGCATCAGCATCAAGTCCGACGGTTGGGGTGACACCAAGGCCACCACAGGCAGCAGTGTCTATCGCCGTTGGTTTATCGACAACATCAAAGTGGTAAAGAGTAAGTAACTATTCTTTTCATCAATCATCAAAGAGGGAAGCAATCTGTCTGGGTTACTTCCCTCTTCTTTTGGCGAAAACGGAGCATACCCACCCACTAAGAGCTGAAAATCGGCTTGAAATCGGCTGAAAAAACGGAGCATTGCCGTTCACGATTTCCCCATGATGTCAGCCCGCTCCCAGAAAACGGAGTATATCCGTTCACTTGTCAAGTTCCACGAATCGGTTGACTATCGTCTTCCTCTGTCACGACTCGGTATAATCCAAACAAGTTTGGCTTCTGCTCTCGCTGCTCCATCGGTTGACTATCGTCTTCCTCTGTCACGACTCGGCATAATCCAAACAAGTTTGGCTTCTGCTCTCGCTGCTCCATCGGTTGTATGAGACAACTTTCGGGAAGAGGTGACGCATATGTCTGCATACCTTTTCTATATAGAAATGTATCAGGCAACGGTAGCCTGAATCATGAAACAGTATCATGCACGCCGTTGCCGCTGTATGACAAGACGGTATGCCTTGCCCTCCCACTTCTCCGTAAGGATGGAATTCAGCCCATACTCTATGCCGTTGATTTCCTCGCACTGCCATCCACGCAGAGCCAGCAGGCAGTCATACAGCGACGAGCAGTTGTTTGCATGGATGTAGAAGTGTTCAGAGTGTTTCTCGATGGTTTCCACAATCTGCCGCGAGCTGGCCTGTGTTCATGAGCACCTTCACCAGCAGACTGTTCAGTTTAATGGCTCGTCACATCCTCCACACAGTCGCCGCCACAGAAGTAGACACTTGACAAAGAACCCACAATCTCGCTGTACTGATAGCCAACGATGTGCACCGAAGTCCCAGAACTTTGTCGATTACCGGACCCACAAAACGGGAAAATGCTCCCTCACATGAAATATTCCTCCAAAAGGAGTGATTTTCTCAGATTTTATGCTTACCTTAGCCAAGTCATTGATGATTTTTGCTTGTCTTGATTTGCAGCACTAAGGTAAGTGAAAAATCTGACATGGCAAAATCCCGAGCAACTATTTGTTGCTCAAGTACTTATAAAAAAGTTAAACTAAAGTGCTGCGGAATTTAGAATTAAGTAAGTCCGATGTAAGTCCCAAGTAAGTCTCAAGTGAGTCCCAAGTGAGTCCCCAGAACTGACAGACAATAATGGGAAATAGATGGGAGAGCAAAAGGGGAAATAAAAGAAAAACGGGGTTTTTCTTTGTATTTCGCTCGGTTTGCACTACCTTTGCAACGAAATGTGTACTATCGGATTTTATTCAAAAGACAACAAACCATATCAAAACAATAAATTATGAAAGATTTTATTAAATACGTAGGCGCAACCATAACCGGAATCGTCATGCTTTCTGTTATCGTAGGCATATTGGGTGTTATCTCGCTGGTCGGCCTTGCCGCAAGCACCGCATCAACCGTTCAGGTGAAAGACGGTTCAGTATTCACCCTTGTTCTCAAGAACAACATTGATGAACGCGGCACAGACAATCCGATAGGATTTCTGAATGGCAGCGATACCACTATCGACGGACTCAACGACATTATAAGTGCTATCCATAAAGCAAAAGACAACGAGAACATCAAAGGTATCTACATTCAGGCAGACGGAATGGCTACAGACTCGCCAGCATCACTCCATGCCATTCGCGAGGCATTACTCGACTTCAAGAAGAGTGGTAAATGGATCATCAGTTACTCCGACGGATACAGCCAGAGCGAATACTACCTCTGCTCGGTGGCTGACCAGATTCTGCTCAACCCACAAGGTCAGATTGGTTGGCACGGACTGGCTGCCGAACCTGTATTCTACAAAGATTTGCTCGCTAAGTTTGGCGTTAAGTATGAACTCTGCAAAGTAGGAAAATACAAGAGCGCACCAGAGCAAGTGACTGCCGACGGCATGAGCGAAGCTAACCGCGAACAGGTGACTGCCTATCTGACAGGCATATGGAAGGTAATGCTCAAAGACGTATCTGCCAGCCGTAAGATTTCTACCGACTCGCTCAACGCATACGCCGATCGTTTCATGGATTTGGCCGATGCACAGGAGCTCATCAAACTGCGCCTCATCGACAAGACCATGTATGCTGATGAAGTGAAAAACGTCATCAAGAAACGCCTCGACATCGATACCGACACCGACATTCCACAACTCAGTCTGGGCGATATGCTCAATGTGGAGGATAAGAAAAATCGTGGCGACAAGGTTGCTGTCTATTATGCTTATGGAGATATTGTAGATGAAGACAACAGCAATCCCATGAATCCACAAACCTGTATCGTGGGAAAAGATATGTGTAAGGACTTGGAAGAACTGGCCGACGACGACGATGTGAAAGCAGTAGTGCTCCGCGTCAACTCACCTGGTGGTTCTGCCTATGCTTCAGAACAAATCTGGCACGCAGTCACCAAGTTGAAAGCCAAGAAGCCCGTAGTGGTTTCCATGGGCGGATACGCAGCATCGGGAGGCTATTACATCAGTTGTGCAGCCAACTATATCTACTCCGATCCCACTACCATTACAGGCTCTATCGGTATTTTCGGCATGTTCCTCAACTATAGCGAACTGATGAAAGACAAGCTCGGCATCAAGTTTGACGAGGTAAAAACCAACAAACATGCCAACTTCGGCACGCGTTCACGATTCTTTAACGCAGAAGAGATGGCTATCCTCGACAAATATATCGGCAAAGGCTACGAACTCTTCCGCAAACGTGTGGCTGACGGACGCAAGATGTCCGTAGCCCAAGTGGAGCAGATTGCACAAGGCCGTGTATGGCTGGGCAACGACGCCCTGAAGATTCATCTCGTAGATGGAATCGGTTCGCTCGACGACGCTGTCAAGAAAGCCGCCCAACTGGCAAAGCTCGACGAATATTACGCCAGCGAGTATCAGACTCCAAGCAGTTGGTATGAAACCCTTCTGGCATCGGCAAGTGGCAATAGCGGCAGCTATCTCGACGAACAAATGCAAGCCACTTTCGGCGAACTCTACGAGCCGCTCCGCTACATCAAGCAGGTGGAAAACATGAGTAAGATACAGGCTCGCCTGCCCTATTTCCTTACTATTCGATAATTACACCTAATATAATATATGAACGCAAGAGGGAATTTCATCCGCATCAACAAATGGCTACTTCCGCTGAGCTGGCTTTACGGAATCGGTGTGAAGCTTCGCAACATGGCCTTTGAGATGAATCTGCTGAAAAGCCGATCGTTTGACATACCCGTCATCTCGGTGGGCAATATCACTGTTGGCGGTACTGGAAAAACCCCTCACGTGGAATATCTTATCGAACTGCTGAAAGACCATTGCAAGGTGGCAGTACTCAGTCGTGGCTATAAGCGTAAGAGCAAAGGATTTGTCTTGGCAGACAACGACACACCGATGAAGCGCATCGGCGACGAACCGTTTCAGATGAAAAGGAAATATCCCGACATCACCGTGGCAGTTGACAAAAAGCGTTGCCACGGCATCGACCAACTGACAGAACTCAACAAGGCTGATGTCATCCTGCTCGACGATGCGTTCCAGCACCGTTACGTGCAACCAGGCATCAATATCCTCTTGGTGGATTACCATCGTCTGATTATCGACGACTGTCTCTTGCCTGCAGGCAGACTGCGCGAACCGTTGTCTGCCAAAGACCGCGCTGATGTTGTCATCGTGACAAAATGTCCTAAAGACATGAAACCGATGGAGTATCGCGTGACCAACAAGATGATGCAGCTCTATGCCTACCAGTCGCTCTATTTCACCTCGTTGAAATACGGATCGCTACGCCCCATGTTCGGCGGACAGGACAAACAGAATCAGGGCAAACGACCACTCGAAAGCATCAAAGCCGACGAACACATTCTGTTGCTCACCGGTATTGCATCGCCCAAACAGATGATACAGGACTTAAAGCCCTACACCACGCACCTGACTCCGCTGACCTACAGCGACCACCATCAGTTCAAAAGCAAAGACATTCAGCACATCAACAACACCTTCGAACAACTGCCGAAACCACGTCTGCTCATCACGACAGAGAAAGACGCAGCCCGTCTGTACGACGTCGAAGGACTAAGCGAAGATGTAAAAAACAATATGTATATACTCCCTGTAACCATCAGCTTCATGCTGGACCAAGGCGAAATCTTTAACAAATACATCATCAGCTATGTACGAAAAAATTCAAGAAACAGCATCCTGGATCAAAGAAAGGATGACCACAAATCCCACAACAGCGATCATTCTGGGAACAGGACTCGGACAATTAGCTTCCGAAATAACTGATAAATACGAATTCCTATACAGCGAAATCCCCAATTTCCCCATTTCTACCGTAGAAGGCCACTCTGGCAAACTCATCTTCGGCAAACTGGGCAACAAGGACATCATGGCCATGCAAGGACGCTTCCACTTCTACGAAGGCTATTCGATGAAGGAAGTAACGTTCCCCGTACGCGTCATGTACGAACTGGGCATCAAGACGCTTTTCGTGTCAAATGCAGCCGGAGGCATGAACCCACAGTTCAATATCGGTGACCTCATGATCATCACCGACCACATCAACCTGTTCCCCGAACACCCCTTGCGCGGAAAAAACTTCCCCACCGGACCTCGCTTCCCAGACATGCACGAGCCATACGACCTGCAACTGGTGGCAGAAGCCGATAAAGTGGCAGCAGAAAAAGGCATCAAAGTGCAGCATGGTGTATATATCGGCGTACAGGGTCCCACCTTTGAAACACCAGCCGAATACCGCATGTTTGCCAAGATGGGCGGCGACGCCATCGGCATGAGTACCGTCCCCGAAGTAATTGTAGCCCACCATTGCGGCATCAAGACCTTCGGTGTGAGCGTCATTACCGACCTTGGCGGCTTCGACGATCCCGTTGAAGTAAGTCACGAAGAAGTACAGGAAGCAGCCAACAAGGCACAGCCTTTGATGACCGAGATCATGCGTGAAATGATTAACAGAGCATAAACAAATACATGGAAATAGCAAAACTGGGTGAATTTGGACTGATCGACAGACTGACCAAAGACATCAAACCACAGAATGAATCAACAAAGTACGGTGTAGGCGATGACTGCGCCGTACTCAGTTACCCCAACAGCGAAGTACTCGTCACCACCGACATGCTGATGGAAGGCGTACACTTCGACCTCACCTATATAGATTTAGAGCACCTTGGCTACAAGTCTGCCATGGTCAACATCAGCGACATCTTCGCCATGAACGGCACCCCACGCCAACTGACCGTCAGTCTGGCAGTAAGCAAGCGCTTCACCGTAGAAGATATGGAACAGTTCTACAACGGACTGCGCCTGGCATGCGACAAATGGCATGTGGATATCGTAGGAGGCGACACCACCTCATCTTATACGGGCCTCGCCATCTCCATCACCTGTATCGGCGAAGCCAAGAAAGAGGATATCGTCTATCGCAACGGAGCCAAAGAGACCGACCTGATATGTGTCAGCGGAGACCTCGGTGCAGCCTATATGGGACTGCAACTCTTAGAACGTGAGAAATCTGTTTACTATTCACAAGTTGACGAAGCCAAGCGCAAAGGCGATAAAAAGGCATTGGAGAGTCTGGCTCAGTTCCAGCCCGACTTTGCCGGCAAAGAATATCTGCTCCAGCGCCAACTGCGCACCGAGGCACGCGGCGATATTATCGAAAAGCTCCGTGCTGCCGGCATACGCCCCACAGCTATGATGGATATCAGCGATGGACTGTCGAGTGAACTGATGCACATCTGCAAGCAAAGCCATGTGGGATGCCGTATCTTCGAGAAGCAGATCCCCATCGACTATCAGACTGCGGTAATGGCAGAAGAACTCAACATGAACGTGACCACCTGCGCACTCAACGGCGGCGAAGACTATGAATTGCTGTTCACCATTCCTATTGGTGACCATGAGAAAATCCAGGCCATCGACGATGTTCGCCTCATCGGACACATCACAAAGGATAGCCTCGGACAGGTGCTTGTGACACGCGACGACCAAGAATTTCCACTAAAAGCGCAAGGTTGGAATCCACTGCAATAATGGCAAAATAAGCGCAAAAACAAAGGTAAATGGAGGCAAAAAGGGCGAAAGTTCTTAAAATTCGTTAACAAATAGCACTTTTTTATGCGGTTTGTTTGGTATATCAAAATTATGTAGTACCTTTGCAACCGCAAACGAAAGGATTGCAAAACCGAATATGGTGCCATAGCTCAGTTGGTAGAGCATCGGACTGAAAATCCGTGTGTCCCCGGTTCGATTCCTGGAGGTACCACTCCTCCTTTCATTTAAGCCCCTGTTCAACATTTAGTTGGCAGGGGTTTTACTTTTCTACATATCGTACTCACGCTTGAGAATAAAAAGAAATTTGGGCATTTCTTTTCTATTCTGCTCGCTTATTCGTACTTTGGCGCTAAAGCGTCCAAGGTACTCGCGCTCGAGAATAAAAAAGAAATTTGGGCATTTCTTTTCTATTCTGCTCGCTTATTCGTACTTTGGCGCTAAAGCGTCCAAGGTACTCGCGCTCGAGAATAAAAAAGAAATTTGGGCATTTCTTTTTTATTCTGCTCGCTTATTCGTACCTTTGTCGGCGGATAAACGAACTAACAAACAAAAAAGAAAGTAAAAACCAATGGGAATCATCATCGGCATTGACGTGGGCATATCGACCACCAAGATTGTTGGACTGCACGAACAACATGTTCTTTCACCCATCCGCATTACTGCGGTCGATCCCGTCACATCACTCTACGGAGCTTTCGGAAAGTATCTTCACGACAACAACATCAGCCTCAGCGACGTTGAACAAGTCATGGTGACTGGTGTGGGATCGGCATATATCGACGGACCCGTCTATGGATTGCCAACAGGCAAGACCGACGAATTCATAGCAGATGGCTTAGGCGCACGCTTTGAAAGCGGTCTCTCGAAAGCCATTGTAGTATCGATGGGCACAGGAACCAGCTTTGTGCAATGTGATGGCGATGAGATCCGACACATCGGAGGTATTGGTATCGGAGGTGGAACCGTACAGGGTCTATCGCGTGTGATGCTCAACACAAGCGATCCGAAACAGATTTCGAGTCTGGCACTCCGTGGCGACATCCGCAACATCAACTTGCTCATCGGCGACATCTCTAGTCGTCCTTTGCCCGGCCTCCCCATGAATGCCACCGCATCGCTATTCAGCAAGGCACAGTATGACGCGCCACGCGAAGATATTGCCCTTGGCATTATCACCATGGTATTGCAGAGCATCGGTTCTGCGAGCATTCTTTCCGCCCTCAACACGGGCATCAAAGACTTTGTACTGATAGGCAATCTGACGCTCTACCCCCAATGCAAAGAGATTTATCCTATGCTGGAAAAGCTCTACAACGTGCGTTTCCACATACCAAAATACTCTGAATTTTGTACTGCCATCGGTGCTGCGCTCAACTTCAGACAGCAACTCGGCAAATAGAAACTATTATATATCAGTATTTTAAGTTCTATTCTGCCATTTGACAAGTGACTGTGGTGCTACAGAAAGGAGCACCTGAAGTGCTTACATAAAATTCAGTTTTCAGAAAAATTTCGACCACTCGACCACCAATCCGTGTATCGCGCTGTCATTCAGCGCAATATGCGGTGGTCGATTGCTTGAAATTCAGGATTATCGACCACCCATCGACCACCAGTGCAACGATGTGATGTGCACGAATCAGCCTAAAGAATGATGCTTTTCAATGTGGAATTACTATTGTTTTCGGCAAAAGAGCAGAGCTGAGTTACTTTTGTCCTTTCAGGACGTGGTTGATTATGTGCATTCATATCCGCAGGGCGATGCCCTGGGCTAAGGAAACCATTGGGCTTTCAGCCCGCCTTTGCTTGTTTGGTTATTAACACATCTTTAGTTGTTGGGTATTAGCCCGTCTTTAGTCGCTGGGTTACTAACGCCCCGAATGGGGCAAAATCTTCATAGCCCAGGGTAACACCCTGGGGTGTATGATTTTATTTAGCCTACGTCCTGTAAGGACAAAAGTAAAGCGTGATCCTATTTTCCTTATAAAATACTATCGTTTATCAGCACTTTGACAAGCCTTGATAACACCTTTATCAAATATTGGATAACACCTTTTATCAAACGTTGGATAATACTTTTATCAAACGTTGGATAATACTTTTATCAAACGTTGAAAAGACCTTTATCAAACGTTTGAAAACACTCTTGCCAAACGTTTGAAAACACTCTTGCCAAACGTTGGGCAATACTTTTGCCAAACGTTGGGCAATACTTTTGCCAAAGGTTTGGAAATGTCTGACAATACGTATATTGGGCTGAGATGTAAAAATTCGACAAATTTTGACGGTGGTCGATGGATGTTCGAATGGTGGTCGAAAACACCCTATGAAACGATATTCGACCACCAGCTAAACCGTTGTACCACACAGTTTTACACAGACTTGGTGGTCGAGTGGTCGATTTTTGCGAAAGACGCGCGTGCGCGTACGTAAGAGAAACGAGGTTTATCCGACAGCGTCAAACAAACCTCGTCGTTGTGTCACGGTTTCGGAAAAGCGAAAAAAAACTTCCATGCGCTCAACCGCCGACCTCCTATGGCCTTGATGCTATTCCAGATTGTCGATGGTGATTCCATCAAACTCAGTCATAAACGACATGATGCGCGACTGATAATGGTTGCGCTTCACCTTCAAGCGAACGGTGGCGGTATATGTTTCAGCATCTTGTGAGCGATGAGTTTTCATTTCATAAGCCAACACCTCAGCGTGTTCGCGACCGATAGAATCGAGCACTTCGCGTATTCCCTCACGTGTAGGAGCAGAGAAGGTCAGCGAAATTTGCTTCGCACCGAATCGGTTGTGCAAGATGCTGACACCTTCCAAACACAACAATACGAGAACCGTAGAAACCGTTGCCAGCAGATAGAGTCCCGATCCGCAAGCCAATCCGATGGCAGAGGTCACCCACAGCCCAGCCGCTGTAGTCAGTCCGCGCACCACATGGCGCTGGAAGATGATACATCCGGCACCGATAAAACCGATACCGCTGACCACCTGTGAGGCAATGCGCGAAGGGTCGAGGCGCACCACTCCGCCCACCACATCATCGTAACCATATTTAGACAGTATCATGAAGATGGCAGCACCAAGCCCTACAAGGAAGTGGGTTCTGAATCCAGCTTCCTTTGCCCGGTATTCACGTTCTATACCGATGGCACCACCCAGCAGGGCTGCCAACAAAATGCGGATGATAAATGCTTCGTTCATAGTTTTATGATTTAGAGTTCTATCGTTTAGTTCTTCAATTCACAAACGACTTGTTTGCCCATTTAAAGGCATTCCATCGTCTGACAAACAGTATGCCGCGGATATTCTCGTCGAGCACAAAGGCAAACCACATGCCCACCAGTCCGAAGCCAAGCGTGATGCCCAGCAGATAGCCGAACAGCACCCCCACAGCCCATTGCACCACAAGACCGAGGTAGAAGGGATAGAGGATGTCGCCCGCAGCCCTGAGCGTATTGGTCGCCCAGATGTTGACACACTTACCCACTTCGAGCAGCACATCGACCCAGAAGCAGGTGCATACCAGTTTGGCGATAGTGGGATTGTCGGTCAGACAGTCGGCAATAAACGGTCCGCAGAGCGCACAGAGCACCGAGAACGACAGTGTGACGAGTGCTCCCCTACGCCAGGAGAAGCGTCCCACTTGGTATGCCGCCTGTGTTTTTCCCAATCCTGTCAGGTGTCCCACCATGATGCTGCTTGCCTGGGCAATGCAGATGGCATACATATAGACAAACATCACCACATTGACAATATAGGTGCGGGCAGTCAGTTCGTCATTGCCCAGCATATTGATGAAATACAGCAAGGTGAGCTGCTGCAGGTTGTAGGATATATTTTCGCCAGCCGATGGCATGCCAATCTTCAGCAGATTGCGCAACTCGTGTGTGGGGAAATGAGCAAAGAGTTTTTGAGGCACATAGGTAAACAAGCGCCAACGCAGTATGACCACCAACAACACCATAGCCACTACTCGCGATATGCTTGTAGAGATGGCGGCACCCTCGGCACCCATTTCGGGCATGCCAAACTTACCGAATATCAATATATAGTTGCCCATGATGTTGAGCACATTGACCACCCCCACCACCATCATTGGCGGAACGGGCATCTTGGCAGATCGCAGAATGGTGCTCACCGTGGTGGAGATGGCCTGTGTGAAAGCCATTCCGCCCACTATCTGCATATACGGGCGACCATACGCCATCAGTTCGGGACGCAGTCCCATGAGTGTCAATATCGAGTCGGCACCGAGAAACAGCGTCAGGCTGACGGCTATTCCCACCACCAGATTGAGTGCCAAAGCCACTATGCCGACTCTGATAAACTTCTCTTCGCGTCCTGCTCCGAGATACTGTGCACACAGCACAGAAGTGCCGGCATTGATAATAGTGAAGAGCAGAAACACCAACGAGAGTATCTGGTTATCTACTCCTACTGCTGCTACAGCCGCATCGCTATACTGGCTGAGCATGAAAGTATCGACGCCTCCCAAGAGAAAAGTCAGTAGGGTTTCCAGCAGAATGGGTCCCACGAGGTGGTTGACGTCACGTTTGAAATTGTAGTGTATCATGTGTATTTGTTATCCAAATTAAAGTCATGCGGTTGAGTTCAACCCGTCACAGCGACTTTTCTGCCAAACCATCGGTCGATAATCAGCGCCAAGGCACCGTCGCCCGTCACATTGCAGGCAGTGCCGAAACTATCCATAGCGATATAAAGGGCTATCATCAGTGCCAACGACTGCTGGTCGAATCCCAGCATAGACTGTAGGATTCCCAATGCTGCCATAATGGCTCCACCCGGCACACCCGGTGCGGCAACCATCGTAATGCCCAGCATCAGTATGAATCCTATCATGCCTTGCATGTCGTAGTCTATATGCTGCATCATCATCAGCGCCATGGCACATGCCACAATCTTCAATGTGCTACCCGACAAATGTATCGTGGCACAAAGGGGCACCACAAAGCCGGCAATACCCTCACCCACCCCATTGGCTATGGTCTGCCGGAGTGTCACAGGAATGGTTGCTGCCGACGATTGTGTGCCGAGTGCGGTAAAATAGGCAGGCATCATGCGCATCAGCAGTCGCAACGGATTCCTATGGGTCAGCAGTCCTGCCACGGCATATTGCAAGAGCAGCAATACGACGTGCATCACGAATATCACGCCGATAATCTTCACAAAGACTGACAGCACCCGGAACACTTCGCCCGAATGGGTCATGTTGAAGAATATGCCGAATATATAAATAGGTAGCAGCGGCAATACCACCACCTGTATGGTCTTGGTGATAATCTGTCTGAATTCGGTGAAAACATTCTTCAGCGTTGCCGTGCCCTGATAGGCTATGCCCAAGCCGAGTGTAAACGCCATGACCAATGAGGTCATCACAGCCATCGGCGGTGTGATGCTCACGGTGAAATAAGGTTCCTGCTGTTTCGCCTCGTTGATCGATGTCCATTCTATCTGATCGGAGATGAGCGAAGGGAATACCGCCTCGCTAACGCCATACGATAACAGTCCGGAACATACCGTTGCGCCATAGGCGAGCAATGCCGTGACCACCAGCAAGCGACCCGCCTCCCGTCCGATATCGGCAATGGCAGGTGTCACCAGTCCCACAATGATCAGGGGAATGAGGAATCCCAAAAACTCGCTAAACAAGCCATTGAAAGTCACAAAAACGCGTACTGGCATTTCCGGCGATACCATACCGCCAGCAATACCCAGTGCCATGGCTATCAATATCCGTGGCAGCAATCCAATCTTCATCTTTTTCATAGTCGAAAAGCTAAAGGTCATATATCTGTCATGATGTTATCTGTGTTATTCTTGCAAAAATACGCAAACTTATTGAAACTGCCAAAGAAATGGTTAATAATCTCCGTAGATCTATGTCTTTGACGGACCATGACGTTGCTGTGGTGTGGTGTGGCTGGCAGCGTGTGGCTTTGTCTCATGCATCACCATCATACTGCACCATTCTTCTCTGTGTCAACGTTATCACAATAGTCATGCAACATCATTGGCCGCTTTCAGCATCTATTGTGTATCATAATTCATCTGTCTATCCAAGACAAAATTACAGACTTATTACCATTTTCTAACAGTTTACCCCGAGAAACCGTTAAAATAGTATAATATTAAGCCATATATCGCAGTGTTAGTATAAATAGTGTAAAAAAAAGCAAAAGTTTTCCAGTCTATTTGACAAACCTATCAATAATTATCTTAAATTTGTAGCCACAAAATAAACACAAATACAATAACCAAAAACATATAACTCACTAACACATTACAATTATGAAAAAAACTCATTTATATTTTATCACAAGTATTCTGCTTGCCCTCTTCACCTTTGCCATATCTTCGTGCAGCGATGATGACGATGTGGAGACCAGTACAATGATAGTAGAAATAGACTCTGAATCTAACCTTTTTTACGATCTTACAGGTTCATTGAAACCTGGCATGTGGGTAAGAGAGGAAGGCAAAAAGAATTGGGAGAAGTGGTCTCAATATCGTATTAAAGGTTTTTCGTTTGAGGAAGGTTATTACACTAAATTACAAATAATCAAGAAGTTTGACCATAGACTGGAAGGCCAAGATGGTGGATCTCCAATCAGCTATCAGCTGCAAAAGATACTCGAAAAGAAACCATCGGAATCGATAAGAAACAAATAGTCACTCATAAAAGAACTGCACCATGGTCTGTGATACACTGGCAACCTTTATCATTTCTGCCTATATGGGAGCCGCTGGCGATTGCGCGGCTCTCTATCAGGGGCAGGTTGAAACTTCGATTTCACATGCGACCTGGACTACCCATCCTTATTGGAATAGTGACTCATTTCAACAAGGAAATATCTGCTACGATGGTAATGTCTATACCTTTGTACCTATGCGCTACAATATCATGGACAACCAACTTGCTGTTGTTGCGCCCGACAGCAAACTCTCTATAGTTCCTAATCAAGACAAAATCAAATGGTTTGAACTTGATGGCAACCGCTTTGAAAGAGAGCATGAATGGTTCATGCAGGTTGTGTATCAGGGCAGTCATGCTTCGCTATTGCTCAACAAAACCAAGCAAAACTATGGTGATGTAGAAATCGATCGGCGTTCCTATCATCAGATAAAGACCATTGACAGATATTACCTGCGGTTGGCAGACGGATCCTTACACGAGGTAAAAGGGTATAAATCGCTGCGCCGGGCAGTACCGGCATACCGCAATGAGTTGCGACAGTATAAGCGCAAACACAATATAGGATTCTGGCAGAGCGTCAGACTGGAAAGTCTGAAGAGCTGCACGGAGTTTTTGGATGGTCTGATGGCAAGCCGTGAACCCAAGGCGCACCCCGAAGATACGACCTATACCGTCTCGGTAAATCCTACAGCGCCATGGGACAGCATGTCCATCAGCATGGCTGATGCAGCAGCGGTGCCAGTCTTTCAGGCATACGCTTCGGGCAGCACCCACCGTTTGAATTACAGCGATGAGAAACAGATAAAGCCGGGAACCGCAGGCATCACACCTCTTAATACCCAGCGAGAATACGAAATGCTCAAAGAGGTAGAGGTGTTAGGCATGCGCAAGAAGCAGTCGCAACAGTATAGCGGTGTAGAGTCGTTCCACCCCTCACTACTTCGCAATGTCCCATTAGTCATGGGAGAAACTGACGTCTTGAAACTCGCATTGAAGTTGCCGGGAGTTGCCTCAACAGGCGAGGCTGGCAGCGGAATCAATGTGCGCGGCGGTGCTACGGAGCACACCCAGATACTCTACAACGGCAACACCATATTCAACCCGATGCACATGTTCGGACTCTTCTCGGTCATAGATCCCGATTTGGTGGGTGAGACCGATCTGTACAAGGGAGGCATCCCCAGTCAGTATGGCGGTCGTCTGTCGTCGGTCATGAATATAAAAGGGAAGACTCCCGATCGCAACAGCTTCCATGGATCAGCCAGTATCGGTCTTGTGACATCAAGAGCAGCAGTTGAAATACCTATCGTGAAAGACCGCATGTCGCTACTGTTAGGCGGTCGTGCCACCTATTCTGACTGGATGCTCAAACTGATCAACAAGAAGGACCACGATTCAGATTCGTGGAACGAAGGAGGCAACACCTACGAATACCGCGATGGTAAAGCCGGTTATTGGGATGTGGGTGGCACACTGAACACCCTCTTGTCGCACAACCATACGCTGCTCATCAATGGTTATTACAGCCACGATCGCTTCTCGCTCACCAAAGAGAAGAAATATAACTATAGCAACACGAACCTATCGGCAGAGCTGCGCAGTCGCTATGGCGACCGACTCTCTACGACACTCATCGCAGGTTATGACCATTATGACTATGCCAACAGAGACTCCGAATATCCCACATCTGCCGCAACGCTCTCGTTCAACCTGAACAACTATTTTGTAAAGGGCAACGCCAACTATGCACTCCATAAAGACCACCTGTTGAATATGGGCATACAGGGACAGTACTATCGGATTATGCCCGGCAGTTATCAGCCTTGGGGAGAGAACTCGTACATTGTGGGACGGAAACTCAATACCGACCATGCCGTAGAGAGCGCCTTGTGGATGGAAGACACCTGGACTTTGTCGCCAGCGCTGAATATCGTTGGAGGCGTCCGGCTGAACCTGTTCAAATCTTTCAAAGAAGGATTAGAGACCTTCTATCTGCGTCCCGACATCCGCCTTTCTGCCAACTATAAACTCAACGACAACGCATCTGTCAAAGCAGGATTCAACACCCTGCACCAGTTTATCCATAAGGTTTCCAATACCGTCATCATGTCGCCAACAGACATCTGGATGCTCAGCAACGATAAGGTAAAGCCACAGTCGGGCTGGCAAGCAACAACCGGCTACTACCTGCAGTTTGGCAAAGGCTGCTATGAATTTTCGGCAGAAGCCTACTACAAAGGGATGAAAGACTATCTGACCTACCGCAATGCTGCCATCCTCGTCATGAATGATCATCTATACGAAGATGTGGTGGGAACAAGCGGACGTGCCTACGGCATCGAACTACAGATTCGCAAGTTCTATGGCAAGCTGAACGGATGGTTGAACTATACCTATTCACGCACTGAACTGAAGCAAAAGAACGCTATGGGGCAAACGCCGATCAACCAAGGCCGATGGTTTGCGGCAGACTATGACAGTCCCCATAATCTGAAGTTGGTCTGCAACTATAAATTCACACGCAGATATAGCACATCGCTCAATGCAGAATACAGCACCGGCAGACCCTATACAGCTCCCATCGGCATCATGCCCTCGGAGACAACGGGCGATTACTCGGTGCCTGTCTATTCCGACCGTAACAAGCTGCGCATGCCAGACTATTTCCGACTTGACTGGTCTTTCAATATCGAGCCAAGCCATCACCTGACCGCATCCACACACAGTTGGTTTACCATTGGTGTTTACAACCTGCTTGGACGTAGTAATGCCTACTCCATCTACTTTGAGAGTGACAGGAATAATGTTCGAGGTTACAAGTTGTCCGTATTCGGTGCACCTATTCCATATATTAACTACAACATCAAATTCTAACCATGCTACATGATATCCATCACATAAAACGCGCCTTCATCTTTTGCATGACACTGCTGACAACCGTGGCATGCACCTACGACTACGAGATACCCGACTCCGAGACAGAACCCATGGTCGTCATCTTTGGGCAGATTGTGAGCGAGAGCGAGTGTGTGTTCTCACTGCATAGCACAGCAAGACCTAATGGCAATCTGGAGATTTATTCCAATATAGACGATGCAACAGTTGTTGTAAAAGGCACAGACGGACAGGTCTTTGAAGGACACGGAGTCGGCAATTTCACTGGACGCTTCATCGTAAATGTCGGTAAGCTGTCGTCAGACCAGAAGTATTACGTTGAGGTATCAACCCCATACGGAAATTTCGCCAGCGAACCCATGCAACCGCTTGACGCTCCTGAGCTCACCGATATCTGTTACGAACAGTCTGAGGTCAATAAGTCGATCAATGTAATGGTCACAACCGCTGATCCCCACTCCCTTGTCTATCTCTTATGGCAGGTAGATGACTATTATGAGATTTACACACCGCTTACCACACAATGGAAATATTGTATGGGACAGAACGAAGGCGACTCGGATGGTCAAAACGGCACATTTGAGAAGATTTCTCCCGAAGCATATACCAACCACGGTTGGCGTCACGCCATAGCACTTGCCAATTTCGCCACCAATGAGGATTATGGCTGTGGAGCCATCACCAAGCGCAGTATCTACACACGCACTATTAGTGACCATCGGTTGCAAACACGCTGTTGCACACGCATCAAACAGATGGCTATCACCCGTCAGGAATATGAATACCGCCGGTTGATGCTCAATCAAACAGACAATATGGGAGGCTTGTTCACTCCCATGCCCTCCGAACTCCCCACCAACATCAAGTCTGTCGGTGAGCGGAAAGCCATCGGATATATCGGAGTAAGAGGCCGCACGAGTATGAAGGAGATGTATATCAACGGTTCGGATGTCGGCTATAAGAGCCAAGACAATCCTCAGACATTTCCACAGGATGGGGTATCGCCCTCTGCATTGGTGTACCACGGGTGTAGTGTCTATACCCACACTCCCGATACCGGCGACACCATGTGGACCTTTACCTGGTGTGTAGATTATCGTGATAAGTATTGGGGTGGAGACGCCATAGACCGCCCCGATTTCTGGCAAAACAAACAATAGTTTATGATTAGACATTTCGCTCTTATACTATCCTTACTGATAGGATGTTCTGCTTTCGCTCAGTCAAAGGTGGAAGTAGTATCTGCCTATACCGACAAAGACTGTTATCTGGTCGGAGAACGGCTTTGCGTGCGTGTTGATGCCAGCATTGACGGCAAACCCTCTGCCAGTCGTGTGGCTTACGTAGAGATTTCCGATACACTCAGCATGTATGCTCAATGTATGGTTGCCTTAAGAGATGGACATGGTTGGGCAGAGATTCCCCTACCCACCACTATGCACAGCGGTTGCTACCAACTGTCAGCCTACACACGCGTCTCGCAACTACTCGGCTCAGATGCCATCCACCGTTCCATCATCGGTGTAATCAATGCAGATAAACTCTCACGGCTGGACGACATCACCATCATCCCAACAGACAGTTGCCAGACTCCCCATGCACTGTTCCAATACAAAGCAGGCGATACGGTAAGTATTCCCTTGCCGGAAACCGATGCATCGGGTTGCTGCGTATCTATCACGAAAGGAGGAATATCTGCCAACCTCTCTGTCTGCAAGCCATCGGTCCAACCTACGACCGAAGGAGGCATGACAGCGTATTGTCCGGAAATAGAGGGACATATTGTCAGAGCCAGAGTGGCATCGGGCACTTCTGCCAAGGTCATGACAACCCGTCTGTCGCTGATAGGCAAGACCGCCCTGCTATATGACGGCAAGCGTCAGCCAGACGGTTCTTACCTCTACTTTACATCGGGTATCAGTGGCAACCAACCCGTATTGGTCACTGCCTACGACAGCTTAGGCCGATCCATCCCGATGGAATTGGTATCTCCCTATCAATCGATGCTACCCAAGCGTCTGCCGAAACTCACGGTCTATTGTCAGGAGAAAGCATTGCGAGAGCGTGCCGCTATCGCCCGTCAACAAGCATCAAGCGATGCGAACGCCCCTGCCACCTCGTTGGTTCACTCCGTCAAGTTGATGTCTGCCACACCCGACTATTTCTATGATCTGGACGAATACACCCAGATGAAAGATGTGCGAGAAATGCTCCTTGAATTTATAAAAGGAATAAGAAAGGAGAAACAGCATGGTGTCAGTCTCCTATATACGTACAATCCAGAAACGAGAAGCTATGCCAAGATGCCGGCATTGATCTTACTCGACGGAATGCCTATCTACGATGCAGACGACCTGTTAAACTACGACGCACACCTCATCAAGTATGTTCAGATTTACTCCGGAACATTCCATTTCGGCAGCAGCAGCTGTTGCGGTGTCATCTCGTTTATCACCCGCAAGGGGCGATTGGCTAATTATAAGTTGAAAGATGGCGAACAACTCATGTCTTACGCCTTCCCTCAAGACCATCCAACCCCTGCGAACGGATTAGCATCAAAATACCATACGACGACGTGGTATCCTATGGTCAAAGCGAAAACCCTGACAATTACCATGCCATCTGCAGAAGGTCTATACCAGATGACCGTTCAGGGGAAAGACCCAACAGGCCATATCCTTCGCACAGCGTATGCTATCAAGGTGGTGAAATAGCTTCGACCGACGGTTTTGGCAGAAAATGTTTGGTAGTGTGGCAGAAATAAAGTACCTTTGCCCCACACTTCACTACTATGACATACAAGACAAAACAAATCATCGGATGCATCATCATGCTGATGTTTCCTGCACTCAACACCATGTGGCAGACTGCCGCAGCTCAGCAGTCAAAACAGCAAGCCCACATCCAACAGCGCGAAAACTATGAGTTCGATAACGACATACCACGCTATGTAGAACAACTGAAACAAGAACTTACCTACCCCATGGCATGGGGCAACAGTCCCATACGCAATTTCAAAAAGTGGAAGAAGGCAGCCCGACAAACTGTTTTCCAGTGCATGATGACTCCACCGCGCAGGGCAACGGCATGGAACATGGAGGTATTGGGTGAAGAGCAGCGCGATGGCTATCGTGCACAGAAGATTGCTTTCAATATCAACGCCTATTCACGCATCACCGCCTATCTGCTTATCCCAAATGGCAAAGGTCCGTTTCCTGCCATCAATGCACTACACGACCATGGCGGCCACCTCTTTATCGGCAAGGAGAAGATGATACGTCCCTTCATGGTCACACGAGAGGTTACCGACGATGCCGATACCTGGGCAAAACAGCTCTACGATGGTCAATACATGGGCGACTATCTCGCTCGCCACGGCTATGTGGTATTCTCCATGGATGCACCGATGTGGGGCGAGCGCGGCAGACGAGAAGGTGTGGATCGCAACCGCTACGACATCATTGCCGGCAATATGATGATTCTCGGACGCGACCTGTCAGCCTTTATGACCTACGACGATTTGGCAGCCACAGACTTCCTGGCGCAACTGCCCTGTGTCGATGCCGAACGCATAGGCTGTGTCGGATGCTCCATGGGTGGCTACCGTGCCTGGATGCTCTCTGCCCTGAACGACCATATCAAAGCGGGCGCCTCCATCTGTTGGATGATCAATACCGATGCCCAACTCACCAAGCGCTACGGCCGCCGCGAATATGGCGGCTTTGCCAACTGCATCCCCGCCCTGCGCCAATATCTCGACTATCCGCATATCGCATCGTTGGCATGTCCCAAAGCCATGCTGTTCATCAACGGCAGAAAGGATCATCTCTTTCCCCTACCGGGTGTAGAGCAGGCATTCGACGAGATGCACCGCGTTTGGAAAAGCCAACATGCTGACAGCAATCTCGTCACCGAGCTATGGGACATACCCCACTCCTGCGGCATACCGGTGCAAGAGCGCACCTTGACATTTTTCGACACCACCCTCAAGAAATAGCCCCGTAACAGGATAACCCAATCAATATACCACACATATCACGATTATGAAACATAACACACCACAATGGAATAGCAGCGAGATCTGCTACATCCTAATAGTAGGCAGCATAGCCGCATCACTGCTAATAGGCTTCATCTGCGAAGCAACAGGATGGTCGTTGGCATCGATGCAATGGATCACCCGATGGGTATCGTCACCAGTAGCCTTGGCACTCGGCATCGCCTTTGCCCTGCTGTTTGGCAAGGCATTCCCCGAATTCAACAAAACCATGTCGAAGAAGCTTCTGCAGTATTCCGTCATAGGATTAGGTTTCGGCATGAACGTCAACCAAGCCTTAGCCTCAGGAGCAGAAGGCATGGCATTCACCATCGTCAGCGTCTTCGGCACCCTGGCATTGGGTTGGCTCTTTGGCAGACACCTGCTGAAAGTGGATGCACAGACAAGTTATCTGATCAGTTCGGGCACAGCCATTTGTGGCGGTTCAGCCATCGCAGCAGTAGGATCAGTGCTGAAAGCCAAAGCCGAGAGCATGTCGGTGGCGCTCGGCGTAGTATTCGTACTCAACGGCATAGCCCTCTTCATCTTCCCCTACTTCGGCGATGCCTTGGGCATGACGATGAAGCAGTTTGGCATGTGGGCAGCTATTGCCATCCACGACACATCGTCTGTGGTAGGTGCAGGTGCTGCCTACGACCAGATGCACCCCGACTGGCTGGCATCACAGGGCGTCAGCGCCCTCGAAGTGGCAACTACCGTAAAGCTGACCCGCGCCCTGTGGATCGTCATACTGACGCTGGTCACCCCCTTCTTCTTCCGCTCCACCATGGCATCGGTAACCGCCAGCAAACCCTGGTATCGCAACATTCCCACCTTCATCATCTGGTTCATCGTAGCCATTGTGCTCAATACCTACGTGCTCGCCAACCCGTCGCTCCTGGGCGATGCTGCCTCGACCGTCGGCAGTCGTATAGGCACCACCATCAACCTGCTTGCCAAACATGCGATTACGCTGTCGCTCTTCTTCATCGGTGCCTCGCTCACCAGAGACACACTCCGTGCTGTCGGCCTACGTCCACTTCTGCAGGGTGTACTGCTATGGGTGAGTATCAGCCTCATCAGTCTGGCGTATATCTGCACAGTATAAAATCGGTGTCAGAGCACTCGCTTTGCCACACAGTTCAATACTTATACAACAAAAATATCCCCAAAGGGAAAAGGCGACTTACATCGTGTCATCGCCCATCCCGTTGGGGATATTTGCTACAGTAGAATGATTATTCGCACACCACCAGTCCACCATTACACGGAATGGTAACATCAAGCAGTTGCTTCTTCGACAGCTTCACCGTCTTCACCGCGCCTTCAAGAGCTGCATTGTCGGCATAGACATTAAGCGCTGATCCTGCGGCAAACATCGGCACGGCAAGTTTGAGTTTCAGCGGTTCACGTTGCGCATTGATGCCAGCCACCATCCATCTGTCTCCACAGCGCCGAGCCACGACGATATATTTTCCAGGGTAGCCCGCTATGAATTTCACATCGTCCCATGTGGTAGGCACATTCTTCATAAACTCCACCGCCCATGCTGGAGCATCGGTCATATTGTTGGGAGCAAGGGCAAAATGTTGCACCGCACTCTGAAAGAGCACCGCTGTAGCAAGGGCAAACACATCAGATGTACGGCGTTTCGTACCATGTTTGTTGTCGGCGCCATAGAACTTATTGAGGGCGCTGCCACCAAAATCCATAGAACCTACCGCGTTGCGGAGGAAGGGATGGAGGGTCGCATTGCGAGCCTCATTGTCACACATATACTGCGAGAAGTGGAGATTCTCACTTGCCAACACCGCTTCAGCAGCCACAAAGTTAGGATACATGCGTTCCCAACCACGGGGCAAGGTGCAGCCGTGGAAGATACACTCAATGCCGAAATCGTTGGCATCGGTCAAGATATCTTCATAGAGTTGCATCATCTCCTGCTTATCGCCACCGAAGAAATCGACTTTGATTCCACGAATGCCAATCTTCTGCATCCATGCCATCTCCTTGCGACGAATGCCTGATTTAGCCATTTTTCCATGAGGCCCTTGTGGTGCATCGTTCCAATAACCATTAGAGTTGTACCACAAGAAGAGGTCAACACCCTTTGTTTTGCCGTAGCGCGCCAGATCTACAATCTTCTCATAACCGATCTGGCTGTCCCAATGGGCATCTACCAATACCGTCTGCCATCCCATAGCAGCAGAGAAATCGATATATTCTTTCTGCTCATCGTAGTTGCAAGAATTGTCCATACGGATAATCCATGACCATGATCCCTTGCTGCCTTCATAGGTTTTTGATGCGGGATATTTCTCTTCAACAACATCGAAGGGGATAGTTGTCTCGACAATGGGAGCCAGTGTGCTACCCAAAGTGATGGTGCGCCAAGGTGTTTTGCCCGGCAAGGTGATACCAGCAAAGGTAGAGCCGAGACCGTTCATCTCGCCCTCCTGTGGAAATCCTATCTGATAGGAGCCATCGTCATGCCCCATCAAGCGACAAGCACAATAGTCGCCATCGGTGCCAGTCTCTGAGATAAGCAACCATCCGTCATTGCCATTGCGAAACAGACAAGGAAAGGTATATCCCGTTTTGCTCAGTCGAGTGCCTACAGGAACATCAAGATCATAGTTGGTTTCATAGCTGGGAGCAGTACGCGCAAAACCTGTCATTGGAGCCATCTGCGGACAGAGAAACGATGTAGCTCCTTGTGGCATAGCAAACGAAGTAGCTTCTTGTTTAATCACACAGCAACGAGTGTCGCCATGGCTTTGCAACAAGTAGCGAAAAGCTACATCGTTGTTTCCCACATGGAACTCTACATCAAATACGGCCTTTTCGTTTTTTGAGAAGGTAAAAACCTGGCGATGAGCATCAACATCGACTTTGCTTTTTTTGATGCGAGACAGCGAATAACTCTCCTTGATGGTTGTCACATCAGAAGCATTAGTCATAGTCAGACCATGAGTATAATCACCAACATTGGTATTGAGACCAAGTGCCGATGGTTGTAAAAACGCCTTGCCATCATAGTTAATTTGATAACTGGGACAGCCTTGATTATCGGATACGGTAACAACCAAACGTCCATCAGGACTGGTCAACTGCTTTTCTTCTGCTTGTGCTGAAAGGGCAATGAGCGAAAATGCCATCATGCCCAAAATATACTGTTTCATTGTTGTTAATTAGTTTTAATGATATGAATTGTTATTTATCGAACTTCCACCAGTCAAAGTTAAAGAGATTTTTCTTCTGAATGGATGTGCTCTTAAATACGAAATAGACATCGCGTACACCATTACACTGAGTCACATCAGTGATAAACTCCCGATACTTAAACTTGGTATTGGGAATATCTATGGCTCCTGCCAATGAACCATCTACTGCATCGAGACGAATTTCCATTCTGCCACCATACAACTGCGACGAGCAAGAAGCATGAAACTTGAGGGCACCCTTCTTGCCGAAATCAATACCGCGCACGAGGATATACTCGCCATCATCGATATCGGTAACGAAAAGCGTCTCATTCCATGGTCCTGAAGGATTCTCACGTGTAGTTTTCAATCCATAGCCCCACGCCATGGTTTCAGCCTCAACACGACAATAAGGATTAAAGGTGCCTATCTGTTTCAACTTACAATCTTGGAAATAAGGCAGTTCCTTGATAGTACCGTCGGCATTATAGGTCATCTCGGCTGCCGATACAGAACGGCGCTCAGCATGTCGAGAACTCTCAAGGCGGAATAGGTCATACGTCAGACCAAAACAATACGACTTGCCTTTATAGTCGATAATACCTGGATGATTGCCACGTGTACGTGGAGTATGATCCATAATATGTCCCATATGTTTCCAAGGTCCAGTGGGCGATTTACTCATGGCATAGCCGATACCTTCAGGGCAACAGGTAGATGCAAAAGCGAGATAATACCACTTCTCTCCCTTATCATTCTTTCTTGCCCAAAACCACGGTCCTTCCTGGTAATCATCAATACGATCCATAGTCATAATATCACCATCGATGGAAATCATGTCCTCTTTGAGTTTCACACAATAGGTATAGGGATTGCCCCAATACATATAAGCCTGTCCGTCATCGTCGATATAAACCGACGGATCAATGTCGTACCAATGTTCCTGACGCCAAACCAGAGGATGACCCAATGGATCTTTAAATGGTCCATAGGGTGAATCGGACACAAGTACACCGATACCATGTCCATGAATGGGACAGTACATATACCACTTGCCATTGCGTTCTACCACACATTCGGCCCATGCACCATTGTCCCCCTTATACCAAGGAAAATCTTTCAACGATGCTACAACACCATGATCTTGCCAATTAACCATATCTGTAGAGGTATAGAGCAACCAGTCTTTCATCATAAATCCCTCTGAATAATCTTCATCGTGGGTGGTGTATAGATAAACGGTATCACCATGAACATACGGTGCAGGGTCTGCCGTATATTTGGTCTGGATGATTGGCATATTGATGGATTGTGCCCACAAAGACACTCCAGACATACCAGACAGTAAGGCTGTCAACAAAAGATGTTTCATCATGTTCTTCAATTTATAGTTATTGTCTCGTATTATTTTAACAGTCGGACACCATAAATCTGTCCTATCTGACGGTCTTTATGCGCCACAAAGCGAATACGAATCTCATTCTTTCCTTGCAACATAGCAGAGGGGATGGCATAGTCAACCGTCTTAAACTGGCTAGTACGCCAACGATGGCTGTTGTTTACACTACAGAGAAGTTGGTCATCAACATAGATATCAAACTCGCTGGTACGCCATTCATCCTGTCCCCAGAAGGTGAGTTGCAAACTCAGAGACGACTCACCGCCAGTCTGCATCAGATAACTGAATGAGTGTCCGTTACGAGCATCACGGAAGAACACTCCTTCGGTATTGCCACGTTCACTGCCATCAGTTTCCATGCGATGATCAGTTTCTGGTTGCTGTTCTCCAGGACTCACCTTGTCAACAGTGCGTGTCTCAAGCGCCTGACGGGCTTGTTCCTTATCGGCAAGATCTTGCATATAAGCCTTATATTCGTGTTCTCCAAGCGCCAACCAATACATCATATAGCGTGAATCGTGAATTTCAAAGAATGGTTGTAATTCGCCATCAATGGCATTCTCCATACGGGTGGCCAATTTGAAATGTAGGGGTTTGCCTGCTACCGGACGCAAATCAGCAACCATATCCTCCACTTTTTTAGGCAAAAGGATAGGTGCTTTGTCAAGCGGAAGCTTACGTCCACCAGCATACTGACCGAAACGGCTATCGTCGGCAAGTAGTGAAGCAAGATCTTCTGTGCCAGTCTTCATTCCTAATAGAATAGGACCATACATGATTGCCACATACTGTGGCACATTTGGCATGGCCTTGATACTAGCATGCATGGGCATGGATATCTCAATACGGTCACCTTTTTTCCACTTGCGTTGGATACATACAAAACCATTTTCCTCCTTACTATTAAGAGTAAATCCTACTCCTCTCACCTCAAAACGGTCGCACCATTCAGGTTTGCGAATCTTCATAGTGAATACACCTTTGCCTTTCTCTACTACAATTTGCGACGTTTCACTATAAGGGAAAGCGGTTTCCTGTCGGATAACGAAACTACGCTCACGCCAGTTCAACCGCGAATGAAGGAAAAGATTGACATAAAGGGCATCGTCGGCAGGCTTGGCTCCTTTGGTATGAGTCCATGCAAATTGTCCATACTTACCATGATTCTCCATACCTGTTCCCACACAACACCACATGGCCATATTAGCAACAGAATAGTTACGATAATGACGAGGACGAGCCGATGTAAAATATACATAACCTCCATGCTCAGGATGCTGGGTGGAAAGAATATGATTGTACATGGCCAATTCATAGAAGTCACCATAGGCAGCATTGGGGTTAGCGCGGTTCAAGAACTCGGTCAACTTCAACATATTATATGTATTGCACGACTCAGGACCATCAATATCGTTGACATAATCGATGCAAGTTTCTTTGGTGGGAAAATGTTCACGACGGCTATTACCACCCAATGCTAACGAGCGCTGCTTGGTAACAATATCCCAAAAATACTGGCTGGCATCATGATAAGACAAATTGCCATCCAGTTCGGCAATACGCTGAAAACCTACAACCTTTGGTATCTGAGTATTGGCATGCAGATTATCGAGACAGTCGTGATGTTGCGCCATAGGTGTCAACAACTGTTTATGGGCGAAACGACGAGCACAGTTCAAATACTTCTGTTGATGGGTTATTGCAAAAGCATCAGCCAGCACCTCATCCATTCCTCCATGCTCATTGCCCAACATACGCTCCATCTGTTCATCACTTAAACCTGACGTGATATCAACAGCCCAGTCACAAAACTTCAAGAATAGAGTCTTGGCCTGTTCGTTTCCACAATAAAGCCAGGCATCGCGGAGTCCGGCAAACATCTTATGAAGATTATAGAAAGGTGCCCACGAACCGAAATACACACTGAAGTCACCCTTGCGAAAAGTGGACCATAGTTTCGCACTATTGGGAAATCCACCCACATAGTTACGACTCCAATCCTCACCGCGACGATTGTTGGCATCTAAACACAACTGTAACTCGCCAATCATATACTCCATACGTTTCTTACATTCCTCACTACCTGTAGCGGCATTGATAGCAAGAGCAGAGAGATAATGTCCTCCCACATGTCCATCAAGACCATCCCAGTTAGGATAGGTTGGTTTACGAGGTGCCAGTCCTGCTTCTTTACGATAGGGAGCAAGCATTCTGTCACAGTCGTATTTCAGCAGATTCGCAATATTCAAATCACGTGCATGTTTCAGCGGTCCATCAAGCAAGACAATATCGCCTAATGGAAATTCATCTTGGTAGAGTTTCTCTTGCGCCATAGTTTCAAGAGACATGGCTAAACCTACCAAAGTAATAAAAGAAGTTAGTTTTTTCATATCTTTCTTTTCAAGTTGTGTTATCAATTGTTTGCCGTTAGTGTTACTATCGCTTTCTTTCCATCATAAACCACCGTTTGCTGATAGCCATCAGGCATTACAAAAGTCAGCTGACGACGCTTTACCATTTTCTTGTAACTACCTTTCCGTGCAGATATTGATAGTTGGCGATGGCTGTCGTCCCAATGTAATGTATAGGTGACATAGCCTTTGCGCTCACAGTCATAACCGTCACCAGCATCTTCATAGATGGTAAATGTAGCATCCGCACCAGGATACACCTTTATTATATAAGGAGCATCGGGGTGTTCATCGGCATATTGCTGTGGAGCGGTCATGGGCACTATAGAACCGCCACGCACATACAGTGGTGAATGGTCAATAGGCGCTGGGGCATCGATTGTTTGACCACCTTCTATCCTAATACCAGTCCAATAGTCATACCATCCTCCTTTTGTTTGAGGCAGATAAACCTGCCTGGAAGCTTTACCATAAGCCATCAAGGGACGTGTCATAGGCGCCACCAGAAAGGCAGGACCGAACATAAATTCGTCTTTAAGATCATATACTGCACTATCGCCAACAAAATCAAATGCCAAAGCGCGGGTCATCGTATAACTCTCATTGCTAACCTTTGCTGCCATTGAATATATATAGGGCAAAAGTGAATAACGCAGTCGGATATGGTTGACGATACTTTCGTAGAATGGTTCACCGGGGTTACCGAAACGCCATACTTCACGTGGGGTATCAGTACCGTGACTGCGGAGCATTGGCAAGAAAGTGGCATATTGGAACATTCGGGTATAGAGTTCACGATAAGCGGGATCATTACATCCATCGGGATACTCTCCTTTATAAAACCAACGATTCCAACGATCAGGACCTACAAAGAATGCACCCACATCAACAGTCCAGTAGGGACATCCTGTAGCCATAAAGTTGAGTCCTGCAGGTATCATCTGTGCAAAGGTCTTCCATGAAGCGTAGGTATCACCATTCCATGTGATAGTGGCATAACGCTGTTGTCCAGCATAGGAACTTCGTGTTAGGTTGACCACTCGTTTACTATCAGTGGTCTGACGCTGATGTTTATAGATTCCCATTGCATGATAAAGAGAATAGGATTGGCTACGTTCCGCACCCAACACGTCACTCAATACCTTGGTATTAATCTGCCAACGTTCAAAATGATTGTCATAACCATAATCAGGATGCACTGGATTGTTCCAATCACCATCGATGGGTTCCGAAGAATCGCACCACCAAGCATCAAAACCATTACTAAAGAACTCCCGATTGGCATAGTCCCAATAGAGCGAACGAGCATCGGCACGATAGGCATCATAAACAGAACTGCCTGGCAAAATCCATCCACGGCTATTGAAATCATCATATTGCGGACAGTGCTGCGCATTGGGCCAAATAGAAACCATCAACCTACAATTCATTGCATGCAGACTATCAGCCAACATACGTTTATTGGGATAATACTTCGGATCCATCATCATCCGTCCCCACTGACCTGCTGGCCAATAGTTCCAATCTTGCACTATCATATCAAGAGGTATCTGGCGCTTACGATACTCACCAACTATGTCAAGAAGTTCTTGGGAACTGCAATAGCGTTCTTTCGATTGAGTATAACCAAAGAGATAACGTGGCATCATAGGACTCTGACCTGTCAACCACCTATACCCCTCCACTACCTGATCCATATTTCTCCCCTTGATGAAATAATAATCTATCTGCCTTGCCGCTTCCATCTCTACATAACTACTGTCTGCCACATCGTTATAAACCATGGCACAACCAGCATCAAAGAGCAATCCATAGCCTGCAGTAGAGTTGAGCACAGGTACCATTGCCTTAAGATTGTGTTGGCAGAGATACATTTTCTTGCCACGCAGATTCATATAATTCTCCATGTGGGAACCAAGTCCATAGAGGGCTTCGGTGGCAGTCCAGTCGAAATACGTGCGATAGCGGAAGGTGCTGCCGATAGTATCGCGACGCAACACGTCCATCACCGCCACATCGCCATTGGCGGTATGCGCAGTACGTCGGCTTGTTTCATCATAGGTAATTTTCTCTTGCCAGACCTTCTCCGCACTTCGCGGACAGCGAGGATGCTCACGTAGCAACAGTCGATGGTGCAGGTCGTAATAGCTGACAGCGCCTGTTGCAGCATCAATACAGACCGTCATACTATCGGAAGAGACCGACCACAGGTCATCGCTATAGGTCAAAGGCAACGTCCGTTTCCGATGCGCCACACAGACGTCAGTACCATTGTCTGTCAACTGTCCATCGGGCTGATACTGCACACGAACAATATCTGCACGCACAAACTCTACACGCAGTCGTGACAACCCGTCAACCACTTCCAATCCGTTGCTGACAGCCGTAGACTTTACTGCCTTTATTTCCCTATTAGCAGCTATTGCCAGTGGGACAGCAAGTCCCACCAGCAACATGGTTATTGTTTTCTGAAATTCCATTTAGAATTATCGCTATTGAAATTAAATGGTGCCAAACCTGGTGTGCAATCGCCAAGCGAGACGAGGGCAAGGGGCTCGGAAGTGCCCGGTACTGCTTTCGGCAAGACTTTCTTTTTCTGTGCCGTTACAGTACTTACGGCGAGCACGAAAGCGCAAATGCAAATCGCCCACCTACGCATATAGCTTTTCTTCATACAAATCCGTTTTTTAGATATTAACAGTTACATTGACTTTCTTCAAGTCTTTATCTGCAGAGCTATTACCATAATATACTTCATACTTGCCACCCTTAGTCCGAACGGTATTGGTGGCTGCATCAAAAAGTTCGAAGCTCTTGCTGTCAAGTGTGATTACAGCATTGGTGGTTTGGCCAGCCTTCACTGTCACACGCTGATAGGCTTTGAGCGACTTCAACGGACCATCTGCATCTGTTGGATCCTTGATATAGACCTGAATGGTCTCGGTGCCGTCTTTCTTACCCACATTGTTCACAGGAATAGTCAGCGTGACTTTTCCGTCTTTTCCGAATGAGGTAGCAGAAAGTTGTGCATCACCTATAGAAAAGGTGGTATAGCTCAGTCCGTAGCCGAAAGGGAAGAGGGCGTCGTTCATATAACGATAGGTGCGACCCTTCATAGAATAGTCTTTGAAGTCGGGCAACTGCTTGGTGTCGCGATAGAAGGTGACGGGGAGTTTGCCACCGGGGTTGTATTCACCGAAAAGTACGCGTGCAACAGCTTCACCACCTTCTTGTCCCGGATACCATGCCTGTAGGATAGCATCACAACTCTGTGACTCTGGAGTGAGTGCAATAGCCGAACCTGAGCAGTTTACAAATACCACTTTCTTTCCAGCTGCCTTCAATGCTTTCAGAAAATTGCGTTGTACGGCAGGCAGTTCGATATCGGTACGGTCACCGCCCTTGAATCCTGGTACATGGATGGGCATTTCCTCGCCTTCAAGTTGTGAAGAGATACCTCCTACAAAGACTACCGTCTGGCAGTCGTTCAACTGATTGATGGCGTCTTGATAGTCGATAGGTGTCTCATGGCCGATATTGATTTTGAGGTCGGCATTATATGTTGGCATCTCATGATAACGGATTTCTATCTTGTAAGATTTGCCTTTCTCTCCGTCAAATTCAATGCGCGACTCGGTGGTGCGCCATGTAGATTGTTGGGCTTTGAGCTCTCCGTCGAGATATACCTCATAGTGTCCGCAACCATCCACATCGAGCAATACCTTGGCGTGCTGTTGCGGGCGGAATACGGTTTCATAGACTGCAGAAAAACCGGTCAGACTGACATTGGGAGCAAAGGTATGCTGGCCGTGGGTGGTGACCTGTATGGGATTCTTCTCGTAGGTGACAGTAACGGGTTTGCCCTCACGCTCACGATTGTTCCAGAAGGTAGCCTTGAAACCTGTTTTGCCATCCATACTACACTGATTGTAATAGGATTCAAGCGTCTGGTCGTTGACCAAGTCGCAGCCCTTGAATGTTATGATTTGGCTTTTCTTTAATCGGCTCTTGATACCGTCGAGGATGGTTATGGTCTGTCGGGGTGTGCCATTGTAGTTGCCCCACATCATGGGTTCGTTGTTGGCATTAGGACCGATGACGGCTATCTTCTTCTCGTGTCTGCTGAGAGGGAGCACATTGTTGTTGTTTTGCAACAAGGTCATGGTCTGGAGCGACATTTGGAGGGAGAGGTTGCGATGTTCCTTGCTACACAATACTGAAGCAGGAATATTTGACCACGACACGATGCTGTTGTCGTCCATCTCACCCAGGTCGAAGCGACCTTCCAACAGGCGCACAACGTGTTTATCAACTTCTGCTACGGTCAGTGCGCCATATTTCACTGCTTCTGGCACTGACTTGTACATATACTGGAAGCCACACTCTACATCGGTACCTGCCAATACTCCCTTAGCGGCAGCATTCTTTGGACTGCTCGATACCTTATGGTTATTCCAGAAGTCAGTCACGGCACCACAGTCGGACACAACGAGGTATTTGAATCCCCACTCATCGCGCAGAATGGTTTGAAGCAAACGAGTGCTCCCACAACAGGGTTCGTCGTCCCAACGCTGATAAGCGCACATCACCTCGCGCACCTTAGCATCCTGCACGAGCGACTTAAAGGCAGGCATATATGTTTCCCATAGGTCGCGCGGTGTCACATCGGTGATATTATCGGTGTGGCGAGACCACTCTGGACCGCTATGGATGGCATAGTGCTTGGCACAAGCCCATAACTTTCGGTATTTAGTATCTTCAGGACCTTGCAAGCCACGCACCACGGCGCACCCCATCATACTGGTCAGATAGGGATCTTCACCATAGGTCTCCTGACCGCGCCCCCAACGTGGATCACGGAAGATATTAACATTGGGAGTCCATACCGACAGGGCGTGAAAGCGCGTGACCTCGCCTCCCTGTTGCTGGAGTTGATTCCATTTGGCACGCATCTCGGTAGAGGTGGCATCAAACACCTTATATACCAAACCATCGTTGAACGAAGCTGCCATACCAATAGGTTCTGGGAATACGGTGACATCGCCCATATTGGCAACGCCGTGGAGGGCTTCACTCCACCACTGGAAGCGCTTGATGCCCAAACGGGGTATGGCGGGAGAATCGTCCAGCATCAGTTGGGCTTTCTCTTCCAAAGTAAGGCGACTACACAAATCCACTGCACGCTCATGGGCAGAGAGTGACGGATTCTGATAAGGCAATTGCTGTGCCTGCAATGCTACCGGCATACTCAGTATTGCAAGGCTTAGGAGTAATGTTCTGTGGGTCATAATGTCATTTATTAGTTGTTATCTATTTTGGGGTTCTATAATTCTGTAGTTTCCGCTCAGATGCATAAAGGCGAAGAGGCGGAGCAAGCCATCATAGTAGGCATCGAAGAATCCATCGGAATATGGTTTGTTTTCCAGATTCCACAGCCGTTCTACAAATTCACGGCTTTTATTATGGGTACATACCAGCGACACTGCTGCTGCAGTTGCCACCAATCCTGTGGAATGGCGTAGTGCCTTATACTCGGTGCCTGCCTGAAGGGTGTCTTTCACCGCAGTACCATCGATGTTGTACTGATCGACATAATGGTCTATGCCTTGCGAATAGAGGAAGTTTTGGATACGATTGCCATATTGCTGTTGCCACTGGCGATCCTTGCATGCCCAACTATAATCCAAGGCTATATTCATCGGCACACGCCATGAGTCGAAACGGAAAGCATCGCCGATAATGCCACGACCGCCCATCAGTGTTCCATCGTAGTTACAATAGTCGGGATTCAGTCCGGTCACTGGATGGATGGCTTTATGGAGAAACTCGCGACTCTTCTGTGCACATTCGTTCCAGAACTGCGAACGACCATCGTTAGCCCACTTAGCCCATACCTCATAGAATGCTGGCAGATGATAGGATGGGTCAGTGAAGCGTCCGCCAAACTTATCGGGTGTGAATGTGATGAGTTGGTGTTCGAGGTTGATGAGCGGTGCACTCTGATCCATACCAGCCTTTTGCATCGAACAGTTGAGGATGTACTGAGCCTCCTTCAGATAGTTGATGCCTGTATCATTGCCCCATCTGTTAGAGGCAAAGATCAGTGCAGTGACATAATAGAGTTCGCCATCGGAAGCAGGACCTTGGGCATTGCGCGTACCATCGGTTTTACAGCTCCATGCAAAATATCCCTCCAACGGGCCATGCTGATGTTGCATATATGTCTTTCCCCAACGCCAAAGGCGGTCGAAGATGTCTTTTCTATCAAACTGCACGGCAATCATCAAGCCATACGACATGCCTTCGGTACGCACATCATGATTTTTGATATCGCTGATATATGCCATCGAGTCGCCTACTTCAAAATATACTTTATCGGGACCTTCAAACACATCATGGAAGATTCTTTTGAGTTTGCGGTCTATCTCGCTCTGCGGATAACCAAGTTCAGCAAAGAGGTTACGATACTGGTGGGTGTCGAATGCGCCTTGGGTCCACGGCAGTGCGTCGAATCCTACCCAGTCAACTTCTACTGTTCCTGCGGTCTGCACGGTGAAGTGCAAGTCGTGGATGCCCAACGGAGGTGTCACTACTGGGGTAGAGGCTTGTGTCCATTGATTGCTCTTGGGCAGTTTCATCTTGGCAATGACAGTGCCTTTGGCACCATCAGCCCTAACGGTCATGGTGCCACCTTTAGGTGAACGCACACGGACGGTAAAGCGTTCTACCTTCTCTTGAGCAAAATCCACCTTATTATATATAAGGGCATTCTGCTTTCCAGAGAAGAGTGTCTTCCATCCTTTGAAGCAGTCTGTGGTGTCAAGATAGTCGATGGAAACCCCTTTACTGCTGACAGACGAGTAGCGGTCTATGTCTATTCGATTGCGGGCATTGGCGATTCCTACACCACGGAGTGTGGGAACAACCTTTTGGATAGTACCATCGGCATTGAAACAGAGCGAATCGATACGCACCGAGCGGTTTTTATCAAAGCGTGGAGAATAGTCGTTATGGTGATAGAACAGATACCATTGGTTCTGATATTGTACGATAGAATGGTGGTTGGTCCAGCATCCCGTGGGCGATTCATCCATGATAATGCCCTTAAATGTAAATGGTCCCATGGGATGATCAGCCATGGCATAGGCTAAAGTCTCTGTGCCGTTTTTCTTTCTCACCCAAGGGAAGGTGAGGTAATATTTGCCATTGCGTTCAAAGGCAAAGGGTCCTTCCTTGAATCCTTCAGGCAGTCCATCTATCCGAACAGGGTCAGAAGCCAGTTCGGTCATATTGTCTTTGAGTCGTGCCATCCACAGAGCACCACCTGCATAATAGATGTAAGCCTGTCCGTCGTGGTCAATCAGCACACAGGGGTCTATGCCATGCACACCCTTGATAGGTTTCCACATCGGCATGAAAGGACCTGCGGGATGGTCTGCCACAGCCACACCGATACCGAAACCACGTTCTTCTCCTTTGGGTGCTGCGGGAAAATAGAAGTAGTAGCGACCGTTTTTCTCTACACAGTCGGGCGCCCACATGGTATAAGAGCCATCCTGCACCCAGGGCACTTTATCTTGCGACACGATCACGCCATGGTCTTCCCAGTCGGTGAGATTGGAGGATGAGAATACGTGATAGTCTGCCATACAGAACCAATCCTTCAGTTTTTCTATTGGACTGGGAATGTCGTGCGAGGGGTAGAGATACACTCTACCATTGAAGACCCTGGCTGTGGGGTCTGCTGTGAATTGTCCTTTGATAACGGGATTTTGTGCACATACCACGGAAGCGGTTGCAACAGCCATACCAAGCAGTAGTTTTCTACAGTTCATACAGAATAATTGTTTAGTTATTGCTGTTGCAAAATTAGGCATTTCATCGGACATTATATGTATTCTCGTGTTTCATATTGTTTTCAAATAGTATCAGATTCATGCGATATTGCGGCTTCGCGAGTTTTTCATCCTTATCGGTCAAGAATATCAAAATATTCGACCACACATCGACCAACAGTGCATATCGTGTCACCCCAAACTGCTATACATCATAGGAGAAACGGTGATGACAATCAGATACCGTCAAGCGTAACATTTACTTTACCACGCGTAAACTCCGGAATGTTATAGGATTTCATGGTTCGGAGATAATAGGCAGCATCGGATTGCGGCAAGAGAAACGGTTTGGAAACCTTGCCATCAGCATCTATATGCACGATATATGGTCGGGTATAGAGTCCGTCATCCTGTCGGCTTGCCATCACCATCCATCGTGAATTACTACTCCACGAATGGTATGACGCACGAAAATCGGGCAATATCGATACCATTTCTAATGCGGTAGTGGCATTGGCAGGTATCATCATGAGGCGTGCTTCTTTGTGCCAGATAGAGAAATTGCCATAATCGGAAAGTGTAAACACCAAGTGGCGACCATCGGGAGAGCATCGGGGAAATGATACACTCTTCTGTGTCTGACGGGCATCATAGATGACATGTACGCTATCAGCAAACTGTTTCTTCTCTGCATCAAACCCTATACTACAGAGCGAATAGTGCACCTGGTCGTAGTCATCAGGGATTTTCACGCTGTCAGCACTGCAAAAATACAAGGTTCTACCATCGGCACTCCATGACGGGAAAGTTTCAAACTTGGTTTTCGACATCAACAGCGGTGTAGTGATCAACGTATCGGCTTCAAGGTCATAGACCATGACATCGGAGGAGAAATCAAACACCTCTATTCTGTTTCGGTCAGTAGTATGAAACATCTGCTTGGTATCGTTCTGCGAAAAAGCAATAAAGCGACCGCTTTGATGCCATGAAGGATAGACCAACGACTTCGGCGTGACGAGTTTGCGCAATCGTGCCTTACCGTTTTTCATATAGGTTCCAGCATGGTTAAGGCGCAGATGAAACATGAGTTGTTCTGGATTGTAATTACAGAACGAGTGGCAGTTCATGCAACCTTTATCCGTTTGGCGGTTGGTTATGATAGCTTCCTCGTCATAGTTTTCCACACTACGCTGGTATATGCCCATCTCATTCCATACTTCATAACCAGGTTCGATGAGTCTATAAACCAATGTATTGTCGATGGAATCGGGCGAAATATTCATCTTAAAGGCATCATACTCCACCCATTTACCATTTTTCTCTCCCTGAATGGTCACTGTTATCACATGTGAGGCTGCCACCAATTTATGCCAATCGGCTTCCGATATGCAGATGCCATCAGTGTCATCGCTGCCCACGATTATCGTTTCTGAACCTGAACTAAATACGGCTTGCACAGACTCCAAGGCATTCGCACTGTCGTTCAGAGCAAAGGTTGGAGCGGAGATATTCACCGGAAGCAGCACATCGGCGTAGTCAGGGAACAGTGGTGCAGACTGACGCAACGGTTCTGCCTCTTGTCTGTGGAGCGTACAAGCAGCCAGAACAAATGCCGACAGCATGACAAACAATATTTTCTTGATCATTTTCGGTTTCCTCCTTTCAGTTTTTTATAGGCATCGGCAAAGTATTTCTGTTGTGTCAACTGATATTCAGGAAATTCATCACAAAGGCTCACAAACTGTTGATTGTAGTGTGCAAGCAGATAGAGCGCACCCAAATACTGGAGCGTGGTGCGACATTGCACCGTTCCACGTGTCTGTCGAGCCACATGCAACAGATCGTCGTCAAGGCCTTTAATACCGGAAAAACGATTATCGGTAATCAGGCATCGGCGCTTCACGCCATATTCCGCATCCTTCGCTACGGCATCATCATGATAGAGGAATCGCCTTTGCGACATAGCCCATGTCTTATAATAAACAGTCTTTTCTAACCATCGGATGTATTTCTCTGCCACAGCATATTGCCCATAGATGATGTTGGTCTGTACCAGTCGCATCAGCAGGCGCGGTGAGAAATCATTCTTTTTCTCATTCAGTTCGAAGGCATAACGCTGCGATTGGGCGATATGTCCCATAGAGTAATAGATGTCGCTGAGCAATACTGCGAAGTCTTCGTTCTGTATGGCATCGATATAAACAGATCGGATATCAATACATGGTTCGTCGTAGAGACACTGACCGAGCAATCCTTTCTCGGCAAGTGCCATATTCAGAAAGTTCTGTGTCAACAGATTGGTCACTCTCCCACCCTCATCACAACGGGCAATGATGCCATCCCAATCCTGCTTTCGCACCATATTACTCATTTCAATATATTGGGTTTGCTGCTGGCCTGCTGGGGTAAAACGGGCTGTTAGTGCCGACAAGCCATTGGGGCTTATCAACGCCAACAAGCCCACGCTCGCAAGCCATGAGGGTACAAGTGACAGGTACAGCCATCCAGTCTTTTTGCAGAATAGGCGGATAATGACCATTGCCAATACAGCCACCAACAATGCTACAATCATTGTCATAAGGATGCCGATGATAGAATGAGCAAAATATTGCAGGAAGAATTGGCGCACCACCTCTCCCACTCCATATTGATAGAGTGCATACGACAGATAGTGACTGTCCCAATAGAACGTAGTCCACCCCTCTGCATAGTTCAGTATCGGAACACACAGAGCAAAGAGCGACACATGAAGTGCCACGTTCAGCACCAATATCAACAGTACGGTTTTCTTCATTTATAGTTTCTAACCCACAAAGTTACATATTTTTCCACACATACCCAAACTATTACGGCAAAATATTCGCATCATCATCCTGACCGTTTAATCCATATCTTTCGGCAGACCACGGGTGATGGATGTGATAGACAAAAGGCTCATAGCAGTCAGATAGATATTAAAGAAATCGCCACGCCCCATGATGGAGCGTGGCGAGATATGAGAAGAATGTTTTATTTATTCTTTGTTTTCCTTACCAGCGTAAGCAGGATTCTGCTTCAGAGCCGGGTTCTTCATGAGTTCTGTAGCAGGAATTGGCATATCCATCTTGTTGATATCAAAGTCGAATGTACGCTTTGTCCAAGGATAGTTAGCATAGTCATCACCACCATCATCCTTTGGATAGTTGTAATTGACGTGATCCTCAATATAGCCAGACTTGATCATATCTGGGCAGAGGCTCCACTCTGAGTTGAACTCTTTACGACGCTCCTCATTGACAGCAACCTTCCATACTGGAGAAGTGTGCTTGTAGCCAACGCGGTTAGGCTTAGCCTGAAGTGCTGTATAGTAAGCCTTAGCATCAGGAACGGAAACTCTTGCTGTCAGCACGCCAACAGGATAGCTGGTCATAGTGAGGTTCTTCCCGTTGCCAGCATACACATTGTTATAGTGTCCATAGTATGCACTGTAGTCCTTACCGATAGTTTCGTTACCCCATGCACGGTCACGAATCTTATCGATTGCAGCCCATCCAGCAGGAGAATTTTCACCTTCTGTACGGAAGCAGCACTCTGCATAGTCGAGCAATACGTTAGCATAACGCTTACCATAGATAATCACAGGAGCCCACATCTGAGTACCCCATGAGTTACCATCAGCATAGGCAGAACGCCAGATCTTGGTCGTCCAGATAGCAGGAGCAAACTCACCATTGGTGAAGTGGAACTGACGAGTCTTGGTACCAGACTGTACACCTTCAGCATTAATGAATGGTGCAACGACATGACCACTGGCATCCTTAACACCCAGAGAGTCCTTCAGATAAGGGTTGTAGCCCCATACATTATTAGATTTTTGAATACCATATTCAGCCAATTTATCTTCTGGAATAGCACCTGTAGCACATGAAGCGTCACGACGTGTGTCACCTGGTTCATAGCATGCATACCATTCCCATGAGAGGTATTCAGCACCCCATCCACCATTCTCAGGACAAGCGCAGAACCACTTAAACATGTTTGGATTACAGAAAGTGATAGTACGGTCACTACCCCAGCTACTCCATTCGTTACCTTCGTCTGAACACATCGCCCAGATACATTCCTTATTCCAGAATCCTGCAGGATCCCAGTTGGTAGCGAAGTTAGAAGACAGTTCGTAAGTATTGCTGTCGATAATATCTTTCAGCGCTTGCTTAGCTTTGGCATAGCAATCAGCAGCCTGATCGGGGCAACGGAATGCTTTCCACATGTATGCATCAGCGAGGTATGCCTTGGCCATACCCTTGGTGCAACGGCCATACTGATTGTTGTATGGAGTCCAATCCAGCAGTTCTGCAGCCTTAGAGAAGTCTTCGATGATGAAGTCCCACATTTCTTCGTAGGTCTCTGCAGCAGCCTTGACAGGAGTATTATTGAAGTCTTCACCGGTGGCGAGCATAGGAACACGACCGAATGTAGTAGCCAACCAAGTGTAGAAATATCCACGGAGTGCGCGAGCCTCACCTTCGCAAAGCTTCTTAGCTTCTGGGGTTACTTTCTCTGCATTCTCAAGTCCAGCCAGATAGAGGTTAGCACGTGCGATGGCAGCATAAGCGTGTGACCATCCTTGACCCAGTTCACCAACGTTGGCATCCCATGTCTGGTCGAGGAATTTTACGTCCCAACCGGTACACTGTGTATCCATTGTTGGGTGGCTTCCAGTAAACAGATTTGGTTTAAAGCCCCAGCTATCATCTTGTTTGCTGACGTTGTTATAGGCATAGATACCGTTCAATCCAAGGCGGGCATTATCATCATTCTCAAACTGAGATTCTATGTCCAGAATGTCATACTTTGGTACGTCAAGGAATTTATCGTTGTCGCATGAAGAGAAAGCGACGCATCCTAAACCTGCCAATGCAAAATATTTAATTATATTTTTCATAATTGTCTTTCTTTATAGTTAATTAGAAGGTAATGTTAAGACCGCACATGTAAGTACGTGGAGTTGCATAACGGCCAGTGTCAAGACCTGAGTAGATGACGCTACCCTGACCAACTTCAGGATCACCATACTTGCTGTATGGAGAGATTGTGCAGAGGTTCTGAACAGCTACGTAAGCACGTACTGCAGTGAGACCGAATGAGCTGAGGAACTTCTTAGGAACGTTGTAGCCCACCTGAATATTGCTAATCTTGAGGAAATTACCGTTCTCTACCCATGCATCGCTAATACTGCTGTTCTTGTTGTTGTCGAGGCGGGTCAGGCGTGGAAGTGTTCCGTTAGGATTGGTTTCAGCGTTGTACATGTTATTGTAGCTATCCTTAAGCAGAGCAGGAGTCCAAGAGTCATCCGACGGGTTCATGATAGAAAGACGCATCTTTGAATAAGAAAGGATGTCCATACCCAGTACACCGTATGTGTAAAGACTGAAGTCCCAATCCTTATAAGTAGCGCTGAGGTTCAAACCGAAGTTAAACTTAGGCAGACCATTGCCGAGGATTACGCGGTCATTATCATCGAGTGTGCCGTTCTTATCAGTATCAACGAAGAGGAAGTCACCGATCTGTGCATTCTGTCCCTGAGCCTTAGCTTTGTCGAGTTGCTCCTGAGTTTTGATGATACCTGCAACTTTATATCCATAGTATGAACCTACGGCTTCGCCTTCGCGACAGATAGAGTGGTTGTTCCAGTTGAAACCTGTACCACTGATAGCACCAAGGTTTGAACCGTCGATTTCGTCGGCAGAATATGTGCTGTTGCCACCGGTACATGTTGCAGTGTAGTCCGCACCCATCTTCTTAATCTTATTCTTCAAGGTAGAACCGTTGAATGCCACGTTGATAGCCCAGTCCTTATTGAGTTTCTTGTTGTAGTTTACAGAGAATTCGAAACCGGTATTATCAATCTGACCGTAGTTGGTATAGATAGAAGTATTACCTGCTGATGGACGAATCTGACGCTCAAGGAGCAAGTCCTTAGTCTTACGAGTGAAGAAGTCCATGGTAACAGTCAAGTCATTGTTGAGGAATCCGAGGTCAAGACCGAAGTTAGTCTGTTCGTTGGTTTCCCATTTCAAGTTGGTATCAACCAATGGTGCATAGAATCCAACAACACGGTCGAACGAACCGGTAGTACCACCACCAAGACCAGGAGCGTAGAAGTTGTACTTGGTATCGGCAGAAGACAGGGCATAAGTAGAACGTCCTGCGATACCACCGGCATTACCAGTCTGACCCCAACCGATACGAACCTTAGCATTGCTGATAGCCTTCACGTCTTTCAGGAAAGACTCTTCCTTCACGCGCCAAGCGATGGCAGCTGATGGGAAAGTACCCCAACGGTGTCCTTCAGAGAAGTTAGAAGAACCGTCGCGACGTACGGTAGCAGTCACCACGTAGCGGTCGAAGAGACTGTAAATCAAACGTCCATAGTATGAGATAGTACGTACTTCAGCGTTGAAACCACCATTACCATTGATACTTTTAGCATCATTGGTGAGAGAGATCACACGGTTGTTGGGAGAGAGGAAGCCGTGCGCACTTGCGCTAACCCATGAACCTTCATACTTGCTTACAGAGTTACCAGCCATCAAGGTCAGGTTATTGAAATCAGTCTTCCAGTTATAGGTCATGTAAGTTTCAATGCTCTTGCTCAGACCCTTGCTCAGGCTGAGTCCGAAGTCATAGTAAGCCTGGTTACGACCTTCGTACTTCACTTCAGTCATAGTACCGCCGATATTGTTGTAACGCTTGTACATACCAGAGAACTCGTCATTGTCAGAGTTGGTCTGTGTCCAAGAAGCGATAGCGTGGATATTGAGCTTATGCTCCTTCAGGTTGAGAAGTGTAATGTCGATGTAGGGGTTGATAGAAATACGTGAGTTGCGAGTTACGCGACCGATTTCCATCTGTGAAGCATAGGGGTTCTGAGCCTGAGCGGTCATACCTTCCCATCCGTCAGGCGTAGGAGCCTTACCTGCGCCATAGGTACCATCGGGGTTCACCACATTAACATTAACCAACTGACCAGTTACGTCATCGATATAGTCGAGTGATGGAGCCATCTGCGCGATATCACGCTGTGATGACAGGTTACCATTGTTACCCAAACCGATGTTGTTACCTTTAACGGTAGAGTACATGTAGTTCATATCACCACCAAACTCAATGTAGTCATTGACCTTAGTCTTAACGCTGGCGCGTGAGGTGAGTCGGTCATACTTGGTGTTAACGATGATACCCTTGTTCTGCAAGTAACCAAGAGAGAAGTTGTACTGAGTCTTTTCAGTACCACCATTAGCAGAGATACCATACTGTTGACGGAGTGAAGTGCGATACATCTGATCCTGCCAGTCGATGAGGTTGCGCTTACCATCGTAAGCCTCAGCCCAGATCTGGTTGTTCAGCGTAGCGCCGTCATTAGCTTTAGACTCGCGGATAGAACGAGCATAATCGTTACCAGTGAGGGTTTTCAGTTTGTAAGGAAGAGTCTGAATACCAAGGTCAGCAGTGATCTTGATGTTCATCTTGCCTTTCTGACCGTGCTTAGTGGTAATCATGATAACACCATTCGCACCGGCAGAACCGTAAATTGCAGTAGCAGAAGCGTCCTTCAAGACTTCAATACTCTCGATATCAGCAGGGTTAACGAAGTCGGCATTGGTACCAACCTACACACCATCTACTACATAGAGAGGCTGCGCATCACCGTTGATAGTACCGATACCACGGATACGGATGGCAGACTTAGAACCAGGAGCACCGTCCTGATTGGTAACCATCACACCAGCAGCTGCACCTTGGAGGGCCTGAGCGATGTTAACAGGCACCTTGCGCTCCATTTGCTCCTTATTAATAGTAGCCACAGAACCAGAGATGTCTGACTTCTTCATTGTACCATAACCTACTACAACGAGGTCGTTAAGTACTGTTTCATCGCCCTTGAGGACAACTTTGAGATTGGTTTTGCCGTTGACAGCCACCTTTTCAGTAGCATATCCCACGTAAGAGATACTCAACTGTGCGTTGGCTTTCACGTTCAACTGGAAGCGACCATCGAAATCAGTCACGGTACCGTCGTTTGTGCCCAGCACTTTAACGGTTGCACCGATAATCGGTTCGCCACTTTCATCACTTACTGTTCCTTTTACAAGGCTCTGTGCCGAAATCCCCAAGGGGAATAAACAGAGCAGCAACAGTAAAAACAACGGCTTTTCAATCTTTCTTAAGTTAGTTGAATTTGACATAAATAGAACAGATTAAAATTAGTTATTGATTGGTTAATATTGTTGTTGGTTTGTTTAGGTTGCCTCACGCATTTGTTGCGGTAAGGCGATGCAAATATAATTTATTATTCCTTAACATCTGTTCATAATCGGCAAAAAAAACTTTGTTTCTTGTTACATTTTGAATTTTGTTACACAGGATGAGGGTATATTTTACACAACACAAAGTTTTCTGTCGACCAAGAAAACGCGTCAGAGCAAAAAAGTAGAGATTCAACCCCTATAGTGTGCAATATAAATACTTTTTGAAACATGCAGAGCTGTTAAAACATGCTATAAAACACACCGTGACTGTTCGTATATACCTTATATATAATGCGCGCGTGCGCACGATCACACGCACGTGGTAACACGAAGGATGATAGTTTATATAGCAACTCAAAAGAGTAAGAATATACAAAACAGAGTTTTTTCAGTGATACTATTCTATCAGAATATATGCAAAAAAGATACAGAGCTTGATGGTTTGAAAAAAAATGTGTAACTTTGGCAACGGAAACAGAAAATAGATGCTCGCAGATACAAGAAAACAAGAAACGGCTGTCTTTCGAGCTGCTGGAGAGGAAGTAGCAACGGGAGCGGAAGCTGACCTAAGGCTGCTGGAAAAGCAGCAGCAACGGGAGCGGGAACTGACCTAAAGCGCCAGGGAACGCCGCAGAAACAGGAGCAATAACCTAAACAAATATTTTTAAAAAACAATAATACAATGAAGAGAAATGTAATTCTGACCGTAATCGGTTGCCTCATGAGCGTTATGGCATGGGGCGAACAGGTGGTTGTGGAGACTAAAAACATGACCATGGTACTCGATGTAGAGCAAGGCAAGCATCCACAATACGTGTATTTCGGCAGTAAACTCAATGCCGAAGAACTTACACATCTGCAAAAACCCGTGGAAGGACGCATGGATGCCTATCCTGCCTATGGTCTCAACACACCGGCAGAAGCAGCTTTTGCCATGCGCCATGCAGACGGTAACCTATCGTCAGCACTTTATGCCGATGGTGTAAGTCGCAATGGCGACGTGACCACCATCCGCCTGAAAGACCCTGTTTATCCCATCACCGTCAATCTGAAATATAAAGCATACCGCGATGTAGATATGATTGAAGCATGGAGCGAGGTGACCAACGGCGAGAAACAGACCGTCACCCTCACCACTTTTGCCTCTGCCATGCTACCCATTCGCCGTGGCGATGTATGGATGAGCCACCTCTATGGATCGTGGGCAAACGAGGGGCGCCTGGTGGAAGAACCACTCCATGCCGGTCAGCGTGTGATTGTCAACAAGGACGGCACGCGCAATTCGCATACCTCTCACGCCGAAGTGATGTTCTCCTTGGATGGCAAAGCCCGCGAGAATAGCGGTCAGGTGATAGGTGCAGCCCTGTGCTACAGTGGCAACTACCGTCTGAAAGTCAATACCGACGACACCGAATACCATTATTTCTTTGCAGGCATCAACGAAGACAATTCAGAGTATCACCTTAAGAAAGGAGAAACCTTTGTGACGCCAGCTCTTGCCCTAACCTTCAGCAACGAAGGTCTTTCAGGCGCCAGTCGCAATTTCCACAAATGGGGTCGCAATTACAAACTGATGCACGGCAATGTGGAGCGCAAAATCCTTTTGAACTCTTGGGAAGGTGTCTATTTCGACATCAACCAGCAGGGCATGGATCAGATGATGGCTGATATCGCCTCAATGGGAGGTGAATTGTTTGTAATGGACGATGGCTGGTTTGGCGACAAATATCCCCGCAAGACCGACAACTCATCACTTGGCGACTGGACCGTAGATAAAAACAAGTTGCCCGATGGCATCGAAGGTCTGTTGCGCGACGCAAAGAAGAACGGAGTAAAATTCGGCATTTGGTTGGAACCAGAGATGACCAATACCGTCAGCGAACTCTATGAAAAGCATCCCGACTGGATCATCAAGGCCCCTAAGCGCGACGCCGTGCTGGGTCGCGGCGGCACGCAGTTGGTGCTTGACCTGTCTAATCCCAAGGTGCAAGACTTCATTTTCAGCATTATAGATAATCTCCTGACGAAATATCCAGAGATTGATTATATCAAATGGGACGCTAACATGGCGATTATGAACCACGGCTCACAGTATCTCAACATGGCAGACCAGAGCCATCTGTATATAGCCTACCACCGTGGGTTCGATGCCGTATGCAAGCGCATCCGCGCCAAATATCCCGATATCACCATCCAGGCATGCGCTTCAGGAGGCGGTCGTGCCAACTGGGGCATACTCCCCTACTTCGATGAGTTCTGGGTTTCCGACAATACCGATGCGCTCCAGCGCATCTACATGCAGTGGGGGACCAGCTATTTCTTCCCAGCAATCGCCATGGCAAGCCATATTTCCGCAACTCCCAACCATACTGTGTTCCGCACCACGTCGTTGAAATACCGTATCGACGTAGCCATGAGCGGTCGTTTGGGCATGGAGATTCAGCCGAAAAACATGACCGATGCCGAGAAAGAACTGTGTCGCAAAGCCATTGCCGAATACAAGCAGATACGTCCCATCGTACAGTTTGGCGACATCTACCGCCTTGTTTCGCCCTACGACAAGAAGGGTCTTGCCTCGATGATGTATGTCACCGAAGCCAAAGATAAGGCAGTGTTCTACTGGTGGAAGACCGAATCGTTCCAAAACGAGCACTTGCCACGTGTCCACATGGCAGGTCTTGACGCCACTAAGATGTATCGCGTGAAGGAGTTGAACCGCATCGACGTAGAGCCACTCGCCATTGAGGGCAAGCTGTTCAGCGGTGCATACCTGATGAACCACGGTCTCGACGTGCCTTACCGCAACAATACGGAGTGGAACGCACGCACTGATTGGTCGAGCCGCGTATTGCTCCTTGAAGCCCAATAATCGTCAGCAGGCGCACATGGTGCGCACCTATTTATAATGAAAGACACACATCGTAACAGATGACAACAAGAAAGAAAGAAAAGACAGACCTGCTCGCTTACATCCGCGAGGGCCGTACGATGACACGGAGGGAAAAGCTCAATCTGATTATTCAGTTGAGTATTCCCTCCATGCTCGCACAGCTCTCCACCATCGTTATGTTTTTCATTGACGCCTCGATGGTGGCACATCTGGGTGCCAAGGCATCCGCATCTATCGGATTGATAGAGAGCACTTCGTGGCTCTTTGGCGGACTTGCCTCCGCTTGTTCCATGGGTTTTTCCGTCCAAGTGGCACACGCCATCGGCGCCAACGACTTCGATCGTGCACGCCACATTCTTCGTCAAGGCATCACCTGCTGTCTCATTTTCAGCGCATGTTTAGCCACTACGGGCATTATCATCCATCGCGCCCTCCCCTATTGGTTGGGTGGAACAGCCGATATTGCCTCCGATTCATCGCTTTACTTTCTGATATTTTCCTGCGCTGCCCCTTTGTTCCAACTCGAACACCTGTTTGGTTCGATGCTCAAATGCTCAGGTAATATGAAGGTGCCCAGTATGCTCAACATCATGATGTGTTTTCTCGATGTAATTTTCAACAGCATTTTCATCTTCATCTTAGGCTTCGGCGTAGTCGGTGCAGCCATGGGCACCAGTTGTGCCTACCTTGTCATCACATCGCTGATGGGATATTTTCTCATCTTCCGTTCCGACATTCTGCATCTGAAAGGACGGCGCGGTTCGTTCCGTCCCACCATCTCCACAGTGAAGGCCGCCTTTGGCATCGGCGCCCCCATGGGTTTACAACACCTATTGATGGGTGGCGCACAGATTGTGAGTACGATGATTGTAGCGCCATTGGGCACTATCGCCATTGCCGCCCACTCGTTGGCCATCACGGTAGAGAGCCTGTGTTACATGCCGGGCTACGGCATTGCCGAGGCAGCCACAACGCTTGTTGGTCAAGGTATCGGCGCTGGACAGCGCCTGTTGACCCGTTCTTTTGCCTATCTGTCTGTAGGACTTGGAGTTTTGGTGATGACGTTTATGGGTGGTATGATGTATCTCTTTGCCCCCCAACTCATGGTGTTGATGACTCCCGTCGAGCTCATTCAGGAGGTCGGCACAGTATGTTTACGCATCGAAGCCTTTGCCGAACCCATGTTTGCAGCAGCCATTGTGTGTAACGGAGTATTTATCGGTGCAGGCGACACACTGCGCCCTGCCATGATGAGTCTGGCGTCCATGTGGGGTGTGCGTCTCACATTGGCAGCCTTGCTCGCTGTGAGCCACGGTCTGCCAGGCGTTTGGACCGCTATGGCCATCGAACTGACGTTCCGCGGTTTGATATTCCTTACCCGTCTGTGGCATGGCGGTTGGGCAAATCGCATGCGCACCTGACCCGCCACTGGGTATAAAGCATACAGCCCCGACTTCATACAAGTCGAGGCTGTTTCTTTCTTTTCCTATTAATAACTAAAAAACCTACTTTCTCTTAAATTTGTGGATTGTCGTTGTTTCTCACCCACAAACCTGTTGCAGCTAATGCTGCACACAGGGTAATCCATGTCATGTTAATCATCTCTTTACCTTTTTAATACCTAAAATTAAACATTAACCTAACAATCAAACTACTACTGCCTTCTCTATTATCCTCATTCTTTCACCTATTTACCTATTGTATTATCCTGTTTCCTGATGTGTTATCCTAATCTTTTCCTTTTGAGTTTTTTCTGTGTTATCCTATCTTCTTACCTATTCTACCTATTTACCTTTCTTACTAACAATCTTATGTTATCCTATTGAATGTGTTCTCTCTTGATCACGTTGCAAAGTTAAGCAGATTCTGCGAACCTGCCACAGAATCTGCTTACAAAACTTTGAAAATGGGTGTATAATTGACCTTAATCAATTTATTGTGTTCGCACACACAACTCTTTTTCCACTAAATTAGTCAATTCGACAAACTGTGGAATGGTGAGTTGCTCAGGTCGTTTGGTCATCATTTCATGCTGTGTGAGTGGGCTGTCGATAGTCGAAAGGTTAGGCAGCAACTGGCGTAGCGACACGCGCAACATCTTGCGGCGCTGGTTGAAAACGGTTTTCACCACGCGCTTAAACAGCAGTTCGTCGCATCCGAGGTGTTCCACGGAGTTGCGTGTCATGCGTATGACCGCACTTTTCACCTTGGGCGGTGGGTTAAACACGGTTTCATCCACGGTGAAGAGATAGTCCACGTCATACCACGCCTGTGTCAGTACCGAGAGAATGCCGTATGCCTTGTTCCCCGGTTCACTCGCCATTCTGAGTGCCACTTCACGTTGTATCATGCCCGTGCAACAAGGAATGAGGTTGCGGTTGTCGAGCATTTTGAAGAATATCTGCGATGAAATATCGTAGGGATAATTGCCCGTCAATACAAACTGCTTGCCATCGAACACCTTGGTGAGATCCATTCTGAGGAAATCCTCACCGAGTATATTCTCTCTGAGTTTAGGAAAATGTTCGTTCAGATACGCCACACTCTCGCGGTCTATCTCTACCACTTTCAGTGGGCGGGGCTTTTCCACGAGATATTGAGTCATCACTCCCATGCCGGGTCCCACTTCGAGGACGGGCAAATCTGGGCATGCATCAACAGTATCGGCTATGCGTTTGGCAATGCCGAGGTCGGTCAGAAAGTGCTGACCGAGGTTTTTTTTGGGTCTTACTTGTTTCATTCTTGCGCCTTAAAGGTACTTTGCAAAGGTAAAACAATTATTCAATATTCACAAATTTTGCGAACACTTATTATATATAGGTCTATTATTTTGCCTCATCACCCCACCCTCATGTCCATACACCCTATCGCCTTGGGCGCCTCTGAGCAGATGTCGTTGTGGATGATGGATTATCGGTCAGATGTCCAACGACCGTTGTGTAGCTTTCCGGTCGTGTACCGCCTTACACCCTTGCGTCAGCAGTCTTTTGATGTTGCCTTTCATGCCTTCCTGCTGCATGCGGTGTCCACAGGGGATGTATTTGCACTTAATTCCGGTGATGTGCTTATCTACGCAGAAGTCTTGCGGGCGTTCCACGGGTTTACTGGTCACTGAGAGATAGAGTTTTCCCAAGTCGCCAAGGTTGACCACTTGTCCTTCACTCAATGCCAATCGAATGGTGGAAAAGAGTTCTGCCATGACCATCCGCACATCGGAAACCTTTGCCGAACAGTTGGCTTGTATCCGTTCTTCTATCTGTTCGAGCGTCAATTCTGCACCACGTATGGTGTGGGCATAGTACATGCCATAATGATTGCGAGACTTAATTTCTCCCTTTACCAACATAAATTTTACTGCCATAATCTTCGTGTGTTTAAATGATATGAGTTAATTGTGACTGCAAAATTAGCAAAAAACGATAGCGAAAGCAAATCTTTTCATACCCCATAACTACCCTATCAATATTGTTTGGGGCAGCAAATCAATTTGTTTTCCTCAGCAAATCAATTTATTTTGCTGAGCAAATCAATTTGATTTCCTCAGCAAATCAATTTGATTTGCTCACCCATACTCCGTCTAAAGCGCAACAACATGCTATATTTCTGCAAGTTACACGCGTTTCACGATCTATTGACAAATATCACTTATCATCGTCATGATACCACAACACACTAAAAAGGGGAAGTCGCCCTTAGGCAACTTCCCCATTATCATCATGTTTGTTGATTTTCGATTAGTACTGCGACAAAGATGTCGCGCGTACGTTTTTAGATTTTGTTCTGCAACTTCATATCGATTACTACACCTGTTGCAACAGCTGCAGCGCAGAGAACAGTGGCAATTGCCATAATTTCAAATACTACCATAATAGTTATCCTTTCTTTGTGTTTTGTTATTACTTTGAGGTCTGCCCGAAGGCTCGCCTCGTTTTTTTCATCTCTTAAATGAGTTACTTACCAAGATTAACCTTGTTGTTCACTCTGACTGCCTCAGCAATCGTAATAGCTACAACAGCCACAATTAACAATACTAAAGTCATGTTCTTCCTTTCTTTTTAATTTGTGTTATCCTGTAATTGTTATCCTGTGCATTTCTCTTAATGCGATGCAAAGGTACGCACTAAATATCAACCTTGCAAGCATTGTGTGCGCAAACAACACAAAAATACCCTATTCTTTGACCCATATCAAAGATTTGACATGTATCAATACATTTTCACGGAAATGTAACTATATAGCTGGGGAATATCGGATTCATAGTGCTTCATACGGCAGTATATTGTATAATAAGGTGTAGGGAGGGAGGAGAAACAGACTTTGGCGCTACGCGCCCAAGGTACTCACGCTCAAGAATAAAAAAGAAAATTGCTTTTTTCTTTTTTATTCTGCTCGCTTATTCGTACCTTTGCCTACGGAAACATGAAGACAACAAACATCATCATCAAGATACTGATGCCTCTTGTGCTGGGCGGAGCGATACTCTATTGGATGTATCGTGGGGAAAACTGGCAAGAGATGCAACACGTTATGACCGACGAAATGGACTGGACGTGGATGCTTCTCTCCTTTCCTTTCGGCATACTCGCACAGATGTTCAGAGGGTGGAGATGGCGTCAAACGCTCGAACCAATGGGCGAGCACCCTCGCCACTCCGTCAGCATTCATGCCGTTTTTCTATCCTATGCAGCCTCACTCATCGTGCCGCGCGTGGGCGAGTTTACTCGCTGCGGCGTGTTGAAGCGCTACGACAACATCTCGTTTCCTAAGGCATTGGGGACGGTGGTCACCGAGCGCGCCATCGACTCACTACTCGTCATGGGCATAACCGCTGTGGTTTTGCTCTTCGAAATGAGCACTTTCGGCATGTTTTTCCATAAGACAGGCACCAACCTCAGCACCATTCTCCACCATTTCTCATGGACAGGCTATTTCGTGGTGGCTATCTGTCTGCTGGCACTGATGGTGTTGCTCCACTTTCTGCTGCGCAAACTCTCGTTCTACGATAAGGTGAAAGCCACGCTGAAAGGCATTTGGCAAGGAGTCATCTCGCTCAAAGACGTAGCCAATGTGCCACTGTTCATCGTCTTTACCGTTGCCATTTGGCTGAGCTACTTCCTACACTATTACCTCACATTCTTCTGTTTCGACTTCACAGCAAACCTCGGCATAGGATGTGCCATGGTCACTTTCATCGTAGGAAGCATTGCAGTTATCGTACCGACACCCAACGGAGCCGGGCCCTGGCACTTTGCCGTAAAGACCATGCTGATACTCTACGGCGTGGCAGACACGCAGGCACTCTGCTTCGTGTTTATCGTACACACCATACAGACACTACTCGTGGTGGCACTCGGCATCTATGCCTGCATCGCGCTTGCCTTTACCCATCGTCACAACAGCATCGGGGAAAAAACATCAGAAACAACATTGTTCAACAAATTATAAAATTTCAAAGACTATGAACGAAATCACAAAACTGGATCCACAGTGCATCTGGAAAAACTTCTACGCCCTGACACAAGTACCACGCCCAAGTGGACATCTGGAGAAAATTCAGCAGTTCTTACTCGACTTCGGCAAACAGGTTGGGGTCGAAGCATTCAAGGACCCAGCAGAAAATATCGTTTTCCGCAAACCTGCCACACCGGGCATGGAAAACAGAAAAGGCGTCATCCTACAGGCTCACATGGACATGGTGCCACAAAAAACACCAGACTCACCACACAATTTCGAGACCGATGCCATCCAACCATGGATTGACGGAGAATGGGTGAAAGCCACAAACACCACACTCGGAGCTGACAACGGACTCGGCGTAGCAGCTATCATGGCGGTAATGGAAGACAAATCGCTCGTGCACGGACCTGTGGAAGCACTCATCACTGCCGATGAGGAGACCCACATGGTGGGTGTCAACAACCTGCCCAGTGGCGAACTCCATGGCGATATCCTGCTCAATCTCGATACCGAGCTATGGGGCGAATTTGTCATTGGTTCGGCTGGTGGAGTGGATGTTACTGCCACGCTCGACTATCAGGAAGTGGATACCGACCCCACAGATGTTGCCGTTAAGGTGACACTGCAGGGACTCCGCGGCGGTCACAGCGGCCTGGAAATCCAAGAAGGACGCGGCAACGCCAACAAGATGATGGTGCGCTTTGTGCGCGAAGCCATCGAAGAGACCGAAGCACGGCTGGCTTCATGGCACGGCGGAAACATGCGCAATGCTATTCCATTCAAGGCTGAAGTGGTGCTCACCCTGCCGAAAGAGAATGTAGAGGCACTCAAAGAACTGGCTGCCGACTGGCTCACTGACTTCCAAGAGGAGTATGCTCCCATTGAAAAGAACATCCAGTTGACCGTAGAAGAAGTGGCAACACCAGCCAAACAGGTGCCCGTAGAACTGCAAGACAATCTCATCAACGTCATCTACGCATGCCACAATGGTGTGTTCCGCATGATTCCCCACTATCTCGACGTAGTAGAGACATCGAGCAACCTTGCCATCATCGACATTGCGGAGGGTAAGACTGCCATGAAGATTCTCGTACGCTCAAGCCGCGAAGACATGAAAGAGAATCTCGTGAAGACCCTCGAAAGCTGCTTCAACATGGCTGGCATGAAGGTAGAAGCTACTGGCGATTATGCCGGTTGGGACCCCAACCCCGACTCAGAAATCCTCGGTCTGCTGCTCAAAGAGTATAAGGAGCTGTTCGGAAAAGACGGTGTCGTACAGGTAGTACACGCCGGACTGGAGTGCTCCGTCATACTCGGCAAATACCCACACCTCGATGTGGTGAGCCTCGGCCCGACGCTCGAATCACCTCACACCACGACCGAACGCGCACTCATCAGCACCGTGGAACCCTTCTGGCAACTGCTCAAGAAAACACTGGCTGATATTCCTGAGAAATAACAACCAACGGTCGGTGCATGCAAACAAACAGCACCGAAAGACCGTATCATACCCGTCAATGGCAGACACCTGATGTGTCTGCCATTGACTTTTTTGTTGCCTAAAGAGAAAGAAAAAACGAAAAAACCTTTGCATTTTCAACTGATTATTGTAATTTTGCAAGCAATAAAACCAAAGTAACAACATAAAATGGACGACTACCCGGCGGATAATTACAATTCGTAAGGCGTGAGGAGCAGCATGGCAAGACAGCTAATCCTCTTGCCACAAAGTCATTTGCACCAAAAAAGGATTAGCACAATGAAGACATTCTGGAACACTAACAACGGACTGACCCAAATCAAAGAGTGGCAGCCCAACTGTTGGATACAGGTTACATGCCCAACAGAGGAAGACAGTCAACTGCTCGAAGAACAGTATAACATTCCCGATTATTTCCTATCCGACATCAGCGATACCGATGAGCGGGCACGTTATGAGTACGACGATGGTTGGATGCTCATCATCCTGCGTATCCCCTACGTCAAAGAGGTACGCTCACGTACGCCATATACCACCGTGCCACTGGGTATCATCCATAAGCGCGATGTCACCATCACCGTATGCTACTACGAAACCAATATGATGATCGACTTCGTTTCGTTCCAGCAAAAAAGAGCTGAGGGATTCACCGACCATGTCGATATGATTTTCCGACTCTTCCTGTCGTCGGCTGTTTGGTATCTGAAACGACTCAAGCAAATCTCTATGCTCATCGACAAAGCCAAACGAAATCTCGACCGCGAAGTAAACAACGAGAGTCTTATCGGACTGTCAAGACTGCAAGACTCACTCACTTACTTCAACACATCTATCCGTGGCAACGAGGTGCTGCTCTCCAAACTGAAATTTAAACTGCAGATTGACGAACTCGACGCCGACCTCATCGAAGATGTAAACATCGAGATGACACAGGCACGGGAAACTACCAATATCTATTCCAACATTCTCGAATCAACAATGGATACCTATCAGAGCATTATCAACAACAACATGAACACCATCATGCGTACGCTCACATCGGTAACCATCATACTCATGCTACCCACACTCATATCAAGTTTCTTCGGTATGAACCTCATCAACGGCATGGAGACAAGTCCCATAGGCTTCGCCATCGCCATCATTCTGTCACTCATTATATCAGTGGCATCATGGGCAGTTTTCAGACATAAACGACTCATTTAAGGGGAAAAACATCAATTTTCTGACCTAAAATTAGGCTGTTTCAGATATTTTGCGTACTTTTGAAGCCTATTATGTGTACTCTAACCCATTTTCATGAACTCAAACATTAAGATGATGGACTCTCAAGAACAAACGCTCGAACAAGAGCGCAACATCCAGCAGCCAACGGCTGAAACAGAGCAAAATGCACTGCAACAGCACGAGCGTAAGCAGTATCAGAACAAACAGGAAGTGCTCGAACGCGTGCGCGAAATAGCACAAAGCGATGAAGCACCACAGAAAGACGAAGTGGATTACCTCAAAACGGTATTCTACAAACTGCACACTGCCGAACGCGAAGCTAAGCTCAAAGATTATATTGCCAATGGAGGAAACCCCGACACCTACCAAATCGTACCCGACGAAACAGAGGAGGCCTTCAAAGCAGAGATGAGCATCATCAAGGAAAGAAGACAGAAACTATTCCTCGAGCAGGAGCAGGAAAAACAAGACAACCTGCAGAAGAAACTCGATATCATAGAGAAAATCAAAGCGATGATTACATCGCCTGAAGAGGCAAACAAGTCGTATAAAGACTTCAAAGCACTGCAAGAGGAATGGAAAGAAATAAAAAATGTGCCCGTAGAAAAAGCCAACGAACTGTGGCGAAACTACCAGCTCTATGTGGAACAGTTCTACGATCTGCTCAAACTCAACAGTGTAGCACGCGAATTAGACTTCAAGAAGAACCTTGAAAATAAAACACGTCTATGCGAAGCTGCGGAGAAACTCGCTGAAACACCCGATGCTATCAGTGCATTCCATCAACTACAACAGCTTCATCAAGAGTATCGCGAAACTGGTCCTGTGGCTAAAGAGCTACGCGAAGAAATATGGGCACGATTCAAAGCTGCATCTACCGTTATCAACAAGAAGCACCAGCAGTATTTCGATGAACGAAAGGCACAAGAGGAAGAAAACCTCACCCGCAAGACTGCACTCTGTGAAAAAATAGAGGCAGTCGTTAAGGAAGACAATAAAAACAGCAACGATTGGGATAAACATACCAAGGCTATTATGGAGTTGCAAGCCGAGTGGAAAACCATTGGCTTTGCGCCACAGAAGATGAACGTCAAAATCTTCGAGCGCTTCCGTAAGGCCTGCGACGAATTCTTCAAAAACAAAGCTGAATATTTCAGAAACAGAAAGGAAGAATATAAGAACAATGCCGATAAGAAACGTGCACTGATAGAAAAAGCGAAAGCCTTGCAGGATTCTACCGATTGGAAATCGACAAGCGATAAGTTTATCAATCTGCAAAAAGAGTGGAAAACTATCGGTACTGTGCCCAAGAAAATGGGCGACCAAATGTGGCAGGAGTTCAACGGCATCTGCAACAAGTTCTTCGAAGCGGCTAATGCTGCTGGAGCGGGCACACGAAGCGCGGAGCACCAGAACCTCAACAAGAAGCGCGAAATTGTGGAGCAACTCAAAGCGCTCACCGAACAAGCTGGCGACGACCTTCAGTCTAAGGTGCAGAAACTCGTGGCAGAATATCAAGCCGTAGGTCATGTACCCTACAAAGAGAAGGACAAAATCTATGAAGAATATCATGCCATACTGGATAAACTCTACAAGACACTGAACATCAGTTCTGCCAAGCGCCGACTCAACAATTTCAAAGACAACCTCAAACAGGTGGCTGGACGTGGTGAAAACGCCCTCGACAACGAGCGGGCACGATTGATGAGACAGTATGAGCAGTTGAAAAACGAGGTGCAGACCTACGAAAACAATCTCGGTTTCCTCAATGCGTCATCTAAGAAAGGAAATTCACTCATTGACGAAATGAACAGAAAAGTACAGAAATTGAAAGACCAAGTGCAGTTGGTGCGCGAAAAGATCAAAGCCATCGATAGCAATAAACAACAGTAAACAGCATCGTCATACCAGATACAGACAAAGGGAAAGGTCAACAACCTTTCCCTTTGTTGTTATTCTCCATGCCCCAACTGCCGGTTGCTTAATTGTTCTAACGATGGTCGAATGGTGGTCAATCGGTGGTCAATTGCCCAACATCGACCACACCATATACTTTTGAATCTCTGCATATTAGAACAAAAGGTGGTCGATGGTAACAAAATGATGACGTCGCGTGCGCGTGTGCGTGCGCATACACACGCGAGATATATAAGAGGAGAATATCGATAAAAGAAACAGAAAAGAATAGGCAGCATTGAGAAGTTTTAACGTCAAACAACCACATATTGATAGAACTTTGAACGCTATAAGACGGAGGTAGGCGCTGCACGACGAAGGTACTCTCGTTCGGAAAAGCGAAAGAAAATTTCTGTTTTCTTTTGCTTTTCACTCACTTATTCGTACCTTTGACGCTATGCGACGAAGGTACTCTCGTTCGGAAAAGCAAAGAAAATTTCCGTTTTCTTTTGCTTTTCACTCACTTATTCGTACCTTTGCAGTCGATTTTAAAATTAAGAGAATGCAGGATATCCGTAACATTGCGATTATCGCACACGTGGACCACGGCAAAACTACGCTCGTGGACAAGATGATGCTGGCAGGAAACTTATTCCGTGAGGGACAAGACCTGAGTAGCCAAGTATTGGACTCCAATGACTTGGAACGCGAAAGAGGCATCACGATTCTTTCCAAAAACGTAAGTATTAACTGGAAAGGTACAAAAATCAACATCATAGACACTCCAGGACACTCCGACTTCGGAGGCGAAGTGGAACGCGTACTCAACATGGCAGACGGTTGTCTGCTACTGGTCGATGCGTTTGAAGGACCTATGCCACAGACTCGCTTCGTGCTGCAAAAGGCATTGGAAATCGGTCTGAAACCTATCGTGGTGGTGAACAAAGTAGATAAACCCAACTGCCGACCAGAGGAAGTATATGAAATGGTGTTCGACTTGATGTTCTCTCTCGATGCTACAGAAGACCAACTCGACTTCCCTGTAGTATATGGATCAGCTAAAAACGGATGGATGGGCGAAGACTATAACAAGCCTACCACCGATATCACTTATCTGCTCGACAAGATTGTTGAGGTGATTCCAGCACCAAAACAGATTGAGGGCACTCCACAGATGCTTATTACAAGTTTGGACTACAGCAGCTATACCGGACGTATCGCTGTGGGACGTGTACACCGTGGATATCTGAAAGACGGACAACAAGTGACCATCTGCCACCGCGATGGTTCGCAGGAGAAAACAAAGATAAAAGAGTTGCACGTGTTCAATGGAATGGGCCACCAGCGCACAGAACGAGTAGATTGCGGCGACATCTGTGCCGTAATCGGATTGGAGAAATTTGAAATCGGTGATACCATCTGCGATGCAGAAAATCCCGAAGCACTGCCTCCTATCGCTATCGACGAACCCACCATGTCGATGCTCTTCACTATCAACGACTCACCATTCTTCGGTAAAGAGGGTAAGTTTGTGACTTCAAGACATATCAGCGAGCGACTGAACAAGGAACTGGAGAAGAACCTTGCGCTGCGCGTAAGGCAAGTGGAAGACGCTAACGACCGCTGGATAGTAAGCGGACGTGGTGTGCTGCACCTCTCGGTACTCATCGAGACCATGCGTCGTGAGGGCTATGAACTGCAGGTGGGACAGCCTCAGGTAATCTATAAAGAGATTGACGGAGTGAAATGCGAACCTATCGAAGAACTCACCATCAATGTGCCTGAGGAATTTGCCTCTAAGATGATTGACATGGTGACACGACGCAAAGGCGACATGACCTCGATGATCAATCTCGGAGAACGTGTGGATATCGAATTTAATATCCCTTCACGAGGCATTATCGGACTGCGTACCAATGTATTGACAGCATCGCAAGGTGAGGCTATCATGGCACACCGCTTCAAAGAATATCAACCTTACAAGGGCGATATAGAGCGACGTTCCAACGGTTCGATGATTGCCATGGAAACTGGAACTGCTTTCGCCTACTCTATCGACAAGTTGCAAGACCGTGGTAAGTTCTTCATCGATCCAGGCGAAGATGTATATTACGGTGAGGTAGTCGGCGAACATGTTCACGACAACGACCTTGTGGTGAATGTGACAAAAGCCAAACAGCTGACCAACGTACGTGCTTCAGGTTCGGACGATAAGGCTCGCATCATACCGAAGACAGTGATGTCGCTCGAAGAGTGCTTGGAGTATATCAAGGAAGACGAACTCGTAGAGGTTACTCCTAAGTCAATGCGTATGCGTAAAATTATCCTCGACCACGACCAGCGCAAAAAGGCTAATAAGTCGTAACCGAGGATATATGAATCGGATATATCCCACATCGGCAAACAGACCGATGGAGGATAAATAATAAGTCTGGGTTATTCCGGATAGTGGAGGTTCTCATCAGTAGCATGATCGAGAACCTCTTCTACATAGCGGCGGGCTTCAAGACGTGCCATGGGAAGGTCGTGGAGCAACCAGTTGCCGCAATCGCGAGGTGCAGCACCGGGTATCTCGCCTTCATAATCTGCAACGAAACGGAAGGTGCGGCGCATGAGTTCGAGGATGTCACGACTCTCGTAATCACCACGAATCAAAAGGTAATTACCAGTCAGACAGCCCATCGGTCCCCAATAGATGATGCGATCTTTCCATTCAGCATCGTTGCGCAGATAGGTAGCAGCAAGATGTTCGATAGTATGGATGGCACCATTGTGGAGCACGGGTTCACGGTTGGGCTCCTTCATACGGATATCAAAAGTGGTAACGGTCTCACCACCTACTTGGTCTTTGCGACTCACATAGATGCCACGGAGCAAACGCTCATGGTCTATCGTAAAACTGGGTATCTTATTCATATAGCGATTCTACAAATGTCTTGGTTACTTGAAAAGAGTTTTCGGCAATGGTATTCCAAAAGTCATGATACATGGAAGCATCGGTATCGCGAAGAGGAATATCACTCACCACACGAAACGAGATGAAGGGTACTCCATACTTATAGCACGTTTGGGCAATGGCTGCCGACTCCATATCAACGGCTTTGGCTTCGGGGAAATGGCTGATGATGTCACGCATCTTGTCTTTGGAATCAACAAACCAATCGCCAGTGACAATCAATCCGGGATGGACAGAAAAGCCTTCACACTTCACTCGACAGGCTTTCGCCAATAATTGTCCATCGGCTTTATAACGGGCAGGCATTCCCTGCACCTGACCATAAACAGTGGTTTGATCGATTGAAGTACCGCAATACACATCATGGTAACTCACTTCTGCACCTACCACAACATCCTGAACATGGATATCATCGCCGTTGCCACCAGCACATCCACTCGACACAATGACATCGGGATGGTGCCTGCGAATCATTTCGGCAGCACCTAAAGCTGCATTGACCTTACCAATGCCACACTTCTCAACAACCACGTTGCCATCGGTGAAGAGGTGTTGTAATTGTTGCAATTCTTTGTCCATTGCAACGATAATTCCTATTTTCATGTTTTGTTTCTATTGATTTATGCGTGCAAAGTTACGAAAATTTGTGTAAAATGGTTATCTTTGCACTCAGAAACAAAAACAAAACGGTTATGAAAAGTTTGAAACAGTGGCTACCAGACATCTTGGTAGTGATTTTGTTTGCGGCAATATCGTTTGCCTATTTCTTCCCTGCAGATATTGAAGGACGTATCCTATACCGGCACGACTCATCGGCAGGACGCGGCGCCGGACAGGAAGCATCAGAGTATTATCAACGTACAGGAGAACGCACAAGATGGACCAATTCGCTCTTCGGAGGTATGCCTACCTATCAGACGTCGCCATCATATCATAGTACCGACACCATTGCACAAGTGGGCAATGCCTACCATCTATGGCTGCCGGAAAACGTATGGTATGTGTTTGCCTATCTATTGGGATTTTATATTCTGTTGAGAGCATTCGATTTCAGATGGTATCTTGCTACACTGGGCGCTGTTGTATGGGCATTCTCCAGCTACTTCTTTATCATCATTGCCGCTGGACACATTTGGAAAGTCATTGCACTGGCTTATCTACCACCGATGATTGCCGGTGTAGTATTGGCTTATAGGCGAAAATATATGCTGGGACTCCTGGTCACTGCACTATTCTCTGCACTGGAGGTATTGGCAAATCATGTGCAGATGACCTACTATTACCTGTTTGTTGTAGTAGCAATGGCTATTGCCTTCATCATAGAAGGTGCGATGAAGAAAGACTGGAAACATCTGGCTAAAGCTACTGGTGTATGTATAGCGGGTGCTACAATCGGTATTTGCATCAACATGTCGAACCTCTACCATACATGGCAGTATGGCAAGGAGACGATGCGTGGACAAAGCGAACTGGTGAAGAAGAATACCGCTAACCAAACATCAAGCGGACTGGATCGTGACTATATCACACAATGGAGCTACGGAATAGACGAGACTTGGACCCTGTTGGTGCCCAACACTAAAGGTGGTGCCAGCGTGAGCATTGCCTCTGATCCCACTGCCATGAAAAAAGCAGATGCAGAGGTGAGCGACTTCTTCCAGAATACATTCAACATGAATATCTACGGCAGTTTCTCGGAATACTGGGGTACACAGCCTATGACTGCAGGACCTGTATATGTCGGTGCCTTTGTATTGATGCTGTTTATCCTCGGACTGTTTATCGTCAAAGGCCCCATGAAGTGGGCATTACTGGCAGTCACTATTCTTTCTATCCTCCTATCATGGGGTAGAAACTTCATGCCGTTTACCGATTTCTTCCTCGATTATGTGCCGATGTATGCTAAGTTCCGAACGGTGGCATCTATTCTTGTCATTGCTGAATTTACCATTCCACTGCTTGCCATGTTGGCACTGAAAAAAATAGTGGATGAACCCGAAATACTGAAAACACAGAAGAAGTGGTTTTATCTTTCATTCGGACTTACCGGTGGACTGGCACTATTGTTTGCGATACTGCCAGACGTATTCTTTGACTTCAATTCCATACACGATGCAGATGCCATCAATGGACTCAACGCTCAATTGACAAATGTGTTGGGCAACTATCCCGATATGCTTGCCAACTATCAGCAGAATATATATCCGCGCATCTTGCCAAGTCTGGCCGCTATGCACAAAGCCGTATTCACTGCCGACTGCATTCGATCATTTGTCATCATTGCTATCGGTACTGCACTACTGCTTCTTTTCAGCATGAAGAAAATACGCAAGGAATGGCTCGTGGGAGCATTGGTTGTGCTCTGTCTGGTGGATATGTGGCAAGTGAACAAACGATACCTCAACGATGAAATGTTTGTTTCAAAGACGGTACGTGAAGAACCTGTACAGAAGTCGGCTGCCATTGACCATATCCTACAGGACAAGACACTCGACTTCCGTGTGCTCAATCTGGCAGGCGACACCTTCAACGAAAACGAGACAAGTTTCTACCTGAAGAGTATCGGTGGATACCATGCTGCTAAGTTGCGCCGTTATCAGGAGCTCATTGACGAACATATCAAAAAGGAGATTCTAGGTCTCGCAACAGCTTTCAACAAGGCACAGGGTGATATGACCAAAGTAAATGGCGACTCGATTTATCCAGTGCTCAACATGCTCAACACCAAATATTTCATTCTGCCACTGCAAGCCAACCAAACGGTACCGATAGAAAACCCATACCGCTATGGCAATGCTTGGTTTGTGGACCAAGTGGATTATGTGGAGAATGCCAATGCCGAGATTGACGCACTCGATAAGATTGACCTGCGTCATCATGCAGTTGCTGACAGCAAGTTCAAGGATATATTGGGCAACAGCACACAGCAAGATGCTGTTAGCCTTGTCACACTCAAGAACTATCAACCCAACGAACTGACCTACGAAGTGCAGTCTGGCAAAGGCGGAGTGGTGGTATTCTCTGAAATATACTATCCAGGATGGACTGCCACAGTAGATGGCGAGCAACAAGAGCTGGGACGTGTCAACTATGTGCTCCGTGCCTTGAACGTGAAGCCCGGACACCATCAGGTGGTGCTCACCTTTAAACCGAAGAGCATCACACATACTGAAACCATCGCCTATATTGCTATGGGCATCATGCTCTTGCTGATTGTGGTATTGATTGCTGAATATATTCGTTGCCAGCGACAAGCCAAGTCATAGAAACTAAGAACGTATTCATAAAATAATAGAAACTGATATATGGATTTCAGAACACCTGTCACTATCACGGAACCATCATTCCGCATAGAGCCCTTAGAACAGATACTGTTTGTAGGCTCTTGCTTCGCCGACAATATCGGTCAGCGGTTTGTGGAAAATAAGTTTCGTGCGACGGTCAATCCCTATGGTGTGATGTATAATCCAGTATCCATTCTCCATACGGTGATGCGAACCAGCGATACTTTCCCCGTGGCCTTCTTCACACTCGGCACCAACCATGTGTATCGGTTGAAGGAAACTGGCGAAATTGTAGATAACTGCGAGAAACGCCCACACCACCTCTTTCAAGAGGAAACATTGACGGTCAGTCAGTGTGCCGACTATCTGCGACAAGCCATAGCACTATTGCAAAGTCGCAGTGCCGATGTGGAAGTGGTGCTAACAGTCAGTCCTATCCGCTATAGGAAATACGGTTACCATGGCAGCCAACTGTCGAAAGCCACTCTATTACTGGCAGCCGACGAAGTGGCGAAAATGCCAAATGTGCACTATTTCCCTGCCTACGAGATTGTCAACGATGAGTTGCGCGACTACCGTTTCTATGCCGCAGACATGCTCCATCCCTCTGAGCAAGCAGTGGATTATATTTGGGAACGGCTCTGTGAAACATATCTCAGTGATCGTGCCCGACAGTTTCTAAGCGAATGGCAACCTGTGAAACAGGCACTAGGACATAAGCCTTTTGCGCCAGAATCAGAAGCTTATCGCACTTTTATGAATAAAACTATGTTAAAAGTAGAAGAACTAAGAAAAAAATATGGTAATTTTGCGTTATGATTTACTCTATTGAAAAGATTACCACGCTTATTGGCGCGCGTCGTATCGGTAATACCGATGCTCAGATAGGATGGTTGCTTACCGACAGCCGTTCGTTGTGTTTCCCCGAAGAATCGCTGTTCTTTGCACTGCAATCACAGCGCAACGACGGACATCGCTATATCAAAGACCTCTACCGACGAGGTGTTCGTAACTTTGTTGTGGAAAAATTGCAAGTGGAAGGTGAAGACCTTACAACATATACCGATGCAAACATTCTGATTGTACCCTCTACCCTTTCTGCCTTGCAGCGCTTGGCAGAACGCCATCGTGATGAGTTTAATATCCCCATTGTGGGCATCACCGGTTCGAACGGAAAGACCATGGTCAAGGAATGGCTGTACCAACTGATTTCCCCACAAATGACAGTAACCCGTTCACCACGTAGCTATAATTCGCAGATTGGCGTGCCCCTGTCGGTATGGTTGCTGTCGGAACAAACAGACATTGGTGTGTTTGAGGCAGGCATCAGCCAACCAGGAGAGATGGAAAGTCTGCGCGATATCATCCAGCCCACCATTGGCATCTTGACATCCCTTGGTGATGCACATCAGGAGAATTTCCGCTCGATGGATGAGAAATGTACAGAGAAACTCCATCTGTTCCACGGAGCAAAGGTGATTTTCTATAATAGCGACGACAACACCGTGAGCCGTTGTATACGCCGTTCCGGCTATGACGGTGAGAAAATAGGATGGAGCCGTGAGAACGAATTGGCACCTTTCTATGTGGCAAGCGTTAAGCCTTCTAACGAAAAACCCGGTTTGACAGAAGTGGCTTATATATATAAAGGAGAACGCGGAATATATCATCTGCCATTTATCGATGAAGCATCGGTGGAATGTTCCATAGCCTGTGCTGCAGCAGCACGCTATCTCGGTGTGACAAACGAAGACCTTGACTTGCGTATGCAGGCAATCGAACCAGTAGCAATGCGCCTTGAAGTGAAGGAAGGTCGCCATGGCTGTACCCTCATCAACGATTCCTACAACTCAGATGTGAACTCACTTGATATCGCACTCGACTTCATGAACCGGCGTCCAGACCATCAGGGCCGTAAGCGCACACTCATACTGAGCGACATACAACAGAGTGGAAAAAGTGATTTCGAGCTGTATGACGAAGTCAACAACCTCTGTCAGCAACGCGGTGTGGCACGCTTTATCGGCATTGGTCCGATGCTTATGAAATGTGCTGATTGTATCACCATTGCTGATAAGGCTTTCTTTACCGATGCCAATCAGTTTGTACAGAGTGAAACATTCCATTCGTTACACGATGAAGTGATACTGCTGAAAGGCGCACGAGCCTTTGGTTTCGACCAATTGACCGAACTGCTGGAACAGAAAGTTCATGAGACCATACTCGAAGTGAATCTCAATGCGGTAGTTGAAAACTTGAACTACTATCGTTCGTTCCTCAAACCTGAGACAAAACTGGTATGTATGGTAAAAGCCGATGCCTACGGCGCAGGAGCTGTAGAAGTGGCAAAAACCCTACAAGACCATTGCGTGGATTATCTTGCTGTGGCAGTTGCCGATGAAGGTGTAACCCTACGTCGCAACGGAATCACACAGAATATCATCATCATGAACCCCGAAATGACTGCATTCAAGACCATGTTTGACTATGATCTTGAGCCTGAAGTATATTCATTCCGCTTGATGGATGCACTTATCCATGCCGCAGAAAAAGAAGGTATTACCGGCTGGCCTGTACATATCAAGCTCGATACAGGTATGCATCGACTTGGATTCGATCCAGAAAAAGATATCGAAGAGTTGATAGCCCGACTGAAACAACAGAGTGCCATCATCCCCCGTTCGGTGTTCTCGCATTTCGTAGGTAGCGACAGCGATGACTTTGATGCTTTCTCAGCAGAGCAGTTCCGTAAATTTGATGCAGGAAGCAGTAAGTTGCAAGCAGCCTTCTCTCACAAGATACTGCGTCATATAGACAACTCTGCAGGTATCGAACACTTTCCAGAACGCCAACTCGACATGTGCCGACTGGGACTTGGGCTCTACGGCATCGATCCTCGCGACAATAGAATACTACATACCGTCAGCACACTGAAGACCACCATACTACAAATGCACCATGTGCCGAAGGACGAAACCGTAGGCTACAGCCGCCGTGGTATATTGGAGCGTGACTCCATCATAGCCGCTATCCCCATCGGTTATGCCGACGGACTGAACCGACACTTAGGTCGTGGCGCCTGCTATTGTTTGGTGAATGGACAGAAAGCACCTTATGTTGGTAATATCTGCATGGACGTAGCTATGATTGATGTGACTGATATTGACTGTAAGGAAGGCGACAGCGTAGAGATATTCGGCGAACATTTGCCGGTAACAGTACTGAGCGATGTGCTCGACACCATACCTTATGAAGTACTGACTGGTGTGAGCAATCGCGTAAAGAAAGTCTATTTCCAAGACTAACATACAACACAATCGGGTGTGTGGACAATCTTCTAAACGTTATCGTTTACGTGAAAAAGGTCCACACACTCGTTTTTTTTTCATTTTTTATTAGTAACTTTGCATCCAAACTACGCTAAAACATCAATAAAAACAATAATATGAGTTCTGTACAGACCACAAAAATGACCAATTACCGTTGGGTAATTTGCTCGATGTTGTTCTTTGCAACAACCATCAACTACATGGACCGACAAGTGCTTTCCTTGACTTGGAAGGACTTTATCGCTCCTGAATTTCATTGGACCGACGACGATTATGGTACGATTACGGCAGTATTCTCCATCCTGTATGCCGTATTCTGTCTGTTTGCCGGTAAGTTTATCGACTGGATGGGCACTAAGAAAGGATACCTTTGGTCTATCTTCGTATGGTCGCTGGGTGCATGTCTCCATGCAGTATGCGGTTGGATAACGATGAAGTATGAAGGTCTTGACTCGGTAGAAGCACTTCGTGCCGTACAAGCAGGATCTGCCACAGCCTTGTCGATAGCCACCATCAGCGTATATCTCTTCCTGTTCTGCCGTTCGGTATTGGCGATGGGTGAATCAGGAAACTTCCCTGCCGCTATTAAGGTAACAGCCGAGTATTTCCCGAAAAAAGACCGTGCATTTTCCACATCTATCTTTAATGCCGGTGCATCAGTAGGTGCTCTTGTCGCCCCGCTGTCTATTCCCCCATTGGCAGAGTGGTTCGGTTGGGAGATGGCATTCATCATCATCGGTGTGCTCGGTTTTGTATGGATGGGCTTCTGGGTAGTATTCTATGAGAAACCCAACAAGAGCAACCATGTGAATGTTGCAGAGCTCACTTATATCAATCAGGATGCCGAAACCGATGCAGATCCTAAGGATGCAGACGACGAAGGTCCACAGATCAGCTTCCTCAACTGCTTCACTTATCGTCAGACATGGTCATTCATCGTGGGTAAATTCATGACCGACGGTGTATGGTGGTTCTTCCTGTTCTGGGCTCCTGCCTATTTCTCTGACCAGTTTGGCTACAAATCATCGTCAGGTATGGGTCAGTTGCTCATCTTCACCCTCTATTTCATAGTAACCGTATTGTCCATCTTTGGTGGATATCTGCCCAAATACTTTGTTGAGAAGAAGGGTATGGGAGCCTATGCAGGTCGCATGCGTGCTATGTTGCTCTTCACATTCTTCCCGATGACTGCTCTGCTTGCTCAGCCTCTGGCAGCATGGGAGGCTTCTCCTATCGACCCCGCATGGTGGCCCGCCATCATCATTGGCCTTGCAGGTGCAGGTCATCAGGCATGGTCAGCCAACCTGTTCTCAACCATTGGCGACATGTTCCCGAAATCTACTATTGCCACTATTACCGGTATCGGTGCTATGGCTGGAGGACTGGGGTCGATGCTTATCAACAAATGTTCGGGTAAGCTCTTTACCTATGCAGAACAGCAGGGTGCAGACTTCACCTTCTTCGGTTTTGAAGGCAAACCTGCAGGCTACATGATTGTTTTCTGCATCTGTGCCATAGCTTACATCATTGGTTGGACTATTATGAAGGTGCTCGTTCCAAAATACAAGCCCATCGTGGTTGAATAATCACAAAGTCTGATTGTTTGAATAAGACCAAAAAAGAAAAGATATTATCATCATTCCATTTCGGTTGCCAAGACCGATTGGTACAATAATCATCTGAGAAAAGGGAAGAGCTATGCTCTTCCCTTTTCACTTATCTATCTTCAATCGGTCATTATATTACATGCATGACCGCGGATTAAACACACCTATAATGACCGATTTGTTTTTTATAGACCATAAAAACAGATTATCGCCAATTGGGTCATAAGGCTATTGGAACTGTCTGATTAATTATCTTCATACTTAACCACGACCTTGTCAAAGCCCATGGTTTGAAGCAAATGTCTGAACTGTGTGCGCCCGTTGTCACGTGCGGTATTCATATTCTGAGCGGTCAGACAGCGACGACGCATCATGTCACAAGCCTTAAGATAGAGTGCTTCGCGGTCGGCATTACTCCATTTCCCACTCTCATAAAAAGAACGTGTACGCGCTTCGTCTATGAAATTTTTATCGAGCAACTGCACAGGAGGTAACGTACAGACAATAGTATCGCCACGCATGGTGACCCATCCTTCCTGTACCCGACTCATATCAACCCCCAGGCGAAGTGTGCCATAATAGATTCGTGTCAACTGATCGTCGGAGAAGAAGCCTTTGCGAATAGTATCCACCAATTCTTCGTCGCTAACGGCAAGAAACTCCCATTGACCTATTGCCTCTATCGAGCGCACCTGTGTAGGCGATAGTTCCACTTGCTGTTGTGGTTCTACAGCCACCTCGTTATCCTTGTTCATCCAGAACACCCATCCTCCAAAAGCCAGAAAGGCTAATAGGATAAGACAGATGCCGATTCGTTTTATTGTTCGTATCATAATTCATCACTATTGTTGTTCGACGTCAGAGGACACCACTTTCAACTGTGATTTGTCGACATTGAAATCTTTTCTAAAAGTCACCGTAACATGCTGTTCGGCAAAGCCCATATCCTTCAGCATCGGTATTAGGATATTGGCAGCACTAAGTCGCGCCGTTTCTATAAGTCCCAGCTGGGGAATATCCTTGATGATGGCATCGCGTCCTTGCTGTTCGAGTTGCGCCAGTTCTTTATCAGAGTAGTTGCTGCGAGCCAATGACACATGTTCTTTCATGTGTTCGTGGTCTATACGGCTGCTGGTCATCACCATCTGCGGGTCTGGCAAGATTATCTCTATTCTGTCGCCATGTCGCACCACATTCTCTTTGCTGAAAGATCCAAAGTCAATGTAAGCCTTAACAGTAGCATCGATGGGGATTGCAACTTTTCGTTCAGAACCAGGTACATGAACGTCAAACTTATGACTGAAGATAGATCCCTGCAAGCGCATCTGATCGTCTTGCGTCACTATTTTACGCACCTGAGCCTCTGCAGTATAGAGTCTGCTACATTTCTGTATCTGCATGACCATCACTCCGAGTGTATCGTTGGCAACCTGTTGCGGCTTGTTATGAGATCCGCGACAGGTTGTCATGGCCAGAATGACGAGGCCCAATATAAGCATCAGAAAGGCAGATGCAGTCTTTACTTGTTTTTTCATGAGCTATTTTATTCCATGAAACCCTGTTTGCGGAGCACTTCCAAGAGTCCGGCAGACATCGCCTCATTATCTTTCTTCGTATAGCGAATATCGGTAAATATTTGCGCCAAAGTCTCTTTATTGTTGATTTTGCAGAAGTTTTGGTTTTCTTCCAAACTCTCTTTCAATTGATAGTATCTGTTGATGTCATCAGCCGTATAGTCGTGGTAGGTCTCCCGATGGACAAAGCTATCCAAGGGCAGTCGGTCAGTCTGCTGTGGTTTTTCGGCAGGCCATCCAACGGTCAGAGTTGCCAAAGGTACTACTTGTTGCGGCAGATTGAGTGTATCGATAATCATCTGTGGCATATAGACGGTAGTTCCTAAGTAGCAGTAACCGAGTCCCTCTTCGTCCATAAGATTGCAGAGAGTCTGCGTATAGAGTAGTGCATCGATGGCTCCATTGACAAACGACAGGAAATTATTGTACCCAGGAACGGCTTTTCGCTGACGTGCCCAGACAGATGTGCGATGGAAATCGGCACAGATGGTGAGTACTACCGGCGCCTCAGTCACCATGGGTTGATTGAAATGTGCAGGTGCGAGTTTTCGTTTCATTTCGTCGGAACGAGTCACCACAACACTATAGAGTTGTAGATTTCCCATGGTTTGTGTTCGTGCCGCCTCATTCATCAAGCGGTCGAGCAAGGCTTCTTCAACTGGTTTATCACTATATTTGCGTATTGATGTACGGGTCAAAAGATTCTTCATATTGCATTATACATTATTAATATTATGGGAACAAAGGTACGAATAAGTGAGCGGAATACAAAAAGAAATACGCAAATTTCTTTTTTATTCCCGAACGAGAGTACCTTGGATGCGTAGCGTCAAAGGTACGAATAAGTGAGCGGAATACAAAAAGAAATACGCAAATTTCTTTTTTGTTCCCGAACGAGAGTACTCTACAAACATAAAAAAACGATACCGTCTGTATGTATTACAGGCGATACCGTAACAGAATGATTGATGATATACTGTCCGTTGATCAGTTGCGGAACTGCAATCCTGCACCGTTGGCGTCGATTGTGATTGGCTGTTCGCGACTGACTTCCTCGGCCAATATCCTTTTCGACAGGTCGTTGAGCACCAGTCGTTGGATGGCACGCTTTACAGGTCGAGCACCAAATTCGGGGTCGTATCCCTGATCGGCAAGATAGTTGATAGCTGCATCGGTAACGCGGAGCGTAAAGCCCTGTGGTTCGAGCATCTTCTTGACCGCATTCATCTGGAGCCGAACCACGTTTGCAATTTCCGCTTTGGTAAGCGGCAAGAACATGATGGTCTCGTCGATACGGTTGAGGAACTCCGGTCTGATGGTCTTTTTCAACATATCCATCACCTGCATTTTCGTATTGGCGATGATGCTTTCTCGGTTGGTGGCGTTGAGTTTCTCAAACTCCTGCTGGATAAACTGGCTACCCAGATTTGACGTCATGATGATGATGGTGTTCTTAAAGTTTACCGTACGTCCTTTGTTGTCAGTAAGGCGACCGTCATCGAGCACCTGCAACAGGATGTTGAACACATCTGGGTGGGCCTTCTCTATCTCATCGAAGAGCACCACAGAATATGGTTTGCGACGCACGGCCTCTGTCAGTTGTCCGCCCTCATCATAGCCAACATATCCCGGAGGCGCACCAATCAAGCGTGAAACGCTGAATTTCTCTTGATATTCGCTCATATCAATACGCGTCATCATGGTTTCATCGTTGAACAGATAGTCTGCCAACGCTTTGGCGAGTTCGGTTTTACCAACACCGGTAGTACCGAGGAAGATAAACGATGCTATTGGCCGTTTAGGGTCTTGCAGACCAGCACGACTGCGGCGCACAGCATCACTCACAGCTTGAATGGCCTCATCCTGTCCGATAACCCGATGATGGAGTTCTTCCTCCAGATGGAGCAGTTTCTCACGTTCGCTCTGCATCATACGAGTTACAGGAATGCCGGTCCAACGACTTACCACCTCTGCAATATCGTCGGCGGTCACTTCTTCGCGCACCATAGCTTCTCCGCCTTGTGTGCTCTTGAGTTGTTCCTGAATGTGCTTGATATCATCTTCGAGCATTTTGAGTTTGCTGTATCTGATTTCTGCCACACGTTCGTAGTTACCCTCACGTTCAGCACGTTCAGCCTCCAGTTTGAGGTTTTCTATCTGCTGTTTGTCCTCTTGTATCTTGTTGACCAACGCTTTTTCTCCCTCCCATTTTGCACGATATTGTTTTTCTTGATCGCGCAACTCGGCAATATCCTTGTCGAGTTGTTGTAGTTTGGGCTGATCGTTTTCGCGTTTGATGGCTTCACGTTCAATCTCCAGTTGTTTGAGGCGTCGAGTGATTTCATCGAGTTCTTCAGGTACAGAGTCGCGCTCCATACGTAGTTTGGCTGCAGCCTCATCCATCAAGTCGATGGCTTTATCAGGCAGGAAGCGGTCACTAATGTATCGTTCGGAGAGTTTCACGGCGGCAATACAGGCATCGTCTTGAATACGCACCTTATGGTGGTTTTCATAGCGTTCTTTTAGTCCACGCAGGATAGAAATGGCGCTGAGCTCATCTGGTTCATCTACTATGACGGTTTGGAAACGGCGTTCCAATGCCTTATCCTTCTCGAAATACTTCTGATACTCATTGAGCGTAGTAGCACCAATGGCACGCAGTTCGCCACGAGCCAATGCTGGTTTAAGGATGTTTGCTGCATCCATAGCGCCTTCGCCTCCACCTGCTCCCACGAGGGTATGTATTTCATCGATGAAAAGGATGATGCGTCCTTCGCTCTTGGTCACTTCGTTGATGACGCTTTTGAGTCGTTCTTCAAACTCACCTTTATATTTCGCACCAGCCACCAGCGCACCCATATCGAGTGAGTAGAGTTGTTTGTCTTTCAGATTCTCAGGTACATCTCCACGTACTATACGCTGAGCCAATCCCTCTACGATAGCGGTCTTACCAGTACCTGGTTCACCTATTAATATAGGGTTGTTCTTGGTACGGCGCGATAGAATCTGCAACACGCGACGTATTTCCTCATCACGTCCAATGACAGGATCAAGTTTGCCTGAGCGTGCTTGCTCTACCAGATTTTTGGCGTATTTATCAAGACTTTGGAAATTCTCGTCACCACTCTGACTCTGCACCTTCTGTCCTTGGCGTAGCTCTTGAATCGCAGCCCGCATGTCTTTCTCGTTGCAACCCGCATCGCGAAGGATACGGCTGGCAGTACTATTCACGGTCAACAGCGCCAACAAGATAGGTTCTACGCTAACAAATTCGTCGTCCATCTGCTTGGCAGTATCCATGGCTTTGGTGAGCACGCTATTAGCATCGTTAGACAAATAGGGCTGTCCGCCTTGTACTTTGGGCAGATGCTGAATCTCCTGATCTACGAGCATAGCTACTTGATTGGCATTGACTCCCAACTTCTGAAAGATGAAAGTCGATACGTCTTTGGCTTTCGTCAGAATACCTTTGAGCACATGGATTGGTTCAATGGTCTGCTGCCCATTCATCTGAGCAGTATTGACGGCCTCTTGCACCACCTCTTGTGCTTTGATTGTAAACTTGTCAAATGTCATATTCTTGTCCTCCTAATTATTTTTGTTTCTGTTGTTACTTGTTCACTTATCTATTATTCAACACTTGTGCCGAACTGTATTTTGCGCCATTTAGGCAGATATTTATGCCATTTTGTCTGTATTTTAAACGCTTATACGACTTCCCGATGGTTGTTTTTGCGTAACATCCTCGCATAGGCAACAATTACACTCTTCTCCCTCCCCCCTCCCATCGTATTCCCATTCCCTCTGCAAAAAATGGGACTTACTTGGGACGTACATGGGAGGAACTTGGGACGTACCGCCTCTGTTTCTTTTAGCACCTTCATCCCGAACACATCCCGAATGCATCCCGAACACATCGAGAAGTCAAGAACTCCAATAGTTTCATTATAAACTTAGCGTAGATTTACCGCTTATATAAATTTGAACTTTCAGAATCTATCGAACAGCGAATGTAACTTTTCCGCAACCCATAATAAGTTTGTATTTGGACTTTAGGTCTATATAAATGCCTTATGAGGCTATACGTCCAAGCTACTTACGCTCGGTAATAAAAGAAAAAACGAGTTTTTTCTTTGTATTACGCTCGCTTATTCTTTACCTCTGACGCTAAGCGTCCAAGCTACTTACGCTCGGTAATAAAAGAAAAAACGAGTTTTTCTTTGTATTACGCTCGCTTATTCGTACCTTTGCAAAATGAGTATGCAAACAGAAAAGATAAACGAACAAACACCAGCCAAGACAGACGAAGTGCTGAATGTGGCAGGTAAATTGGCCGATATCAGTACGTCTATCGGACATATCATAAACGCTGACTCTATGAGCCAGATACTACACACATGTCTCAACGCACTAGAACCGGAACAGGCAAACTTCATGTTCCAACTGATTTCACACGTAGTCAACAAGGCGGCGAGACCAGAAGTGACAGAGGTCAGGCCTAAGGAACTGGAATGTGACGTGGTGCGCTTTCAAAACAATAAAGACAAATGGGTGGCACTCGTAGGACTGCTCGACGGATACCCTTACGAGATTTTTACTGGTCTGCAAGACGACGACGAAGGCATTATGTTGCCTAAATCGGTCACACACGGAAAAATCGTAAAACAGGTAAACGAAGATGGAACAAAGCGTTATGACTTCCAGTTCGTCAACAAACGAGGATACAAAACAACCGTTGAAGGACTATCTGAGAAGTTCAACCCAGAATACTGGAACTACGCGAAACTGATTTCTGGTGTGCTGCGCTACCGCATGCCCATCGCACATGTGGTAAAACTGGTAGGGTCGCTCCAGCTCCAAAACGAAAGCATCAATACATGGAAGATCGGCGTGGAACGTGCACTCAAGAAATACGTCAACGATGGAACCTTCACAGAAAAGGAGAATGAAGACACCATTTGATACGAGCATCATCATCAACAAAGCTCGCTTCCATGCCTACCACGGCGTCATGCCGCAGGAACAGACCGTCGGAAACGATTATGAGGTTAGCATCCAGATAGGATACGACTTCACTCATGCCATGCAAACTGATGATCTGAGCCATACCATCAGTTATGCTGACGTCTATCAAACAATAAGTCAGGAGATGCAGACTCCATCAAAGCTGATTGAACATCTGGCGGGAAGAATCTGCAAAAAACTCTTCGACACATACCCCAACATTACAAAAATCGACCTCAACATCATCAAGAAAAATCCACCGATGGGAGCTGATTGCGAGGGAGCCGGAGTAAGGGTAATTATGACAAATGAGCAAAAAACTATGCTTTAGCAGTTGGTTTTTGACTGAAAATGCGTACTTTTGCAAACGGTAAACAATTAATATGTGTAAAAAGAATACCTTATACCTATTATTAATAATGGTGGCGACGGCCTTACAGGCAGCCGCCAAAGATAGATTCACCCTTGTCATCGACCCAGGTCACGGCGGTCACGACGCTGGTGCAGTAGGCTCTTTTTCTAAGGAAAAAAACACCAACCTCAATGTTGCACTCGCCTTCGGAAAATACGTAGAAAACAACTGCCCAGACGTAAGAGTCATCTATACTCGCAAAACAGATGTTTTCATACCGTTGCACACACGTGCTGACATAGCCAACAGAAACAAAGCAGACCTCTTTATCTCCATACACACCAACTCACTACCCGGTGGACGCATAGCACGAGGACTCGAAACCTATACCCTCGGTATGCATAGAGCCAACGACAACTTAGAGGTAGCTAAACGAGAAAACTCAGTTATTCTCGTGGAAAAAGACTATAAGCAACGCTATCAGGGATTCGACCCACGGTCAAGCGAGAGCTATATAATGTTTGAACTCATACAAGACAAAAACATGGAGAAGAGCGTCGAACTGGCCCGAGCAGTACAACGCCGCACATGCGCATCAGCCAACAGACCCAACAAAGGCGTTAAGCAAGCCGGATTTCTTGTACTCCGCGAAACATCGATGCCCAGTTGTCTGATCGAGTTAGGCTTCATCTCTACTGCAGACGAAGAGCGCTTTCTGAACTCTAAAGACGGTATTGACAAACTCGGTTTCGGCATCTATCAAGCATTTCTCGACTTTAAAAAAAAATCAGACGCGGCAACACAACCTTCATACCAAATACAGGAACCGGAAAAGGTAAACGTGCCGACAATAGCCACGCCAAGCCAAAAACAACAAGCGCCAAAGACCAAAAACGACAAAACGGACAACAAACCGCTGGCAAACAACATACCGCAGGCAAAGCCAAAAACAGACAACAAGACGCAAAAAAATCAGGTATTGCAGGAACTGGCCAACGCCAGAGCAGGAAGAACAACCGTTGACGACAACAATAAAAAGCCATCAACCGATGTGGATTCTATCCTCATGGCAGATCCAACTCGCAATAACCAGACAGGGAAAAACAGTTCTCAACAAGGAGAACCAATAATGCCGGCTTCAAAACCAACACCAAAGGCGGAAGTAAAACCAGTAGAAAAACCCGTTCATAAGACAGAAGTACGTCACGACAAAACCGTTGCTCCACCAACCCCAAAGGCGGAACAAAATGCCGAAACTGCGGCAAAACCAGTACAAAAGACTGAAGCAGAACCCGTAAAAACTGCGACAAAACCAACAGTAAAGACGGTTGAGAAACCAGCAAATACCGTTTTCACACCTCAACAGACAAGCGGACAACCCATATTCAAGGTACAGATACTTGCCAGTTCAGCTCGTCAGAATCCAAACAGCCCCATGCTGAAAGATTTGGAAAACGTAGATTATTACGAAGAAAACGGCATGTTCAAATATACCGTAGGCGCATCAACCGACTATCAGGAGATTTACCAACTCCGCAAGTCACTATCAGAACGCTTCCCCGAAGCATTCATCATCGCCTTCAAAGACGGACGTAGGGCCAATGTGCAACAAGCAATACAAGAATACAGAAGAAACAAAAACAAGAAATAAAGAAAAAACTTAAATATGAAATTTTTCACAAAAGAAGTCAAAATCGCACTAACTGCCATCTTCGGCATACTCGTGCTTTTCTATGGATTGCAGTTTCTTAAAGGACTCAACATATTCTCAAACACCAACACCTACTATCTCGTGTTCAACGATGTAAGTGGACTGTCGGCTTCATCGCCTGTCTATGCCAACGGATATAAAGTAGGTGTCGTGGAACGCATAGACTATAACTACAACGACCCCAACAATATCGTGGCTGTTGTAGGACTTGATAAAGCCATGCGCATACCTGTCGGATCACGTGCCGAACTGGCAAGTGATCTGCTCGGCAATATCAAAATCAACCTGATTCTGTCGGGCAACCCCACACAACTCATGGCTGCCGGCGACTCTATCAAAGGCGGAATGGAACTGGGACTCATGAACCAAGTGGGACAAATGATGCCGACCGTAGAACGTATGCTCCCAAAACTCGACTCCATCATGGCAAGCCTCAACATCCTATTGGCAGACCCTGCACTACGCAACACCCTGCACAACGTGGAAGGAATGACCGACAATCTCAATAAAACAAGCGTAGAACTCAAATCACTATCTGCCAGTCTGAACAGAGATGTCCCATCGGTTATGAAAAAAGCAGATGGAGTTCTCACCAATACAGAGCAACTCACAGCAAACCTCAGCGCCGTGGATATTGCCACTATGACGGCAAAAGTCAACCAAACGCTGGATAACGTAGAGCAAATGACCAACAGGCTCAACAGCAAAGAGGGCACACTCGGACTGCTCATGAGCGATCCTCAACTCTACTACAGACTCAGTTCAACTGCTGCAAGTGCAGATTCTCTACTCATCGACTTGAAAGCACATCCTAAGCGTTACGTACACTTCTCTGTGTTCGGAAAGAAGGATAAATAAGAGAGATGCTTGTTTTTAATTAGTCTAAATAACAACCATCAGAAGCACATGACCCAAAAAGATAGGTCTTATGCTCGTTATCAGACGATTTCGTGACCATCTGAGAGATAGCAGAACAGACCTGCAATAGGTCTTGATTCACGGCGTTAATAGACTATTATATAAGGAGTTACATTATTACAATAGTGTTTCACGACTACAAAAACAAGCCATATCCCGTAAATACCACAGGAATAGGCAGTTAGAGGAATATATATATAACAAACAAAAAATAAAGATTTGGTTAATTGAAAAAAAAGTGCGAACTTTGTATCCGCTTAACGAAAAGCAACCGTATCTTTTAACTAAAAATACTAAAGAAATTCCATAATGGACAAAGCTCCTAGACTGCTTTGGAACGACTGCCTCTCGCTAATAAGAGATAACGTTTCTGAGCAACAGTACAAAACATGGTTTGAACCTATTGTCTTCGACTCTTACGACGAAGACAACAGGACACTTGTCGTGCAAATACCAAGCCGCTACGTCTATGAAGTATTGGAGCAGTATTATGTGGAATTGCTAAGCAAAGTACTGCATCGCTGTTTCGGCACTAATATTGCGCTGAAATATCGTGTTGTGGTTGACAAAGCACACGGTCTTACCGTTGACGAAGAAGGTAGCGAATCTGTTGCTATCGACAAGCCAAAGGTTTCAACACGTGCCAACCAATCCCCCACCACCCTCGATGCAGCAACCCCACAGGATTTAAATCCACAACTGGATCCCCATAAGAACTTCCAGCGATACATCGAAGGCGATAGCAACAAGTTGCCACGCACCATCGGTCTCTCCATTGCCGAGCACCCCGGACGCACCACTTTCAATCCATTCTTTATCTACGGTCCGTCAGGTAGCGGTAAAACACACCTTATAAATGCTATTGGTGTGCGCTGCAAAGAGATTTATCCACAGAAACGTGTACTCTACGTATCTGCCAGATTGTTCCAAGTGCAATATACCGATGCGGTACGTCAGAACACGGTCAACGACTTCATTCATTTCTATCAAACCATCGATGTGCTCATCGTTGACGACATTCAGGAATGGGCTGCAGCCACCAAGACCCTCGACACATTCTTCCACGTATTCGATCATCTGTTCCGTTGTGGAAAGCAGATTATATTGGCTGCCGACCGTCCACCAGTTGATTTGGTAGGTGTGAAGGATCGCTTGCTGACTCGCTTCTCATGTGGTATGATAGCCGAATTGCATAAACCCAACGTGCAATTGTGCATTGACATCCTCAATACCAAATGTCGCCGTGACGGTCTAAAATTCCCTGCCGACGTCATTCAGTTTATTGCCGAAACCGCCAATAGTTCTGTACGTGAATTGGAAGGAGTGGTCAACTCATTGATGGCATACTCTATTGTATATAATAGCGATATTGACATGCGCCTCGCTGAACGTGTCATCAAACGTGCCGTGAAGGTGGACAACCGTCCCCTGACCATCGACGATATCATCGAAAAGGTATGCGCACACTATAATGTCACCCAACCCAACGTAATGAGCCGTTCTCGCAAACGCGAATTTGTAATTGCCCGACAACTCTCCATGTACTTCGCACAGAAATACACCAAGATGCCTGCATCGAGAATTGGACAGTTGGTAGGTGGTCGCGACCACTCAACAGTCATTCACAGCTGCAATACGATAGACCAGCGCATGAAAGTTGATAAGGCATTTGTAGAAGAAGTGACCAGCATCGAAAACTCTTTCAAACTGAAACAATAACACATCAACTCCAATCGTACACATTCCAATTCCTATATTGATTGGGGATGTACCATACAAACAAGAGGATAAAATACAAGCAGGATTATCATTTTCGATAATCCTGCTTGCGTTTATCTGTCCGTTTGTCTTCAGACGACGAAAGTCTGACAGCTATTCGCCTTTGACATTCATCGCAATTGTCTGATTACAACAGATTGTCTTTCTCTATATCCTTGAAATACTTGTAGGTGGCAACTTTCAGTTCGTCAGCAGCTGGTTCATCAGCCACGATAATACCATGTTGATGCATCTGAAGGGCAGAAATAGTCCACTCCTGAGTAACAGCACCCTCTACAGCCGCCTTCATGGCACGAGCCTTATGGTGGCCGTTGACGAGAATCATCACTTCGCGAGCATCCATCACAGTACCAACACCTACAGTAAGCGCCAACTTGGGCACCTTGTTTACATCGTTGTCAAAGAAACGAGAGTTGGCAATAATCGTATCGGTTGTTAATGTCTTGACACGAGTGCGAGATGTCAACGAAGAATAAGGTTCGTTGAAAGCAATATGACCATCAGGACCTATACCCCCAATAAAAAGATCTATACCACCTGCTTCGGCTATCATCTGCTCATAACGAGCACACTCTTCTGCAAGATTTTCTGCATTACCATTAAGAATATGGATATTCTCTTTCGGACAATCAATATGGTCAAAAAGATTACGAGCCATAAACGAATGGTAGCTTTCAGGATGACTTTCAGGCAATCCTACATACTCATCCATATTAAATGTCAGCACATTCTTAAACGACACACGACCTTCCTTGTTGGCTTTTACCAGACAAGCATACATTCCCTCTGGTGAAGAACCAGTTGGCAAACCGAGTACAAAAGGATGTTCTTTGGTAGGTTTGGCAGCATTAATACGCTCAATAACGTGTTCTGCAGCCCATTGCGACAATTTCTGATAATCAGATTCAATAATAACTCTCATATTTAAAATGTATTTGGTGTTAACTTTTGTAACGCAAAGGTAGTATAAATTCATGAAAAATATACATGCTAAAGGCTATTTTTTTCAAAAGAACCCTATAAATCGGAATTTTATGTTTATCTTTGCACATTACATATAATA
>NZ_NPJE01000046.1:0-858 GCF_002251205.1 Prevotella sp. P3-92 | reverse complement strand
GCAGTATGACACAGAATCGGAAATGAATGCCTACTGTGATTTGCTTACTGTCGCTGTCCAGCAAGTTCTTAACGATGAGATAGACAACATACAATAGTACCGATTGCACTTGCCAGTTGAATACGCGATAGCGGAAAGGCGGCTAAAAACGTTAAATTGTTGTAAATACAAATAAAATCTGAGCATTTTGACATTTGTTTGAGAGAAAATTTATATCTTTGCAGCGCAACGTGGTATATTCGCTCGCAACTGGGTGATGAGCCACATTATATGAAGAAGATGGAATATACAACAAAGACTGGATGCAACCCCCTGAGCCTTAGAGTTTTAGGGGGGGGGTATCGGCTTTGCCGTAACGTCTTCATTCACATATAGATACAGAGCCTTCCGCAGGTGTCAGAGGATGGCACAGGCGGAAGGCTCATTGCGTGTGTACATAATATTAATCAACAAAATAACAATAAACAACAAAAGAAACAAACAATGAAACAGAATTTTACACATTATTTTAAATCCATAATCCTGGCAATCGCATTCCTATTGTCAGGGGCAATACCAGCAAATAGTCAAAGAATACAATATGTTGATAAAAATAATCATCAAGCTTATTCAGAAAACAGTAAGGCTGACGTAAGTGAACTGGAACAACCATTCTATTGTCGAATTGACGATAATATGTTTAGTTTTTTAGAAGTTCCTAATAATACCACGGAAGATTATGTATATACCATATCACTAGTGTCCACTAAAAACGATAAACAATCGTTGTAAGTGGTTGATATGCGACAAAATACGAGCAAAAAATGACTCTATGGGTTAGAAATGACTATCTTTGCAGAAAATTACAATCTGTAAGTT
>NZ_NPJE01000045.1:0-599 GCF_002251205.1 Prevotella sp. P3-92 | reverse complement strand
ATATCCCGACGGCAACGCGATCTCGGAAGGTTCGAAGGTTGCCCTGGTCTATGGCCAGATGAACGAACCGCCGGGCGCCCGTGCCCGCGTCGCGCTGTCGGGCCTGACGATCGCCGAATATTCCGCGACGTCGAAGGCCAGGACGTGCTGTTCTTCGTCGACAACATCTTCCGCTTCACCCAGGCGGGCGCCGAAGTGTCGGCGCTGCTCGGCCGCATTCCCTCGGCCGTGGGCTATCAGCCGACCCTGTCGACCGACATGGGCGCGCTGCAGGAGCGCATCACCTCGACCAACAAGGGCTCGATCACTTCGGTGCAGGCCGTGTACGTTCCCGCGGACGACCTTACCGATCCGGCCCCGGCAACTTCGTTCGCCCACTTGGACGCGACGACCGTGCTCAACCGCGCGATCTCGGAGCTCGGCATCTATCCGGCGGTGGATCCGCTGGACTCGACCAGCCGCGTGCTCGAGCCGCGCGTCGTCGGCCAGGAGCATTACGAGACGGCCCGCGCAGTCCAGTCGAACCTGCAGAAGTACAAGTCGCTGCAAGACATCATCGCCATCCTGGGCATGGACGAGCTCTCGGAAGAGGACAAGCT
>NZ_NPJE01000044.1:0-1297 GCF_002251205.1 Prevotella sp. P3-92 | reverse complement strand
AACAATCGTTGTAAGTGGTTGATATGCGACAAAATACGAGCAAAAAATGACTCTATGGGTTAGAAATGACTATCTTTGCAGAAAATTACAATCTGTAAGTTAGTTTAGACTCATGAATCAAGGTAAGTATATATTCAGTCAAATATGTGATTTCCTTCCCAAAAACCAGTTCGATTGGTTCGTAAAAAAATATCAAGGAAACAAATATGTTAAGAAGTTCACTTGTTGGAATCATTTGCTAGTGATGATATTCGCTCAGTTGACCCATCGAGAGAGTCTTCGAGACTTGATAGCTACGCTCAATGCGCATAAGACTAAGTTCAACAGGCTTGGATTTGGCACATCTGTTACCAGAAGTAATCTTTCCAAAGCTAATGAGCAAAGAGAGGCTAAAATATTTGAAGACATGGCGTATCATATGGTCAAGACCGCAAGAGACTTACGCATAGGATTAGTTGACAAAGACTTCTTCTATGAAGGTAATGTCTATGCTTTTGACTCAACAACCATCTCACTTTGCCTAAATGTGTTTTGGTGGAGTAAACTTCATCATGACAAAGGTGGTGTAAAGATGCATACCTTATATGATGTAAAGACAGACATACCATCATTCTTTCTTATAACCAATGCGGATTTACATGATTCCAAGGTAATGAACGAGATACCTTATGAGCCTGATGCTTTATACATATTTGATAGAGCATATATGGACACGGAGCAACTCACCATCATCAATACGATAAAGGCGTTCTTTGTTGTTCGTGAGAAACGTCGTATGTCATATACAGTGATTGAAGACAAACAATATAACAACCCTATAACGGGAGTGATGGCTGATCAAACGATACAGTTTAGTGGATATAAAACACGAAAGCAATACTCTTCCCCAATGAGAAGAATCACCTTTTATGATAAGGAGGGAAACAGAACCTTTGTGTTTTATACCAATAACTCCATCCTCTCTGCAGAGGATATTGCATTGGCTTACAAATATCGTTGGAGGGTAGAGTTGTTCTTCAAATGGATGAAGCAACATCTTCATGTCAAGGAATTCTATGGCACAACCGAAAATGCTGTAAAGATACAATTGTATAGTGCAATCATTGCATATTGCTTGGTTGCGATTGTTGAACGAAAAATGAAATTGAATATGGAAATGTATGATTTGTTAAGAATTTTATCTGTCTCATTGTTGGACAGAACCCCTCTCGTAGATTTGCTCGGCAAAAGCGAACCTGCCGAGAAGTTACAAACTGTAAGAGAATTAAGTCTTAAATTTATTTAGTGGACACTAGTG
>NZ_NPJE01000043.1:0-423 GCF_002251205.1 Prevotella sp. P3-92 | reverse complement strand
GTATATAGGACAAGAATCTGTGGCGGACTTGACATTTTTTCTCTCAAACACTGCCCGATTCGGGGAAATGACATTAGGTTTTTTATCCCGACTGGCTTATAATTCGGGGGTTTTATGTAAATTTGCATCATGGAAGACAAAGGTTTGCTAATGTTGGCACGTATGGTGCTGCCCAAGGAAGTGCTTGACCACTTCATCATAACGGATATTGAGTACGTTGACACGAAGGCTTATGACGAGCCTGAGATGCACATTCACCTTGACGAGAAAATACATCCAGACCTTCAGGGTGACACTCATTTTGAATCGAAGGGTTTTATCTCTCCCGTAGAGGTGACAGACTTTCCCATCCGTGACCACAAGGTGGTACTGGTTCTGCGCCGCCGCAGGTGGATAGATACCCGCACAGGAAAGAGTTTCATT
>NZ_NPJE01000042.1:0-847 GCF_002251205.1 Prevotella sp. P3-92 | reverse complement strand
CCATTGACAGTCTTGAAAGTCAACTGACCAGCCGATCCACTCATTTTTTTGATAAGTCCATTTAGAATAGCCATTTTGTTTCCCCCGTTTGTTAGACCAGTGGGGGTTCTGGGGAATAGTTGTTAGTAAGTTAGTTAGCACCCATTTCCCACATCGTCGGTTTCTCCTTTTCAGTTCCCATGTTCCTCCCATTTTGTCCCATCGTTGTCCGCCTAATTTTGGGATTTAGTGCGGATTCACTGGTGACTTACTGAGGAGTTGCCCACGTCTGTGTGCGGACGGAATGTTCTGTGCGATGAGTGATTCTCTCTTGAACCACGGTGCAAAGGTATGAAGAAAAACAATCGGTTGTTCCACTTGTCGCCAACTTGTGATGGAAATGTCGCCAACTTGTTACATTTACCTGCGTATCAATACGTTACAAAGTCAAAACAGAGCATTAAACATGGTGATTATTGTATATTACTGAATATAAGGCAGATAGGCGGAGCGCTATATATTTATTGGACTTGAAACTGTGGTGGGATCATGGGTGCGAATGTTAGGTACTGTAAAAGAAATGAACCATAGAGGTAGAACGCCAACTACGGTTTACAGTTTTACAGTTTTACAGTTTTACAGTTTTCATAAACGATTTCTGACTTTCGAGCCGATTTTTTATATATATAATATATATATATTTATATATATATATATTTATATATAATTTATATTTGTTGTTAATTTGGTAATTGTCAAAATCTCTTAATTAGTAGAATTTTTAGCTTTTTCGAAACTGTAAAACTGTAAAACTGTAAAAACTAAAAATTTTCTATTGTAATGTATTTTGCTAAAAATACGACAAAAA
>NZ_NPJE01000041.1:0-101345 GCF_002251205.1 Prevotella sp. P3-92 | reverse complement strand
TAACTTTGTCCTCGGTGATCATAGCGATTATTGTTTGTAAACTTTTGATTTTTTAGCACCTTAAAGTTACAACAATTTTCGCTAATCACCAAATTTTTAGACACTTATATTTCGTCGAACTCACGTTGTTTAATATTCTAGTTAAGACCTCAACTGAGAATGCGCGCGAACACCTCGCTTCTGGGGAGAATTTTATAATGGATCGCATCGGAGATGCTCGAATTTTTGGAGCAGCGAGAGCAGAGAATAAATCCAAAAATTTATTCTTTGCCGAGTCGCGACAAAAATAACCTATGGTAAATCTTAACTAGAATCTCGAAGAGAATCTTTAACTAGAATCTTTCTGTGTGATTTGCCTTTGGCTTATTCTGTCGCTCAACATAGTGAAACCGAGCTTTCACTCTGTCTTCGCTGCTCCAGAATATCTGTGCGACATTAAAAATTCCGTGTGATCCAAACTACCAGGGAAATACTAACGCTATCACCAAGAAATGGAAATCAGTGGAATCAGTAATTCCTATGATTATTTGTTGTAATGTAAAGTTGTAGGATGTATAATGTGATATTATTATAAAGTTATTGTTCTTGTGTTTGGCAAAATGATGGGGATGAGGGCTTTTGTGTGGTTTTGGGTTATGGTTTCATTTTATGGCGCCTTTTCTTGTCAAATCAGAGCTCAAGTGCACTTAACTCTACTCTCTGGCTTTACGAAAACGTGGTATTTGGCCTACTTTTGAGGCCGTGAAGGGTTGTGGTTTGGTGCTTGTGAGAGGATGTTTAGGACGGGTAGGGTGTGTTTTGGGTGGTTGTTGGGCGGTGTGGCGGCGATGTGTTTTTAGAGCCTGTGAGGGGTTTTTGTGGTGTGCAGAATGGGTGGAAAAGGCTTGATTCGCCGTGAGAATGCTTGAGTGGGGCTGTAGTGCTGCTATCTGCCTCGGCAGGAGTAGGGTGAGGGGCAGTATGCTGGTTTGTGGTTGCAGAAGGGTGTTCTGCCAGCCATGACGGTGGCAAATCGTCGAGTTGCCGATAGTTTCTCGTCGGCATCTCGATCGATATTCGTTGCTCTTTCGTTCGTTTTTTGCTTGTTCCTCGTTCGGTCCTCGATCGGTCTTCGATAGACTAACGAATAACCAACGAGAGACGAACGAGAGACGAACGAGGACCTAACGAGAAGTTAACGGAAACCGAACGAGAAGCGATCGGGAAACCGTTGTGTCTCTGTCGGGACCAGATAGCGTGTTGAATTACTTGTTTTGTAAACATAAGTAGCATTTTGGTTGTAAATTATTTGTTTGACTTTTGGTTTGAAGGTTTCTTTCTTGTTTTTGGAAATCATCCTCGGCTTGACATACAAATATACAACATGGCACCCCCGGAATGCAAGAGTTTTGGCACATTATGTATAGAGATTTAATTATATTTAACGCTAATACAGATAATTTCACTTAAAATTATTAAACGCGCACACGGATTGCACGGATGACACGGATTTTTTTTGGCATTGGTGCTTCCTAGACAGTTGTGAAATGTCACACAGAAATCAATCATCGGAAATTAGACGGAATTTATACGGATGTTTTTTTTAGTTGCCTTACGGCAAGATGTTTTGGAGTAGCGAAGACAGAGTGAGAGCGCGCTTTCACTATGCTGAGTCACGACAAAACAAACCATAGGTAAATCTTTGGTGGAAATCTTTAATGAAATATGGCCTTTGGCCAGAAATAATCATCGGATTGTTTCCGTTAAGCCATGAGCAGAATAAAGCTCGCTTTAATTATGCCATGGCGAGAAAACAAAGGCGTATGCCAATTTAAACGGATATTAGACGGAAATAAAATCTTTAAATAAAAATCTCGACTGAAAATGCGCTCTTCCTCAGGGTGTTGCCCTGGGCTAGGGAAACCATTGGGCTTTCAGCCCGTTTTTGCTTGAGTATCAAAATCTTTAGAAGAAATCCTAACTGAAAATGCGCAACAGTACGTTGCTCTGCTGGAGGGATTTATTGGGGATCGCATCGGAGATGCTCGAATTTTTGGAGCAGCGAGAGCAGAGAATAAATCCAAAAATTTATTCTTTGCCGAGTCGCGACAAAAATAACCTATGGTAAATCTAAACAAGAATCTTGAACAAAATCTTTAACTAGAATCTCTAACCATAACCTTAACCTTAACACTAACCACTAAACTATAACCTTTAACCTATAACCTCTAACCTATAACCTTTAAACTAAACACTCCGTGTGGTCCGTGGATAATAAAAGAATACACTACTGTCTGCGGCGGAATTCGGAGCAAGTGATGGCTGTGGCAATGGCGACATTCAGACTCTCTGCGCGCTCGCTACCCTGATGGAAATTGGGGATGAGGATGCGACGGGTGATGCGTTGGCGTATCGCTTCGGAGATTCCGTTTCCTTCATTTCCCATCACGATAATGCCTTCACTGGTAAGGGATTGGTCATAGATGTTGTTGCCATCGAGCAATGTGCCATAGACTGGGAATGTTTCAGGAAGGCTGTCGAGAAATTGTGGGAGGTCAGTATAGACGATGGGTAAATGGGCGATGCTTCCCATGGTGGCTTGTACTACCTTGGGATTGTAAATGTCTGCGGTGTCGGGGGAACAATAGATGCAGTCGATGCCAAACCAATCGGCTATACGGATGATGGTTCCTACGTTGCCTGGGTCCTGGACACCATCAAGTGCCAGCGAGAGATGACCTTCTGGGGCTATGGGGGCGGTGTTTGAGGGGATTTCAAGTACGGCCAACACCTCTTGCGGATGTTGCAAGAAACTGATGCGCTGGAGTTCTTCGTTGGTAACGAGTTGTGTGTCGGCGGTCATCATCGTAGTGGCGAAAATCTGACGTGCCTTGAAACCGGCACGCAGGAGGTCGCCTACTACTTTCGGACCTTCTGCAACGAAAAGTCCTTCACGACGGCGGTTCTTCTTGAGTTCGAGACTGTGAACCCATTTTATTTGGTTTTTGCTAATCATTGGTGCAAAGTTACGATGATGTGGGCGAAAAACCAAAACAAAACTGGATTTTCTCCCACATGACATGGATTATCTTGTTGGACATTCGCCTCATCCTATGATATCTTACCACAGAGTTTGGTATAGGGACAATTGGAACAGCTTTTCCCGTCGGGAGATGGCGTGAAGTCAACCTCAGGATTGAAGATCTCGTCGATCACAGTCTTTAGGTGACTATTGAAATCTTCCAGATAGGGAAGTATGTCGCTGATGGGTTCCTTACCAAAACAGAGGGTCGGGTCGTAATCGTCGGAAGCGGCATGCTGGATGAAGAGTAGGGCAGGGCTTACCGGCAACTGGTGGGGATTGACGGATCTGTCGGTCGCCACGATATTGCCATAGAGCAGCGTCTGGAGATAATAGCCACGATGCGAGTCGTTGTCGGCAAAGATATCATCCACGTCTTTTGCCATCTTCATCTGGCTTCCTCCCGTCTTGTAGTCCACCACACGGATGCGCTCTTTGGCAGTATCGCAATCAACAGCATCGAGGCGGTCTATCGTACCGCCAATCGTAGTCGTAAACTGTCGGTCGCCCATCTTCACTTGCCAGTCGCACATCACCTGTCCTTCGAGTTTATAGACCTCAAAAGGAGCCTGTCGGTAGTCTAACTTCAGCAGTTGGCGCAAGTAATGGATAATCACCTCCCGATTGATGAGTTGCAGTCCGTTGAGCGCAGCACCGGCAGGTAATTGTTTGCGAAAAGCCGTGTCAACAGCCTGGGCGACGGCCGTCTTTGACTTCAGCAGCTGCCCAATCTGCGCCTTTTCAATCCGGCATCCATGTTGCGTCATCTGTTCATAAAGGTGTTGGGCAGCATCATGGAAGATAATACCGAAAAGGCGGTCGTCAATCTGCAGTTCATCATCATCGAGTTCGTAGAGGTTGGACACATACTGATAGAAGAACTGCAACGAGCAGGAACGGTAGCTGTTGATGGCTTTCGGAGTGAGCAGCGGCCTGTTGTTATTCGGGCGTTTGACAAATCTACGGTAGAGGATCTGCATGATTTCCGGTGTCTTGCTAATCGCCTGCGGTTGCATAATGGTCGGTTCCTGTTGTGCTTTGAGATAGTGATGCTGAATGGTCTGTGGAGCTTCAACCACGAGTTGGAGCATGAAACGACTCATCTCATGGGCATTGCCATCGTCAGTACCGTTGTTATACACCAAGGTGATATCGGTGGCACGCTGCAGAAGTCTGTGGAAGTAGTAGGCATAGATCGCCGTCTTGTGTTCGACGGTGGTCAGTCCGTACACCTTTCTGAGGCTGTGGGGAATGAATGAGCTGTCGTTGACGCCTTTAGGCATATTGCCTTCGTTGCACGACAGGAGTATGATGTGGTCGAAATCGAGGTTGCGCGATTCGAGTATTCCCATGACCTGTATGCCTTCTGCCGGTTCTCCATGAAATGGAATGGATGTGGACTGTATCAACTGTCGGAGCAAGCGTTGCAGGGTGACGCTATCAATATTCAGGTCACCATCAGCAGCCAATCCCTTCATACGGTTTACTAACGTATAGGCGCGGAATATGGATTCCGATCGTAATGCCATGGCATTAGGGTCGGCGTCAGTGGTCTGACTCATGTCGGTGGCAATGGTGCGGATGATGGTGCATAGCCAATCGAGGATGGCATGGATACGGGAGTCGCTCTGCTGTTGGCAACTATCGAGCAGTTCGTCGGTAATCCATTTGTTGTAAGGATGTTGACGGATTGTCTTATAGTAAAACTTTGGCTTGTTTGAGGTTTGCCATGCCACCAATAGAGTGAGGAGTGAAGCGATGGGCGTTTGCGCCAAGGGGTAGCCCGTGGTGATATTGACCTTTCCGATATTGTCGGGAATGGAATGGATCACCATGGGCAGGAGGTTCTCGTTGCAGAGGAGGATCGCCGTGCGTTTCCCACCATTTTTCCGCTGTTCATCAGCGAGCCAATCGGCAATATAATGTGCTTGAATATTTTCTGTTGGCGCAGCAACAAAACGGATCTGTTTGTCGTTTGCAAACTGTCGATAGATCTCTTCCCGTGAGTGATCGAGTTCGTTGGGAAAGGAAGAGAGGTATTGAGAGATAAAGAATCCAGCCTCATGTCCTTTCATATAATAGTCATCGAAATCCCAATAGAATTTAGCCTTACCTTGCTGTTGCAGATGTCGGAAGAGCGCCTGCTCCACCTTGTTGAGGAGATTGAAGCCCACGAAAATATAGGTATCGTAGTTCAGGGTGATGGATCTGTTCTCCACCACATCCCGATACAACATACCCTCGTATGCCAGTTGTTGGTCAGCCAGTCTCTGCCGGAAGCGATGATAGATATCGGCGAAGTGTTGCCAGAGTTTCAGAAACCGCTGTTTAAGTTCTGAATGATCGTCATCGTTGAAATTGCTGAAAAAGCGCTTAATGACAGCACGTTGTTCGTCGGTCAGATAACTGATGTCGTCGAGTTCGTGAAGGTCACGGATATTGGCAAAGACATGATCGGCATCAGCCCTGTTTTTGTCGATATCATCGAAATCGGCAAGGAGGAGCTGTCCCCAGCCGTAGAAGTGGTCTAAGGTTTCATCAATTCCCGTCGCCTCAACAAACGTCTTATGGATATCGCTCACCAGTTTGATGGGATCGGCAACGCTCCATTCCGATTGCGACCGGAAGAGTTCGCTAATGGTGAGGTAGGCCGGACTCCAGATGGGACGGTCAGCCAATCGGGCGAGGTGCTCGTTGATGAACAACGAGGCACGCTTGTTGGGGAAAACAATTGCCGTCCGTGAGAGGTCTGTACCTTGTTTACTGATAATATCTTCTGCTACAAATTCAAGAAATGTCTTCATACCGTTTCAATTTTATTAGTATAAACATACCAGAGGAAACCCTCTACCTGTGAATGTCCCATATTCCGGATCAGATCCATGTATTCCTTGACCTGGGTTTGGTGTTCAGGTTTGGGGCGTCCAAACTTGAAATCGACCACGACAAAACGTTCGCCGTCGCTCATCACGCGGTCAGGCCGCCGTTCCACGACATGGCCGTTGTCATCGGTAGAAAGAATGGTACATTCATTATAAAGCGTCCAAGATGGCGAGAACCATGCCTTGACGCGACTGTCCTGTAAACGCTTGCGCAGCATATCTTTGAGGCGTGCGGTTGTAATCTCCTGGTCATAGATGATTCCTTCCTGTTCCAGTTGCAACAGGGCACTCTCTATATCGTCAACGGTACGAATGGTAGAGAACACATGGTGGAGCACATTACCCATCTTGATGTATGATTGGGCAGTAAGCGTCTCTTCATCGTTTTCATCAGCCACAAACTCCATGCTTTTGTTGCTCTGGCGGAACTGTGTGTTCTGTTGGAACGTCTTCATAGAAACCTCAAGAGGCGTTGGAATCTGCAGGAACACGTTGTCGCTACGCTTCTGCGTCTTCTGCGTGTGTGTTGCAGGCGTGCCGTAGGTAAAGACAACGTTCGCCTCCTCATCTTCTATGCCCTCGATGGTACTTCCGGCAAGATGATCGGCAATCTGCGGCAGCACTTTCATGATTTGGGAAGAACGCGTCTTGGCCGATTGGCGCTTTCCAATGACGAAAAGACTCTTGGAAGCTCTGGTAAAAGCGACATAGAGGATATTGAGGTTATCGACTGTCAGCTGAAGGTGTTCCTCTTCATAATCGGAAGCATAGATGCTTTCACGCATTCTCTTGCTGTAGTCAATCAAGGCAACTGGAAGTTGGTTGAAGGGTTCCACCTGTGGGTGACACCACAGCGTATCGTCCATTTCCATTTTCCAACTGCAGTAGGGGATGATGACATGGTCGTACTCCAGTCCTTTACTCTTATGGATGGTGAGAATGCGTATTCCCTCCACCTGGTCGCTCTGGATGGTCTTTTTATGTGCGTCCTGATTCCAATAGTCTATGAAGGCTTCAATACCCGTACTGTTATCCATGGCGAAATCGCTAAGGATGTCGAAAAACTTACAGACGTATGCACTTTGGCTTGTTACACGATGTAACGAGAAGATATCGTAGATCTGTTCTGCCAGTTCTAACAATGGCAACTGAACCAGATCCTCCATCCCGTTGACAAAGGGTTCGGGCAACATCTCATCGAGGTCTTTGGTGGCAAGGAGGCAGTCTCTTTGCGTCCAGCTCACATCGTCGAGAATGAGTTGATGGTAATTCTTCACCAGTTGTGCTTTGACGAGTTTGTCGTTGGGGTGGGCCAACAGCCACAAGGCATCAACAATCAGATTGACAGGTGCAGCATAGTCCAGTCTGAATGCCTCATCGCTCACCACGTTGACATCAGGCAACTCACCCGTGATATAATTGGCAATACCACCAATCACCGTATTGGTGCGCGTGAGGATGGCGATGTCCGACTGCCGTACACCCTCATCAAGCAGTTGACTGATACGGGACGTCAGGAGTTCCAGCGTATGCTGGCTATAGTCCTCGGTAGGCAGGAGCTGTATTTCCACATACCCTTGATCCGGCTTGGCGTCGGGTACTTGTTGGCAAACATCATGGTAGGCATGTTCGAGAGATGCCGCACCATTGATATCCTCCTCCGTCAAGTCGTCGTATTCCTGCTTTGCCAAGGTGGTGAAGAAGGTATTGTTGAAATCGATGATATTGCGTTGAGACCGATAATTGGTTTGCAGCGATTCCACCTGCATCATGTTGCTAGGAAACTGGCGTTCGATATCGTTGAGCAGCCGCCAGTCGCCAGACCGCCAACGGTAGATGCTCTGTTTCACATCGCCCACAATCAGGTCGTGCGACTCCCCATGGCTCATACATTCCTGTAGGAGAATTTTGAAATTCTCCCATTGTATGGTCGAGGTGTCTTGAAATTCGTCGATCATGACATGTCGCAGTTGTGCACCAATCTTCTCAAAGACGAAAGGCGTATCGGACTCGCCGATCAGTTCATGGAGCAGATGTTGTGTATCGCTCAGGAGAAAGGTGTTAGACTCTTCGTTGATCTGTTTGACGGTCTGCTCAATACTATGCAACAGGCGCAGGTTGTTGAGGTGGCCCAACGTCAGTCGTGATGAGTTGATGATTTTCCATTTACTCTCACGGTTCTCTATGACGAAACGGAGAAGAGGAATCAGCTTGGACTCGGCAAGGGCGATAATCTCTTGGCGTCGCGGGTGTTTCTTAGAAGCCCAGTTGTCGGCACTCTCCAAGCATGCCAAGGCACGTTTGCCGATGATGTCCTCCTCGTATTTACCATTACCGATGCTGACAAACAAACCAGCTACGCCCGATTTTCCATAGGGGAGATCAGCCATGGTGAGGTTGTTGTCTTCAAGGGTTTCGAAAAACGATTCACTGGTTTGCCTGAAACATTTTTCAGCATCTTGCGCAACGTCGCGCAACTGTTTGACGTATGATTCTATAAACCCATCGCGCTGCATCACTTCTTCAAGGATTTCACGGTGCGTCTTGTAGTCGTCGTGGAAGATGGTACATCCGAAATACTTGATATCATGGAGTAGTGTATTGTTGCGCGTGTCGCTATTGGTCCATCCTTTGTCGTCTTTGATATTTTCCATGATATAGCCCAAGAGCCATTGCAGCATAGGGTCGCTGCTCTTGAGGTTTTCCAACATCATATCTACCGCGAGCGATTCCACCTGAACACCATTGATTCCCACCTGCAGATTGGCAGTAAGGTTCAGTTCGCGTGCAAGGTTGCGCAACACACTTTGGAAAAAGGCATCAATGGTCTGTACGCGAAACTGATGATAGTTATGGATGAGCAGATGCAAGGCAATGCCAGCACGTTGTCTGACGACAGCAGCATCAAGACCAGTTTCTGCCTCCACCTTTGCAGCATAGCTTTGCGAGTCGGGCAGTTCATTCCAAATGCCATAGAGTTGGCTGAGAATACGTTGTTTCATCTCTTCCGTAGCCTTATTGGTAAAGGTCACGGCAAGAATCTGATGATAGTTCTGCGGATTAGCCACCAGCAGTTTGATGTATTCGGTGGCAAGTGTAAAGGTCTTACCACTTCCGGCACTCGCCTTATAGACGGTCAGCGGACGAATAGGGGATGTTGGATTTGTTACCATTTTCTGAAAAGTTCAAAGGTGAATTTACAACCAATTTCCTGATATTGCGTCTTGAGGAAACTGGCAAAGAGTCCGATGGACACGAAACGCGTGGTGAAGCCGTAGCCGATCTCGGTATAGGGCCGTGTGTGTTCTATCGACAAGGTGCTGAGGTAGATACGCTCGGTTTCTATGTAACGGCCTATCCATGGCATCCAAGACAGCATCAGTAACGGCGATTCATAGGATACATGACCACGAAGATAATAATCCGAGGCATTATACCAGTTACGTGACAACAACTGAAACTGTCCAGTCCAATCGTCATCCCAACCGTTGGGCAAGTTCTCATCTCTGAAATTGGCATAATCCACGAAATAACTTGTCTTCTGGTTGGTATAGAAGCCTCCTCCAAATCTTACATTAAGAAGGCGCATGCAGTCCATTCGCTTCTGGTAGGTCGCATCAAACTCCCACCGTTCGTATTCCAGGTTAGACCGTAGTACATTACGGATGCTGCGCTCGTAATTGGCTGTGAGGATGGGACCTTTCTTCCAGGGCGTGAACTGTAACGTCAGCAAAGGAGAGAAACTTCGATACGTCACAGGATGTCCAGCCTCTTGCATCATTTTCTTGTTGACCGCAGTACGTTGGTGGTAAATCAAACCGGCCGTCACCTCAAACCAGTCTGTTATACCTATATTATTGACCATCTTGAGGTTGTTGTCGTTGAAATATTGCAGCTCGCCCAGCTGTTCGTCAGTAGCCGCCTGCGATCTGTTGTTGATCTTATCAATAACGCTGGAGTTGATGATTCTATTACCGTTAGCCCATATCACCTCTGCATATCCATCTCTTTTCGGATTGTACGTCATGCGGAGTGGGGCAGTAAAGTAGAACTGCTTGATTTTGAAATTATAACCCAGGCGTGGTGTGAAAGTGAGGTATCGATGAGCATTCCAAGCGTATTGCATGCTGATTTTCATTTTATACGCCAAACCCCGACTCTGACTATAGCTCAAATACAACGGGTTGAAGAGAGGCGACGCCTTGATACTTGCACCTCCAGCATTCAGGCTCATGCTGCTGATGAGTTGATCGCCAATCACATCAACAGCCCATTCCTTCCATTTGCTGCGCTTGATAGTATCTTGACCTATACTGTCTGTTTTCGACCTCATCGAATGGTAATGGGCGTAGATCTCATTCTCCAGTTTACCAAGCGGTGTGGTGCGCAAGGTGTCCATCATCTTTCTGTCAGCCTGAATGTGGATGGTGTCAGCTACCTCCTTTGGAGCATTGTAGGTTGCTATGAAGCGAGCATCAATACTATTGCCAATAAATCCCAGATGTGCCTCGGTAGAGCACCATTGAGGTAAGCGTAATTCCCGTTCATCGGTGTTGGGAATCACCTGCACGCGGAAAGCAATCATATCGTATTCGCCTTTGAAAGAGGCTAGATGGATCCGTCCTGTTCGTTGATCTACAATGGCATTACCTGTAACCAATTGTGTATTGTTCAGACGGGGGCGGAAGTCGATACGAAACATGTTATTAGAAACATGATGTGTTGTAAAGCGGTAGAAATGTCTGTTGCTGCGATGAAATGGCGACAAAAGACGCTGGTCGTAGATGGTCTTGCCATAAAGGTCTGGGGTGAGATATTCCAAGGTGGTGGGCATCACGCTCCGATTGCGAGGGATAGTACCACTCACCACCTGTCGCTTCATCTTGAAATGGCCGTCCTTGTCAATATTCAGTTTGCCATACACTTCTCCGATGTACCTCCGTTCTCCCTTCGCTACAACATACATGCTTGGCACAAGAAACAGAATAGGGTTGCGGCGTCTGGCATCTATCACATACCGCATATATGAGTTTGAAGTGGAATCGGAATAAAACACGGGTAATTTTCGCCCATACTCCCATACACGCTGAATTAATAACGAGTCTGTTGGCTGACTCGCATAAACAAAGATGCTGGACATGAAAATCATCATGCCCAGCATCATTATTCTGGTGGATGGGTGTTTCATGCCTCAAAATTACGGAAAAATTCCAAGGCAGCCAAACTTTATCCCAAATATTTCATCAATATCTTAGCGTTGCCCGATTCGCGCAACTTGGTGATGCTCTTTTCGCGAATCTGACGGACACGCTCGCGAGTGAGTCCCAACTGGTCGCCGATTTCCTCAAGACCCTTTTCGTGGCAACCAATTCCGAAGCATTGGCTGATAATGGTAATCTCACGATCTTTCAGCACTTTCTTCAATACGGCATTGAGCTCCTGAGCCATTGACTCGTGATCTACATGACGGTCGGTACGTGAATCATCACCACCTGCCATAACGTCAAGCATACAGTTGTCTTCACCCTCTTGGAATGGGGCGTCAATACTAACATGGTGACCATCAGCCATCAAACTCTGACCAATCTTCTCTTCGTCGAGATTGGTAGCGTCGCTCAACTCAGCAACAGAAGGATGGCGCTGATGTTCCTGTTCGAATTTGTTGATCTCGTGGGTAATCTTGTTCAGACTTCCAACCTGGTTCAGAGGCAAACGCACGATACGGCTTTGCTCTGCAATAGCCTGAAGAATAGACTGGCGAATCCACCATACTGCATAGGAAATGAATTTAAAGCCGCGTGTCTCATCAAATTTCTGAGCAGCCTTAATCAATCCAATGTTTCCTTCGTCAATCAAATCAGTCAAGGTCAGACCCTGGTGCTGGTATTGTTTGGCCACGGAAACCACGAAACGCAGATTGGCTGTGACAAGTTTGTCTTTTGCACGCTCACCCTCAGGACCACCTTTGCGGATCTTTTGTGCAAGTTCGATTTCTTCGTCAACACTAATCAGCGGGGCACGTCCGATTTCTACAAGATACTTATCAAGTGCTTCACTCGAACGATTCGTGATACTTTTCTGAATTTTAAGCTGTCTCATCCTTTTTAAATCTTCTTCTTTTTTAACTTAACCTCTTGAAAATCAATAAAGTACATAAAATGTACTCAAAAATCTCTGCAAATTTACTAAAAAAATCAATACGCTGCACGTTTTTAACAACTTTTTTATATTAAAAAATATTAAAGTATGATCTTCGACCAGTATGCACTTGGAGGATACAAGAAATCTTACCATATTGTCTGTGTGCGCCGTAGATATTGATTGACCTGTTAGCGACAAGAAACTATTATTGTTTCTTCTCCTTTTTTTCCTTTTTTGCCTTTGTCGCCTTTTTCTTTCTGATGCCGAACAAATCGCGCAGGTTACTAAAATCTTTCTTGATGATCAGGCCGAGTCCCTGGGTGTTAAGACTTGATTTTGTGAAATAGCGGTCATTGGTCTGATTATACACTTTCAAGGCAAGGTTTCCGTTGGGCACCAACAGATAGCGCACATCAAAGTCACCAATAAATGTTGTGTTGGCGGTATTGGCTTTGTCACGGTAACCAAATTGTCCGTTGAGGAGTAATCGGTTGTTGAACATCCTACCGCTGACAATACCCTCGTATTCCGCATTGTTCCATCCTTCGTCGCCCGTGGAAATATTAGCGCCAAAACTCCAATCGTTACTTTTGATGACTGATTTAAGCAAGGTGTTGATTTGACTGCTCAGCGTACCCGACAACAAACCTTGCATGGCCAGCGACGTTTGGTTTTGTTGTGTTTCCCCCGCTTCCGCATTATTCGCACCCTGTGGGTAGAATCGACCGAAGCCAAGGAGGTAGAGCACCTGTTGGTTCATTTCTTCTTGTCCGTTAATAATCGATCGAACCATCTGTTTTTCGTCTGTATTGACATTCGGCATGTCAAGATCGAAATCCACTATGGGGTTTGACGGTTGTCCCGTGATATTCATCAGGCAGTTGACTTTAACCGTATTCGAGAAACTCTTGCCGACGTTGAGGTCGCTCAACGATACGCCATTTACTGCATGCAAGGCCTGTAGGTTCAGCGTAGCTTCATAAGGGTCACCTGCAAAGACGATAGTACCTCCGGGTTGGAAGGTAAAGTCTTTCTTGATAATTTCCTGTATGGTCACACCGTAGGTTCCATGTTCAACATGGTATGTTCCAAACATCTGAAAACCGCCTTTGTTAAACCATGTGGCACGCAGGATGCCGTTTCCGTTGAGCGTGATATAATCGTTTGTCTGGTTATCCATCAGCAAGCGTAGTGTAGCATTCGGCGTACAGTTGATAAGGAAGTTGATGCGCATATCAGAACGGTCCTCCAACGGATTGTCTGTCGTGACTTCCTGGGATGTTTGGTTGAGTTTTGTGTCATTATCTCGATGTGTCACCCAACTGATAAACTCCTGATTGCCGATGGCATCGGGTTGCGCTACATTATAGGTAAAAGACGAACCCTTTTCCGGCGTGATATTCAGGTCGATGGTCGTTTCATTGGGACGTCCGTGAATACCCACGCGACCAGTACCATAGACTGTACCATAGAACGTGTCGTCTCTGAAGTCGTTGAAATCATAAGCCAAGAGATGGTTGGCATCGACATAGAGGTCGTAGGTGAGGTTGGTGAGGTGCTTGTGGTGTATGCCACCCGTCATCAGTCCTCTTTGGTTGTTTTTGTCATAGATGTAGCATGAAGCAAAGGAAATTTCGTCAGGGACAAGATTAATCGTATCGTTTTTAAGATAATACGTACATCCTGTCGGTTTCACATGTGCTTCACCATTGACAACCAGTTGACCTTCTATGTTAATAGTACTCAGCGGTCCAAACAGTCGTACGGCGCCCAGAGCCGATCCGTCGATGTGAGAGATGAAGCTCTTAGTGAACGAATGCATAAATTCTATTCTGGTGTTCTCCGCCCTGATGCCGAGGTCTATAAAACTCTTCACAGGAGAAACATAACCTTCAATATAGGTTTTAGAGTCGCGACCATTTGAGATCTGTCCGTCATCGGCAATGGCATGAATATCGATTTGCTGGTCTTGTTCGTTCCATACTACATTGGCATTTAGCGTACCCATGCGACCATGTTCAAACTCAAAACCGTCAACGGCCAGTTGTGCCGATGCTTTAGGTTTTTTGCTGAAGATGGCATGAGCCAAAACCTGTCCTGTAGCATGACCATTGAAATCTACGGCATGGAAATTCACCAGTTCGAGGATGTATTCTATGTCAATGTCGTTGAGGTTCACCACAATACCGTCATCCTCTGAGGGTGAAGCTGTTCCGTCGATGACGAGGTGTTGGCTATCGTGTTTGATCGTGAAATTCTTAATGCTAACATGCTTAGGAGCATAGTATATCGAGCTCGGTTCAACATTCCACCATGTATTATGTATGTTGATGCGCGATGGATTGATCTGAACATTGGCCGCATGTTGCCCGTTTTCCATCTTATGGAAGATTGTTGTGGCATTAAGCGTTCCTTCCATATTTTTTTCAACCTTATGATTGTTCCAATGGAGGGAGGTGTTCAACTGATTATGGTGTGCATCGGCTTGGAGTTTAAGATCGATGCGGTCGTCATTATCCATCATCTTTGCCACACCCAACTGACAGACTAAAGTATCGCCAGGCGTATGGATATTGGCATAGGCGTCACGGTAGCAATTGCCGTTAAAGTAAAATTCAGCAGCGCTTCCTTTCAGGTTGATAGTGTGCGTGTTATCATTCACAAAACCATCTATCGTGACAGGTTTGCGGATAGCCATAGGCACCTTCAGCAAGCGTTGCAACCAGTCGCCTCTTGTGATGTGCAGATGAACCGAGAAATCATTATTGGCAGCTGATTGCCGTTTATTCTTATACGCTGTTGTATTGCCATTTGACTGACTGTAATCAAACTTGGTTCCCTGACCATTTGTGGGCAAGCCGGGAAGGGTAGGCAGTTGGTTGGCGAGGAAATCGGTAAAGCTCTTTGTCAGGGTCTTATAGTCAAACTTTCCCATGATTTCAGCCTGTGCGAAGTCGCTACGGAGGCGCATGAAATGGGTGTCGCCTTCATATCCTGTCATGATATGCAACTGATCAAACTCATAACTGTCTGTTGACGACAACATCGAGAAATTGTCAATTTTCACCGAACCCGTTGAATTGTCTATCCTACTGCCTCTGATGTCAGATGATATATCGGCAAAGAATCTGGCGTCACCCCATTTGTCGGAGAGGTTGATGGCTTTAGGAGAGAAGTTGAGTATCGATGCTTTGATCTGAATGTTTCGTTCGTTATGGTTCATCTGACACAGTCCAGAGATGTCCAGTCCGATATTAGGATCGTCGATAGAGAGGTTTCCGCCAACTTCTTTACTGTCGTAACGTGCGTCAATCTTGATATTGCGAAATGGGTATTCGTTATAGATAAACTGCCCTATATTTCCCTTGGCTTGTACCAGAAAATGTTGACGGTCCAGCGAACCATTCACGGCAATATCTGCTGATACTTGTCCGAAATGAGCATCGTTGAGCAGCTGTTGCAGATTGATGCTCTCTGTTTTGATGTCTGCATGGAAGGATTGGTCAGCTTCTTTGTCGAAATTCAGTTTCAGACTTCCCACATCCGTACGGATTTGTTGTTGTACTTTGATGACATCCAACGCTGTACCTGTTGCAAGACCATGCATTTGTATATCCCCCATTCTTACCAGAGGGGCGGGTGGGGTAAAGCGTGTGCCTTTCAGGTTTTCTGATATAAAACCAATGGTTTGAGCCGACAACGATAGATTGTTGACATGCGCAAGCCATTGGGGTTTTTCTGTAATATTCTTTACCCATCCGTTGCAATCGATGTCAATATCTCCCGATGTGGATTCTACCAAGAGCTGTTCAATGTCTAAGTCATCCTTCTCGCCTTTGAATTTCGACCTAAACGAGATGGTGCCTGTGAACTGCTTGAGGGAAGGTACAAAAGCACTCAGGTCACTTAGCGCGATATGTGATGGTTTTATTTCACCATGATACCTTAACGCTTCCAAATCTATCTTTTTGCCTTTTATACGGTAGTCGGCTTCCATTTCTCCCAAAGCCAACTGGGTGTCAGGCAGTTTTAAGTCAAGACTTTTGAGCTTGCAACGGTTACGTCCACATTCCAATTGAAATGCCAGTCGCTTAACATCCAGTCCGCCCTGTTCTTTCATGGAAATGTTTTTGGCAATGACATTCAGCGAGTCGTTTGTGAGCGTTTTAATTAGAATATGTGAACTGAGGTCCGTCACTTTGATATGATTCACATCAAACTGCCCGTATCTTCTTGCTATCCAGTTTTTATCGTAGCTGACGGAAGTACGTCGCATGATGAGCGAGCCCAACCTTAAATCGAGTTTACTATCACTTTTCGATTCTTTGGAAGCAAGTGAGTCGAGCACAAACTGGAAATTGGGTTTGTCTTCAGGTCTGTTTTGGTAGAGACTGATTTTTCCTCCGAAAATCTGTGCGGTTGAAATATCAATCTTTCCCGATGTAATGAGGGAGATGAGGTTGATTCTCACGCTCATGCGATTGGCGACTAATAGCTGTTTTCCCGACTGGTCATCCATAGAGATTTTATCGACAACGAGTCTGTTAAGCCATCCGGGATTGACACTACCGATCTTGACATTTGTTCCCAACTTATCGCCTATGGCAACAGCAATTCTCTCTCCAGTATATTGTTGTATGCTGGGGATGGAGAACGTAAGGATTGTCAGCAGATAGACAGCAATGACCGCCCATATCGTGATTTTAAGGATATATTTCAGTATCTTCACTGGCAATATGTTCTTACTACTGGTCAAAAACTGACAAATAGAGATTGCAAAATGTTTTCATTTAACATGTTTGAGCCACAAAATTACATTAAAAAGTTGTGAATATTAAATATTTTGCGAATTATTTATGCTTATTAGACCTATTTTTACTAATTTTGCAGTCATTATTAAAGCAACTATTCTCAAAAAGATAAACAAATGACAGATGTAATCAAGTTACGAAAAGGCTTGGACATTCACCTTCAAGGAAAAGCGGAAGGAAAAGTCATCCAGTTGAAATCAAACGGTCAGTATGGTATTGTCCCTGAAGATTTCGTGGGTGTCGTTCCTAAAGTGGTAGTACGCGAAGGCGATCATGTCAAGGCTGGGGATGCTTTGTTTGTAAACAAGCAGTATCCTGAAGTTAAATTCGCCTCTCCCGTTAGCGGTACTGTACGCGAAGTGGTGCGTGGTGAACGTAGAAAAGTGCTTTGCATCCGCGTGGAGGCAGACAAAGAGCAAGTATCGGTTGATTTCGGCATCAAGGATCCGTCGAAGATGGACGGAAAGGCTGTGGTAGAGGCTTTGCTTGAAGCAGGTCTCTTTGGTTATATCGACCAGTTGCCTTATGCTGTTTCAACCAATCCTACCGTTATGCCTAAGGCTATCTTCATTTCTACGCTTCGCGACAAACCCCTGTCGTGTGACTTTGAAGTAGAAGTGAAGGGGGAAGAGGAGGAGTTTCAGTTGGGACTTACAGCCCTTTCACGTATTGCCACCACACATGTGGGCTGCGGTAAGAACGCTTCGTTTATCGACAAATACAAAGATATCGAGACTCATGTCTTCGACGGTCCTTGTCCTGCCGGTAATGTGGGTGTGCAGGTCAACCACATCGATCCAGTCAACAAGGGTGAGGTGGTATGGACTGTAGATCCTACCGTCGTACTTTTCATCGGTCGTCTGTTGAAGACCGGCCGTGTTGATTTACATCGTTTGGTTGCCCTTTGTGGTAGCGAGGTAAAGAATCCTGCCTATGTTCGTATGAATGTGGGTGAAGAACTTTCCACACTCCTTTCCAACAGTTACGATTCCGACCATCATGTGCGTATTATCAATGGTAATGTGCTAACTGGATGTCCCACCACAAAAGAGGGATTCCTTGGTGCGCATAGTAGTGAGATTACCGTCATTCCAGAAGGTGATAATGCCGACGAGCTGGCAGGTTGGATCATGCCTCGTTTCGGACAGTTCAGTACCAGTCGCAGCTATTTCTCATGGCTCTGTCCTAAAAAGAAATATGCTCTCGACGCACGTGTAAAGGGTGGTGAGCGTCACATGATTATGAGTGGTGAATACGATCGCGTGCTTCCTATGGACATCTACGGGGAATTTCTGATAAAGGCGATTATTGCTGGCGATATTGACCGTCAAGAGCAATTGGGCATTTATGAGGTAAGTCCTGAAGATTTTGCATTGGCTGAGTTTGTTGATTCTTCCAAGCTCGAACTGCAACGTATTGTTCGTGAAGGCTTAAATATTTTACGTAAAGAAAACACATAACAATATTATTATGAGTGCATTAAGAAATTATCTCAATAAAGTTAAGCCTCATTTCGAACCCGATGGAAAGCTCCATGCCTTCCGTAGCGTGTTCGATGGATTTGAGACTTTCCTCTATGTGCCAAACACCACAGCACGCACGGGTGTGAACATCCATGATGCCATCGATTCTAAGCGCATTATGAGTATGGTGGTCATCGCCTTGTTGCCAGCTTTACTGTTTGGTATGTATAATGTGGGTTATCAAAACTATCTCGCCGCAGGAACCTTGGCAACAGCCAGTTTCCTTGAAATCTTTGTATATGGTGCCCTTGTGGTCCTTCCAAAGATTCTGGTGAGCTATATCGTCGGACTCGGTATAGAATTTGCCTGGGCACAATGGAAAGGTGAAGAAATCCAAGAAGGCTATCTCGTTAGCGGTATCCTCATCCCATTAATCATCCCTGTAGGCTGTCCCTTGTGGATGTTGGCGTTGGCATGTGCCTTTGCTGTTATCTTCTGCAAAGAGATTTTCGGAGGAACGGGTATGAACCTGTTCAACCCTGCTATTTCTGCCCGTATGTTCCTGTTCTTTGCTTATCCGTCAAAGATGACAGGTGATCAGGTGTGGATTGCACGTGACAGTATCTTCGGACTGGGTAACACTCTGCCTGACACCTTTACTGCAGCAACTCCGCTCGGTCAGATTGGCCAGGGGGTAACTCCAGATGCTTCACTCCTTGATATGGCATTAGGTTTCATTCCCGGTAGTATCGGCGAAACATCTGTTGTCGCCATCGCTATTGGTGCGGTAATCCTACTGTGGACTGGTATCGCTTCATGGAGAACCATGGTGAGTGTGTTTGTAGGAGGTGGCCTGATGGCATTACTCTTCCAGTCGCTCGGCATGACCCAGATGATGTGGTACGAACAGTTCCTGTTGGGTGGTTTCGCCTTTGGTGCTGTCTTCATGGCCACCGACCCTGTCACCTCATGTCGTACTGAAGGAGGTAAATACATCTACGGTTTCCTGATAGGAGCCATGGCTGTCATCATCCGTGTGATGAATGCCGGTTATCCGGAAGGTATGATGCTCGCCATCTTCTTCGGTAATATGATTGCTCCCACCATCGACCATTTCATCGTGGAGCGCAATGTCAGCAAGCGCATGAAACGTGCTAAGTAAAATCATTAAAGAGAAAACAAATGAGCAAATTAAATACAAACTCAAACACGTACATTATTATATATAGTACTGTGCTTGTTGTCATCGTGGCTTTTGTGCTGGCCTTTGTATTCAAGGCACTCAAACCCATGCAGGATGCTAATGTTGAGCTCGATGTGAAGAAACAGATTCTATATTCGCTCAACATCCGTAACCTTGATGGTGCAGAGGCAGAAGCCCGCTACAATGAGGTAGTGAAGGATGAGAAAGAAGACAACGGTCAGATATTCTACCAATGTGAAGTTGATGGCGAACCCATCCTCGTGGTCAGCATGAAAGGCATGGGACTGTGGGGCGGCATCAGTGGATATATTGCCCTTCACGGACAACCCACTACCGTTTATGGCGTTTATTTCAATCACGAAAGTGAAACAGCTGGTCTGGGAGCCGAAATCAAAGACTCTAAGGCTTGGCAGGAGAAATTCATCGGCAAGCGTGTCTTTGCCGACGAGAAAGGCCATGACGTAGCCCTCTCTGTCGTGAAGAAGGTAGAAGACAGTTCCTGTCAGGTTGACGTGGTGACTGGTGCTACCTTGACCTCTGATGGTGTTGACGCCATGTTGAAAAAAGATTTGTTGGATGCTTGCAAGCGTGCAGACAAGCTCTTCGGAAAGCAGTCTGTCACTCTTCCAAGTGATTCTGTTGAAGTAAAAGAGTAACAGCCATGTCATTATTCAGTAAACAAAACAAAGAGGTATTGACAAACCCCATCAGCCTTGACAACCCTATTCTCGGTCAGGTGCTTGGTATCTGTTCGGCTTTGGCCGTCACCTCACAACTCAAACCGGCCATTGTGATGGGTTTGGCCGTGACGGTAATTACCGCGTTTGCCAATGTGATTATTTCTATCATTCGCAACACCATTCCTACACGTATCCGTATCGTCGTGCAACTGGTAGTGGTGGCTGCCCTCGTGACAATCGTGTCACAGGTGCTTAAAGCATTTGCCTATGATGTTAGTGTAGAACTTAGCGTCTATGTCGGTCTGATTATCACCAACTGTATCCTCATGGGTCGCCTTGAGGCATTTGCCATGATGAACAAACCCTGGCCTTCATTCCTTGACGGTGTGGGCAACGGATTGGGTTATGCCCTCATCCTTGTCATCGTGGGTGGTGTGCGTGAACTTCTTGGACGTGGTACTTTACTGGGTTTTCAGATCGTTCCACAGGCACTTTACGATGCTGGTTATGTCAACAACGGAATGATGACCATGCCTGCCATGGCTCTTATCCTTGTGGGCTGTGTTATCTGGATTCATCGTGCTTACTTTATAAAGGAGAAATAAGATATGGAACATGCAATAAGTTTATTCTTCCGGTCGATATTCGTAGATAATATGATATTCGCCTTCTTCCTCGGCATGTGTTCGTACCTTGCCGTGTCGAAGACTGTCAAAACATCTCTTGGTCTCGGACTTGCTGTTACCTTTGTACTTGTAGTTACCGTACCTGTCAACTATCTGTTGCAGACCTGCGTACTTGGTCCCAACTGTCTTGCCGAAGGTGTTGACCTGAGCTATCTGTCCTTCATCCTCTTCATTGCCGTCATTGCCGGTATTGTGCAGTTGGTAGAAATGGCTGTAGAACGCTTCAGTCCATCACTCTATTCTGCGCTGGGTATTTTCCTTCCGCTGATTGCGGTCAATTGTGCCATCATGGGTGCTTCGCTCTTCATGCAACAGCGTATTCTGCTCGATGCCACCAATTCACAAGCCATCACCAGCGTAGGTGATGCTGTGGTCTATGGACTTGGTTCTGGTATCGGTTGGACCTTGGCAATTGTTGCCTTGGGTGCTATCCGCGAGAAGATGCAATACAGCGACGTGCCTCGTCCCCTTCAGGGTCTCGGTATCGTCTTCATTACCGTAGGCCTGATGGCTATGGCGATGATGTGTTTCAGTGGACTCAATATTTAACTTTAGCAGACAAGTAACATTATGACAGAATTTATAGCATACAGTATAGGGGTGTTCCTCTTGGTAATCCTCCTGCTGGTAATTATTCTGCTTGTGGCCAAGAAATTCTTGAGTCCAAGCGGTAATGTCAACATTACTATTAATGGCGACCGTACCATTAACGTGCCACAAGGCAACAACCTGATGGCTACGCTCAACGAGAATGGTATCTTCCTGCCTTCTGCCTGTGGCGGTAAAGCCTCTTGCGGACAATGTAAGGTACAGGTTCTGGAAGGTGGTGGTGAGATTCTCGATAGCGAGAAACCTCATTTCACCCGAAAGGAAATCAAAAACCATTGGCGTCTGGGATGTCAATGTAAGGTGAAGGGTGACCTTAACATCCATGTTGACGAGAGCATCCTTGGGGTGAAGGAATATGAGTGCACCGTGATTTCAAATAAGAACGTTGCTACGTTTATCAAGGAATTTAAAGTGCAACTGCCTAAGGGTGCCCATATGGACTTCCTTCCAGGTTCTTACGCTCAAATCAAGATTCCTGCATTCGACTGCATCGACTACGACAAGGATTTCGACAAGGCGCTTATTGGTGATGAATATCTGCCGGCTTGGCAGAAGTTTGGTCTCTTCCCCTTGAAGTGTAAGAACCCCGAACCCACCATACGTGCCTATTCTATGGCGAACTATCCTGCAGAAGGTGATGTCTTCATGTTGACCGTACGTATTGCAACTCCTCCATTCAAACCAGATCGCAGTGGATTTATGGATGTGAATCCAGGTATTGCTTCGTCTTACATCTTCTCTCTTAAACCAGGCGACAAGGTTATCATGAGTGGTCCTTTCGGCGATTTCCATCCACATTTCGACAGCAAGAAGGAAATGATATGGGTTGGCGGTGGTGCAGGTATGGCTCCGTTGCGTGCACAGATCATGCACATGACCAAAACATTGCACACTACCGATCGCGAGATGCATTATTTCTATGGCGCACGTGCACTCAACGAGGTGTTCTACCTCGACGATTTCCATGGACTGGAAAAGGAATTTCCCAACTTCCATTTCCATCTGGCTCTCGACCGCCCAGACCCAGCAGCCGATGCTGCTGGCGTGAAATACACCGCAGGATTCGTTCATCAGGTCATGTACAATACCTACCTGAAGGACCACGAGGCACCAGAGGATATTGAATACTACATGTGTGGTCCTGGTCCCATGTCGAAAGCCGTAGTGGCTATGCTCGATTCTCTGGGTGTAGAGTCTGAGAGCATCATGTACGATAACTTTGGTGGATAATGCAACAGACTGTTGCAGACATCTACTGTATAATCATCAATATCCGCAATGAGTATTCTCCATTGCGGATATTTTTTAGAATATGAAAGTTAATATTTCGATGAGGTATTATTTGAGTTGAACACCTGGTCTCAGTCTTGAAATATGATATTATGTATGAATGACTGCTTTGAACCCGAAGACATCCCGAAGGCATCCCGAAGGTTTGAAAACTTGATATAATGTTCCCATGCTGTAAGAAAGGTGATTATATGAATCAACTCATGCATCATTCTGCGCCATTCATCATCCACCTATTTCAATATAAAAGTTGGGGTAGGGTAACAGGTTGCAGTTTAATAGTTTTTTCACCACAATTACTTTCGTTTTGTTTGTCTTGTGTCGTATTTATCTTTGTTTTATTAGATTTTTAGATAAAAAAGTGATGGTTTATTTGGAGAATTAAACAAAAATGCGTAACTTTGCGGTCAAAATAGAAAACGATATGAATAGTATGAATCTACTTAGCGGTATTATTATTATCCGACTGCGACAAACGGTTGGAAGTGGTAAGACGTGTATGTAGTTGAAATATGAAAATACAAAGGTGCCTTTCTCGCTTCCAACAGTGTGAAAGGCACTTTTTATTAAGAATTGAAAGAAATTAAACAACAAGAAAGAATATGAGTGACAGATTATTTATCTTCGACACAACCCTCCGCGATGGCGAGCAGGTTCCAGGATGTCAGTTGAACACCGTTGAAAAAATACAGGTGGCAAAAGCTCTTGAACAACTTGGAGTTGATGTGATTGAAGCAGGATTCCCCGTTAGCAGTCCAGGCGACTTCAATAGTGTGATTGAAATATCGAAAGCCGTGACATGGCCTACCATCTGTGCCCTAACACGTGCTGTGCAGAAAGATATTGATGTAGCTGCAGATGCATTGAAATATGCGAAACACAAGCGTATCCATACTGGTATTGGTACATCGGACTCGCACATTAAATACAAATTTAATTCCACACGAGAAGAAATTATCGAACGTGGTGTGGCTGCTGTGAAATATGCAAAGAAATATGTAGAAGACGTAGAGTTCTACTGTGAAGATGCAGGACGCACCGAAAATGAATATCTGGCTCGCGTGGTAGAAGCTGTCATTAAAGCAGGTGCTACCGTGGTCAATATCCCAGACACGACGGGTTACTGTCTGCCTCAGGAGTATTTCGAGAAAATTAAGTACCTGAAAGAACATGTTGACGGTATTGACCGTGCTATTATCTCTACACATTGCCACAACGACTTAGGCATGGCAACAGCCAACACGCTTAGCGGTGTGTTGGGTGGTGCTCGACAGGTAGAGGTGACCATCAATGGAATTGGTGAACGAGCCGGAAATACTTCGCTCGAAGAAATTGCCATGATTTTGAAATGTCATAAAGGTCTGGATATCGAAACCAATATCAATACCACAAAGATCTATCCCACCAGTCGCATGGTATCGAGCTTGATGAACATGCCCGTACAACCCAACAAGGCCATTGTGGGTCGTAATGCTTTTGCTCATTCTAGCGGAATCCATCAGGATGGTGTGCTAAAAAACGTGCAGACCTATGAAATCATCAATCCCAAGGATGTGGGTATCGACGACAATGCTATCGTGCTGACCGCACGAAGTGGACGCGCAGCGTTGAAGCATCGTCTGAACGTGAATGGTGTGGAGGTTGATGAGCAGAAACTCGATAAAATTTATGAAAAGTTCCTGATTCTGGCCGATCAGAAGAAGGAGGTCAACGATGCCGATGTGCTCATGTTGGCTGGTGCCGATACCGCAGAGGCCCATGCTGTGAAACTCGATTTCTTGCAGGTAACCACAGGAAAGGGCGTCAAGAGTGTTGCCTCTATTGGACTTGACATCAGCAATCAGAAATTTGAAGCTGCTGCATCAGGCAACGGTCCTGTTGACGCTGCTATCAAGGCGCTGAAGAAAATCATTATGAAACAGATGACCTTGAAGGAGTTTACCATCCAGGCCATCTCAAAGGGATCCGATGATGTGGGCAAGGTTCACATGCAGGTGGAATATGAAGGAAGTATTTATTATGGATTCGGTGCCAACACTGATATCGTAACCGCTTCGGTTGAAGCATATATTGACTGTATAAACAAGTTTAAGAAGAAATGAACACACTTTTCGACAAAATTTGGGACAAACACGTAGTTCAGCAACTGCCTGATGGTCCAACACAACTTTATATCGACAGACTCTACTGCCATGAGGTGACCTCGCCACAGGCTTTTGACGGCATGCGTGCAAGAGGATTGAAATGTTTCCGTCCTGACCATATTTATTGTATGCCAGACCATAACACACCAACACACGATCAGGATAAACCCATAGAAGATCCTGTTTCTGCAAAACAGGTAAGCACGTTGGCGCAGAATGCGAAGGAATTTGGTTTGACCCACTATGCCATGATGTCGAAAGACAATGGTATCATCCACGTTGTAGGTCCTGAGAAGGGACTCTCTCTGCCCGGAATGACTATTGTATGTGGAGACTCTCATACCTCTACACATGGTGCAATGGGAGCGGTAGCTTTCGGTATTGGAACATCGGAAGTGGAGATGGTAATGGCATCGGAATGTATTCTTCAGCAGAAACCTAAGTCTATGCGCATCAGTATTAATGGAAAACTGCAGAAAGGGGTAACCGCAAAAGATGTGGCACTCTATCTCATGAGCCAGCTTACTACTTCTGGTGCTACAGGTTATTTTGTAGAATATGCGGGAGATGTAGTAAAAAACCTCTCTATGGAAGGCCGACTGACACTCTGCAACCTGTCGATAGAGATGGGCGCACGTGGTGGATTTGTTGCACCTGACGAAACAACCTTCGAATACATCAAAGGTCGTGAGTTTGCACCTAAGGGTGAAGCATGGGACAAAGCTGTGGCTTATTGGAAAACGCTAAAAAGCGGTGATGACGCTGTTTTCGACAAGGAACTCGTATTCGACGCAAAAGATATAGAACCGCGCATTACCTATGGTACAAACCCAGGAATGGGAATCGGAATTACCGAAGCCATACCACAAGGTGAAGGCGCTGGATTCCAGAAATCACTCGACTATATGGGATTCAATGCAGGAGAGAAACTCCTTGGCAAGGAAATAGACTATGTATTCCTTGGAGCTTGTACTAATGGTCGCATAGAAGACTTCAGAGCTTTCGCATCTATCGCCAAAGGACGTAAGAAATGTGAAAGGGTAGTGGCATGGCTCGTGCCAGGAAGTTGGGCCGTAGATCAGCAAATTCGCGAAGAAGGTATCGATAAGATTCTTGAAGAGGCAGGATTTGAAATCAGACAACCTGGATGTTCTGCCTGTCTGGCCATGAACGATGATAAAGTGCCTGCAGGAAAATACAGCGTATCTACATCAAACCGCAACTTTGAAGGACGACAGGGACCAGGTAGCCGTACCATACTCTGCTCACCATTGGTAGCAGCAGCTGCTGCCGTAACCGGTAAAATAACAGACCCTAGAGAGTTGCTTTAATCACGCATATCCAACATATTGAAAATGAAACAGAAATTCAACATCATAACATCTACCTGTGTGCCACTTCCTTTGGAAAATGTGGACACAGACCAAATTATTCCAGCACGCTTCCTCAAAGCCACTACCAGAGAAGAAAGTTTCTTTGGCGACAACCTTTTTCGCGACTGGAGGTATAACGCAGACGGAACGTTAAATAAAGATTTTGTGCTCAACAATCCTACCTACAGCGGATGCATACTCGTGGCAGGAAAAAACTTCGGTTCAGGTTCTAGTCGTGAACATGCTGCATGGGCCATCGCTGGATACGGATTCAGAGTGGTCATCAGCTCCTTTTTTGCTGACATCCACAAAAACAATGAGCTCAATAACTTCGTTCTCCCTGTAGTAGTCAGCGAAGACTTCTTGGCAGAACTCTTTGACAGCATTAAAAACAATCCCAAAACTGAAGTTGAGGTCAATTTGCCAGAACAAACCGTCACCAATAAGGCGACAGGACGACAAGAAACCTTTGATATTAACGGATATAAAAAACATTGTCTTGTCAATGGACTCGATGATATCGATTTCCTGATTCAAAACAAGGACAAAATCGAACAATGGGAACAGCAGAACGCATAAATGCCAATACAAGACAACTGCCAGTCATAGAAATCATGGACTCCACCCTAAGAGATGGAGAACAGACCAATGGCGTTTCATTCGTTCCTCATGAGAAACTTATGATAGCAAGAATGTTGCTGCATGGAGTTAATGTGGATCGTATTGAAGTGGCATCGGCTCGCGTATCAGAAGGCGAAAAAGAGGCGGTCAGCATGATTTGCAGATATGCAAGAAATATCGGTATGCTCGAACGTGTTGAAGTGTTAGGTTTTGTAGATGGCGGACTTTCTATTGACTGGATTAACGACTGTGGAGGAAAGGTAATCAACCTTTTAGCAAAAGGTTCGCTGAAACATTGCACACACCAACTGCGAAAATCTCCAGAAGAGCATCTTGAAGATATCAAGGCATCGCTGAAATATGCAGAAGAAAAAGGCATTGCTGTAAATCTCTATCTTGAAGACTGGTCAAATGGTATGAAAGATTCACCAGAGTATGTCTATCAGATCATGGACGCGCTCTGCAATAGTGGAATAAAAAGATTCCTGTTGCCTGATACATTGGGTGTGATGAATCCGCTTCAAGTCATTGAGTATTTCAGAAAGATGATAAAGAGATACCCACAATGCCATTTCGATTTCCATGCACATAATGACTACGATCTTGCAGTATCAAACTCGTTGGCTGCTGTACTCAGCGGGGCAAAGGGACTTCATGTTACCGTCAACGGACTCGGTGAGAGATGCGGAAACGCACCATTAGCAAGCGTACAGGCGATACTCAAAGACCAATTTCATGCCAGAACAAATATCAACGAAGAACAGCTCAACGGCATTAGTAGATTGGTGGAAGGATATAGCGGTATTGCTGTTGCTCCAAACCAACCCATCGTGGGAGAAAACGTCTTCACACAAGTGGCTGGAGTACATGCTGACGGTGACTCGAAAGACAAGCTCTACTATAATGATCTCGTACCAGAGAGATTCGGACGAAAAAGGGAATATGCGCTGGGAAAAAACAGCGGAAAGGCTAATATTGCCAGAAACCTCGAAGAACTGGGACTTGAACTCACACCAGAACAAACCAAGCGTGTGACACAACGCATTACAGAGCTTGGAGACAAAAAAGAGATTGTCACACAGGAAGACTTGCCGTACATCGTATCTGACGTACTGAAACACGACGCTCCGGAAGATAAGGTAAAACTCGTAAGCTATGTTGTATCTACAGCATACGGACTAAAACCAGGAGCCAATGTAAAAGTGGAAATCAATGGTAAACAATATGAAGCCGGTGCCACAGGAGACGGTCAGTACGATGCGTTTGTCAAGGCACTCAGATATATCTATAAGAAATATCTAGGCAGAACATTTCCATTGTTGGCTAACTATGCGGTTACGATACCGCCTGGAGGACGAACGGATGCACTCGTACAGACCGTCATTACATGGCAACATGGACAAGGTGTGTTAAGAACCAGAGGACTTGATGCCGACCAAACTGAAGCTGCTATTAAGGCAACCTTTAAAATGTTGAACATCATAGAAAACGAACAATAAAAACAATATCACAATGAAACTCAAAATCGCTGTATTACCCGGTGACGGTATCGGACCGGAAATTATGAAACAAGGTGTTGCGGTCATGGATGTCATTGCCGACAAATTCGGACATGAATTCACTTATCAAGAAGCACTCTGCGGAGCACATGCCATTGATGCTGTAGGCAATCCATATCCCGATGAAACACACGAAGTATGTATGAATGCTGACGCTGTGCTCTTTGCTGCAGTAGGCGACCTGAGATTTGATAACGACCCCACAGCAAAAGTGCGCCCAGAACAGGGACTCTTGGCTATGCGTAAAAAACTCGGACTCTTTGCCAATGTACGACCTGTTGCCACCTTCGATTGTCTGCTTCATAAAAGCCCACTAAAAGACGAATTACTTAAAGGTGCAGATTTCGTAGTTATCAGAGAGCTCACAGGAGGTATGTATTTCGGAGAGAAATATCAGGATAATGACAAGGCTTACGATACCGACATCTATACAAGACCTGAAATTGAGAGAATACTCAAAGTAGCTTTCGAAACAGCACAGAAACGTAGAAAGCACCTCACCGTTGTAGATAAAGCCAATGTGCTGGCAAGTTCACGACTCTGGAGACAGATTGCTAAGGAAATGGAACCCCAGTATCCTGATGTCAACACCGACTATATGTTTATCGATAACGCTTCAATGCGTGTGCTGACAGAACCACGCTTCTTCGATGTTGTCGTTACAGAAAATACATTTGGCGATATCCTTACAGATGAGACCAGTTGTATCACAGGATCTATGGGATTACAGCCATCTTCATCACTCGGTGAGCATACACCACTCTTCGAACCTGTGCACGGCTCATGGCCACAGGCTGCAGGTAAAAACCTCGCCAATCCATTAGCAGAAATCCTATCGGCTGCAATGTTGCTTGAACATTTCGGACTCAACAAAGAAGGCGCATTGATACGAGAGGCTGTCAACGCATCGTTAGACGCCAATGTAAGAACTCCAGAAATTCAAGTTGAAGGTGGCAAGGCTTACGGAACAAAAGAAGTGGGAGCATGGATTGTAGATTATATCAAAAAAGCTTGATTATTACTCTATTGATGATTTGTTCGTCTGTGACTTTCTCACAGACGAACAATCAGCAATGGCGTGATTCACTCAATTCACTAAACCGAAAGATTGAACTTTCTCCATATAATACCGATTTACACTTAAGAAAAGCTGCAGTCAATCTCGAACTGCAACAATGGGAATATGCCGTTGATGAATATACACTCATACTTCGGTACGAATCAAAAAACTTATCGGCTCTATATTATCGCGCATACGCGTACATGCATCTCAGACGCTATGATTTGGCAAAAAACGATTACGAAACCGTTCTTGCCAACGTTCCTACTAATAAAGAAGCAAGACTTGGACTTGCTTATATGTTCCAGTCATCTGGAAGAAGAAAAGAGGCACTGGAACAACTAAATATTGTGGTAGAACAGCATCCGGAGGATCCGGAAGTGTATGTGGCACGAGCTTCTTATGAAGCAGAACTGAAACTATATGAAATAGCATTATACGACTGGGAAGAAGCGATTAAAAGAAAGCCTGCCAACATAGACTATGCGTTGTCGTATATTGACTTACTCATCATATCTGGCAAAAACAATCGAGCCAAAACTGAACTAGACAAATTGTCGGGTAGGGGAGTCGCAACTTCATTGCTCCATCCTTTCTATAATAGACTTAAAAAAGCAAAAAACAAGTAAGTTCACATTTTATAAATAAAACAATACAGAAACTCTACTCCATAGGTTCTTGTTTTTTTTTGTAGTCGCTCTTCTTCAACGGAATACTTGAATATTTATCGTTAGAATTATAAACCATTTAGGCAACTATATACCATTTACCCCCACGTATCAGGGTAAAAGTGCATACGTTTGCAGCTTCATAAGGTTCGTAACCTTTAACCTCCACAGCCTTTAAAAAGTAGAAATCCCAAACCTCGTGAGAGATTTGGGATTCTATTGTTTGTTTGGAGTATTTTTTTTCTTGTTCGGCGTTATGCTTCGGGGATTACTGAAACAACGCTCTTGTCACGCTTTCCTTTGTGGAACTGAACAGTTCCGTCAACGAGAGCGAACAAAGTATCGTCCTTACCCATACCAACATTGTTGCCGGGGTTGTGCTTAGAGCCACGCTGGCGAACAATAATGTTGCCTGCAACAACCTTCTGGCCACCGAAAATCTTAATGCCGAGTCGCTGTGATGCAGACTCACGGCCGTTCTTAGAACTACCTACACCTTTTTTATGTGCCATTTCTTGTTCCTCCTACGTTTAAGCGATTACTGATTTAACTTCTACTTGAGTGAACTGCTGACGGTGACCGTTCTTTTTGCGAGAGTCCTTACGACGCTTCATCTTGAAAACGATAACCTTCTCACCCTTAACAAGGGGATTGATCACTTCACATACTACTTTAGCACCGCTTACGGTGGGTGCACCTACCTGTACTGAACCTTCTTTGTCGACAAGCAGTACCTTGTCAAACTCAACAGTCTTGCCGGCTTCAGCCTCTTTCATGTGGTTCACGAAGAGCTTTTTGCCTTCTTCGGCTTTGAACTGCTGACCGTTAATTTCTACAATTGCGTACATTATTTAAATGTTATAAACGGGTTTTTCCGACTGGCGCACAACACCGTGTTGTGACTTTACCGAGCCAAAACGGACTAAATCGGGCGCAAAGTTACGAATTTTTTATGAGACAACCAAATTTATAATAAAAAAAATAAAGCGATGACCCTCACAGGCAATCGCTTCAATCTTCAATAGGTATTAGCTCTCTTTTAAGGTAAAAAGATTGTTTTCAGGATAACTGATGCAAAGGTAATATATTTTTTTTAAAATCAAAAACATTTCTAAAGAATTTTTCAGAAGTATTATATTGTGTGCCCACACAATATATAAAAAACTATTATATATAACTTTCAAACGATAAATCTATGCTATATATTGGACCAAAATAGAATAGGGCGATTTAAATTCAGTATTGTCTAATATTTGTTGTAAGCTGTATAGAAAGTTATCAAGAAACTGCTTTTTATTTATAAAAGAACTGATAATTGCACTTTAGCAATCTTATATATTTGTTTGTGGTTATTCAAATATACAAAAACTTCGGCAGTTTTCTTTTATTTTACATTGACTTTTTCACTCGAAATGTCGGATGAGCCATAATCTCTTTCGATTCTTTATATACAGCCCATGTCTGATAGCATGGGAAGAGTTTTGCGTATCTGTCTTTATATTTAACTAATCGCTATTTTGTCCCGAATTGGGGAAAATATTATAAATAATTTAAACATCTATGTTCTGTCTCGTGGATTATTATTATATTTGCATTATAAATAGCTCGTCTAAAAGATAAAACAAAAAGGACAGAATACGATTTTCCTTCTTGTCCGGGGAAATACTATGATTAAGGATTTTAATTTCTATGCACCTACGCGTGTAGTTTTTGGCAGTAATGCTGAAAAACAAATAGGTAGTCTTGTAAGTGCTTATGGCGGCCATAAGATATTACTACATTATGGCGGTGGTTTTGCAGAAAAATCTGGTTTGCTGAATGTGGTGCGCACACAATTGCGTGACGCTGGTTTATCATTTGTTGAACTTGGCGGCGTGGTGCCAAATCCTCTGCTAAGTAAAGTTTATGAAGGAATTGATTTGTGTCGCAAACATGATGTGGATTTTATTCTTGCCGTTGGCGGCGGTAGCGTTATAGACTCTTCAAAGGCTATTGCCTATGGTGTGCATTATGACGGTGATGTTTGGGATTTTTGGGACGGAAAGGCTGTTCCTCAGCAATGCCTGCCAGTTGGCACTGTCCTCACTATTCCTGCTGCAGGAAGCGAAATGTCTTCAAGTTGCGTGATAACGAAAGATGACGGTTTATTGAAACGTGGCATAAACAGCGATTTATGTCGCTGTAAGTTTGCTGTAATGAACCCAGAGCGGACTTACACCTTACCTTCTTATCAGACAGCTGCTGGCGGTACAGATATTATGATGCACACCATGGAACGTTATTTTTCCAAATATGAGGAAATGACATTGACTGATGGTATTGCAGAATCATTGATGCGTACGGTAAAGGATGTGCTGCCATTGGTACTCAAAGATCCTGAGAATTATCGTTATCGTGCCCAAATTATGTGGGCTGGCTCTCTTGCACACAATGACCTGACTGAGTGTGGAACAGAAAAAGATTTCGCAACCCACCGTCTTGAGCACGAACTGAGTGCTTTGTTTGGTGTAACACACGGAGCTGGCCTTGCAGCCCTTTGGCCCTCATGGGCACGTTTTGTCATGGATCGACACTTGAATCGTTTTGTTCAATTTGCTGTCAACGTCATGGGAGTCACAAACGATTTTGCCAATCCTCGGCAGACTGCTCTGTCCGGTATTGAAGCTGTGGAGAAGTTTTATCATGAAATTGGTATGCCGACTTCAATTCACGAACTTCTAGGTCGTGAAATTACCGAGGAAGAGCTAGAGGTGATGGTTGACAAATGCTCTCGTGGTGGAAAGATTACCGTGGGTGCCATGGAGGTTTTGGGTCAGAATGAAATGCGAGAAATATATCGTATGGCGCGATAATTCACTCCCCCTACTCTATTCTTATGTAAAATGTAATTGTTTATAAAAAGAACGACGAAAAACTATCATAAGTACTTGTGTTGAAGAAAAGTAAAAGTACAGAGTTTTAGTGTTTAATGAAAGACTTTCGTTATGAAGAGTTTTTAAAGTTCACTATAAAATAAACAAAAAGAAGTTCCGGCTTTACTAAAGATCATTTAAAACCGGAACTTCTTTCTTGTATGCTGATTCAATTTGTTGGTTTATTGATGGTTTTCTTCCCAAATACTCATTCTTTCTTCCAATTGTGCATATTGGTGATCTTCAATGAAAGAAGTGCACACCCGCAATCCTTCTTGGTCAGATCCTGTAGTTACGAGGCATATTGCTGAAACACCATAACTCATCAATTCGTAAGCCAATTGTCCGCTACTCATATTTTTGTATCCTATGGTGAAATAGAATCCATCCGCTACAGGTTCGTCCAAGTCTTTATCATAGACAATATGGAATCCATGTCGAAGGAATATTTCTTTCAGTTGATGTGCTCTTTTTCCATAGACACTTACTTCGCTTCGGAAATCATATTCCCCATTAGAAGCAGCTCGCAGCATGGCTGCCATAGCATATTGTGCAGAATGACTAGTTCCAGAGGACAAAGCATAAAGCATGCGTGTAGAGAAAACTGGTCCGAAGGTCAATCCTCCATATCTTGCTGCAAGTTCATCGAAATGGCGATGAAACAGTTTGTCCGAGATGCATGTCACACCAATACGCTCACCCGCATAACTGAAAGCTTTAGATCCGCTAATCAGCAGGATGTAATTGTCTGTATAGCGACCTACCGTCGGTTGGTACGGAGGCAGGAACGGTTTACTCAAGTCTCGACGGAAATCCATGGCAAAATATGCAAGGTCTTCCATCACAATCGCATCGTATTGAGTGGCCAGTTGTCCAATCGTCTTGAGTTCTTTCTCGTTGAGACAAATCCACGACGGATTATTGGGGTTTGAATAGACAATAGCACAGATATTACCTTGTTTCAGATAAGATTCAAGTTTCTCACCCAGACGTTCTCCCCGGTAACTATAGACATCAAATGTTTCATATTTTACCCCCATAACCTGCAATTGCATTTTCTGTACAGGGAATCCTGGATCAATGAATAGAACCGTATCTTTTTTGCTGTCAGCCTGCGAACAAGTCAAGAAAGAAGCAAACGTACCCTGCATGGAACCACAAACGGGCACACATCCTTCAGGTGCGATATCAATGCCGATGAATGCTTTGACAAAGCGTGACGCTTCATTTTTCAGTTCGGGCAGTCCCTGAATATCAGGATACAGATTAGCTATTCCGTTGCCCAACGCTTTCATCTGAGCTTCCACCCCTACCTTTGCTGCAGGAAGTCCTGGAATACCCATTTCCATTTTGATAAACTCCACTCCAGACTGTTTCTCTGCCCGTGCAGCCACGAGTTTAACTTCTCGTATAGTTGCTTTAGCAAAGTCGTTAATGCCCAGTTCGCCTACCAGTGAGTCAATGAGTTTTGGATCTATAGGTGTCTGTTTCATAATTGGTGTTCCTTTCCAATGGCCAATGCCTTGATATTCGCCTCGACGATAGTTTTTCCTTTTCTGGCGAATACCCGTTGTATGGCAGCTTCCAACTTATCATATTCAATATTCAAAGCCTTTTGTGCAGCTCCCAGAAGAATTACGTTGGCAGAACGAGGCACACCATTGTCCTTGGCCAGTTGTTCGATATCGAGCATGATAACGTGTGGTAATTTTTTGAGGTCATGCTCAATAACTGCCATTTCTGGATAGTTTGGTATATTGACAAAGGGAGATGCAGAAGTGATAATCCATCCCTCTTCGTTGAGGAACGGCAAATAGCGTAGAGCCTCCATAGGTTCCATGGAGATGATAACATCAGCCTTACCTTTTGCAATAAGGTCGCTGGCGATAGGTTTATCAGAGATGCGCAGATTGGACTGCACATCACCTCCACGTTGTGACATTCCGTGTACTTCAGCCTGTTTGATATAAAGGTTTTCGTTCATTGCGGCTTCACCGATAATCGTGGCAATAGAGAGAATTCCTTGTCCGCCGACACCGCATAGTATGATATCTGTTTTCATCTTGTTCTTGGTTTTAGTATTATACGGAATATGTTATTTTCGCTCGGCATTCTTTTTCTGCTTCAGATGTCTTTGCAACGTCTGCATGCACTCACGTCTTGGAATGATCACACTAGGACCATGATAGTTGATTTCGTCACGAATGGTCTGTGTGATTTCTGCCATGTTTTTAGGCAGGGGGACAACCACTTTGAGATGCTCCTCGCTTAGTCCCAGTCCTCGGCAGATGGCTTCAAACTTATTAGTTCCAGCCGAGTCTTGTCCACCTGTCATTGCTGTGGTGAGGTTGTCGCTGATGATAACTGTGATGTCAGCATTTTCGTTGATGGCATCTAAGAGTCCTGTCATTCCCGAATGAGTAAATGTAGAATCTCCGATGATGGCAACAGCAGGCCATTGTCCGGCATCTGACGCTCCTTTAGCCATTGTAATAGACGCCCCCATATCTACACAAGAGTGAATAGCTTTGTATGGTGGAAGGAAACCGAGAGTGTAGCAACCAATATCGCCAAATACGCGTGCGTTGGGATAGTCAAGCAATACTTGGTTGAGAGCAGCATATACATCGCGGTGTCCACAACCTTGACAGAGTGCAGGTGGGCGTGGCACGACATCCTCACACGTAGCATACCTCTCGTCGCTTTCTATACCCAAAGCCTTTTTGATGAGGTCTGGATTAAGTTCTCCTGTACGTGGAAGTTCTCCTGTGAGTCTTCCTTTGATGACAGTATTTCCAGGCATTACGCCACGCACCATTTCTTCTACGAATGGTTGTCCTTCTTCTGCAATCAGCACACTCTCACATGCCTCTGTCATTCGTCTTGCTAACGCTTTTGGTAACGGGTAATGACTGATTTTGAGTACGGGGAACGGACAACCGTCAGGGAAACATTCCATCAGGTAGTTATAGGCAATTCCCGTAGCGATAATACCCATGGAATGATCAGCAGCATCCTCATATTTATTGTGTGAACTCTTTTCTGCAATAGTTTCGAGTTCTGCTTGTTGCGCAGTAACGATAGCATTACGTTTTCTAGCAAAAGCAGGCAGCAATACCCAGTTAGAAGCCTGAGCATTGTAGTTGAGCTCGTTTTGTTGTCTTGGTGTCTCTTTCACTTTCACCACGGCACGAGAGTGAGCCATGCGAGTTGTAACACGCACGAGTACTGGCAGATGTTGTTCTTCAGAGAGTTGGAAAGCTTCTTCCATCATATCGTAAGCCTCTTGTTGGCTTGCGGGTTCGAGTGTGGGAATCATGGCAAACTTACCATAGAATCTGCTATCTTGTTCATTCTGTGAAGAGTGCATTGATGGGTCGTCAGCCACTAGAACGATGAGTCCACCGTTTGTTCCCGTCATTGCCGAGTTGACAAACGGGTCGGCGCATACATTCAGACCTACATGTTTCATGCAGACCATGGCTCTTTTACCCATGAAGGACATTCCCAATGCTGCCTCCATTGCAGTTTTCTCGTTGGTTGACCAACGACTGTGCACTCCCCATTCGCGTGCGAGTGCAGAGCCTTGGATATACTCGGTAATTTCCGTTGACGGAGTTCCAGGATAGGCATAGACGCCGCTCAATCCAGCATCGAGAGCTCCTTGCGCAATGGCTTCGTCGCCTAATAATAGTTTCTTCATGATTTTAAGTATTTTAGTTTATATCTGCATATTATGATTGTTAGAAAGGCATAGGTCCGTCAGGTCCATCATAGCCAAACGGAGATTCCATCGTGCCACCTTGGTCTCCCCCATTCACTTTGCTGCCAAGAATTTCACCTCCGCCGTCATTTGCGTTCTTAGTGTTGAGTTTGCCGTCTTCCGGATTCTCAAATCGTGTAAACTCACCTCTGAAGTTGAGCAACACATCACCAGTCGCACCTTTACGGTGTTTGGCAATGATAATCTGTGCCATACCTCTGAGGTCGTGTCCGTGTTCATCTTGATAAATATGGTAGTATTCTGGTCTGTGAACAAAGAGCACCATGTCCGCATCCTGCTCAATGGCACCCGATTCACGCAAGTCAGACAATTGAGGTCGTTTTCCATCATTACCTTCTCGGCTTTCAACACCACGGTTCAGCTGCGAGAGTGCGATGATAGGGATATTGAGTTCCTTTGCGAGTCCTTTGAGTGAGCGGCTGATGGTCGATACCTCCTCTTGTCGTGAAGAGAACCTCATACCTTGAGCGTTCATCAACTGTAGATAGTCGATCATGATAATCTTCACCCCATGTTCTCTGACGAGGCGTCGTGCCTTTGTGCGCAGTTCGAAAACCGACAGTCCCGGCGTATCATCCACATAAAGCGGTGCTCCCAATAGATTGTTGAGTCGTTTGTCAAGCCTATCCCATTCGTCAGGGTGCAGTTGTCCGTTGAGTATTTTCGAACCCTGGATTTCGCATACGTTAGAAATCAACCTGTTGACCAATTGCGTATTGCTCATTTCAAGAGAGAAGAAAGCCATCGGAACTTTATTGTCTGAAGCAATATTCTTAGCCATGGAGAGTGCGAATGACGTTTTACCCATGGCAGGTCGTCCTGCGATGATGATTAAGTCAGAGGCTTGCCATCCACTGGTCATATCATCAAGTTTATAATAACCAGTGGAAACACCCGTCAGTCCGTCTTTGTTTGCTGCAGCCTTTTGAATGCCATCTACAGCATTTTTGATGACCGGGTCGATTTGGGTATAGTCCTTCTTCATATTCTTTTGCGAGAGTTCGAAGAGCGAACCTTCTGCCTCCTGCATCAGATCTTCCACATCTATCGTTTCGTCAAAAGCTTTCGTTTCGATGACGCTGGCATAGGAAATCAGCTGTCGTGCGAGGAATTTCTGCGCAATGATTCTTGCGTGATATTCGATACTTGCCGATGAGGAAACCCTTGAGGAGAGTTCAGTAACATACCCTGGTCCTCCAACATCTTCGAGGTCCCCTTGATGAGCCAACTGTTCGGTCACAGTCCATACATCAACAGGTTTTTCGCGCAATTCGAGTTCTCTTATTGCCTCATAGATTTTTTGGTTTCGAGGTTCATAGAAACTTTCAGGATACAGCAGCTCACAGACCACCGAATAGGCATCTTTGTCGATCATGAGTGCTCCGAGCACAGTTTTTTCTATTTCTGTAGCTTGCGGCTGAACGTGTACGAAAGTATTATCAGTCGCCGGTTTTCTTGTGCGGCGTGGTTGTTTGTTATCTGGCATTTTGTTTTTAAAGTGTTATAAGCTTTCACATTCTTTTACCCACAATGCATTTGAGGCATCACTTGCCATTCTCCAGTCACCTCTTGGCGAGAGGCTGACGCTTCCCACTTTCGGTCCGTCAGGCAGACAAGATCGTTTGAATTGCTGGTTAAAGAATCTGCGGCAGAATGTGGTCAGCCATTTTTTGATGGTTTTCCTGTCATATTTCTCGTCGAAAGCTTGTTCTGCAAGCATCATGATCTTTCTGGGTCTGAATCCAAATCTCAGGAAATAGTAGAGAAAGAAGTCGTGCAGTTCGTAGGGACCTACAAGGTCTTCTGTCTTCTGTTTGATTTGTCCTTCATCGTCAGCCGGTGTCAGTTCTGGCGAGATAGGTGTATCAATAACGTCGATGAGCGTTGCTTTTTGTTCGTTGAACAGTTCAAGTTCTGCCATGTATCTTATCAGATACTGTATCAGCGTTTTGGGTACTCCTGCATTGACTCCGTACATTGACATGTGGTCGCCGTTATAGGTTGCCCATCCCAGCGCGAGTTCAGAAAGGTCACCAGTTCCGATGACGAGTGCGTTTTCCTTGTTGGCGAGATCCATAAGAATTTGCGTGCGCTCTCTTGCTTGCGAGTTTTCGTAGGTCACATCATGCGTGTCAATATCCTGTCCGATGTCTTCAAAATGTTGTTTGACTGCTTTGGCAATACTTATTTCCTTTTGGCTGATGCCCAGTGTCTGCATGAGACGGATTGCATTGTCGTGCGTGCGGTCTGTAGTACCAAATCCAGGCATGGTGACTCCCAATATCCCTTTTCTATCGTAGTCAAGCATATCGAATGTTCTGACACATACGAGCAAAGCCAACGTCGAGTCGAGACCGCCGCTTATTCCTATCACAACCTTCTGGCAATTGGTATGTACCAATCGTTTGGCAAGACCAGCCGACTGGATGTTGAGTATTTCTTCGCAACTTTCCTGCATATCGTCATCGTCGGGAGTGAACGGATGCGGATCTACGTATCTTGACAGTTTAAACTCAGCTGATTCCACCATTTTACATGAAATAATCTGCGCAAAAGCTTCTCGTTGGGCATTTACAAACGTGGTATTGTCCATTCTGTCCGTTCTGAGTCGATCCACATCGATTTGTGCCACTTGTATCTGTGGCTGCAGCGAGAAGCGTTCGCCTTCAGCGAGCAAGTGTCCGTTTTCAAAAATCATGGCATTACCTCCATAGACCACATCTTGCGTAGATTCACCGAATCCCGATGAAGCATAAACGTATCCGCTAATGGTTCTTGCACTCTGTTGCATGAGCAGGTTGCGAAGGTATTTATGTTTGCCGGTGAGTTCGTTGCTTGCTGAGCAGTTGAAGATAATATCTGCTCCAGCCAGTGTGAGATTGTTACTTGGTGGCACAGGTGCCCATACGTCCTCACATATTTCCACTCCAAACTTCACTCCGTCCGTTGTTTGGAAGATGGTGGGTTGTGCAGTCAGCGCGACGGGTGATCCTGCTAAGTAAACTTCCGTTGTTTTGAGATCTTGCGCAGAAGCGAACCATCGTTTCTCATAGAACTCGTTGTAGTTGGGCAGATATGTTTTTGCCACGAGTCCGAGCAGTGTACCTGCTTGGATGACAGCTGCGCAGTTGAGCAACATTCCTCCTGTCTGTACGGGTAGTCCCACGATGCAGATGACGTTGAGCTGTCTTGTAAAATCAAGAAGCGTCATGAGTCCCTCTTCCGCCTGTGTTAGTAACAGCTGTTGTCTGAACAGATCCTGACAGGTATAGCCCGTGATACATAGTTCTGGAAAGCAGAGAATCTCCACTCCCCTGCCCTCTGCGTCGGCAATGATTTTCTCGATTTCAAAGACGTTGTATGCTGTGTCTGCCACTTTTACTGCAGGAACAGCTGCTGCGACATTTACAAATCCGTATTTCATATCTCAACTATTTGTTACTATTTGCTTGTTTACTTCTCCGTTTATGGTATGAGGAGCGAAGAGTCGCCATAGCTCAGGAAACGGAAATCGTGGCTTAATGCGTAGTCGTAGATGCGTTTCCAGTCGCCTTTCACAAATGCGCTGACCAGCAAGAGCAACGTGCTTTGCGGCTGATGGAAATTGGTGATGAGCATCTTCACTATTTTATACTCATAGCCTGGTGCGATGATGATTTGAGTGGAAGAGTGAAGTGTGGTCAGATGGTGACTATCGAGCCATGCGATGATATTCTCCAAAGCCTTTTTTGCAGGCAGTTTACTGTCTGTTCCGGCTCCGTTTTCCTCTTCGTATGGTTCCCACTGGCAAACATGAAGTTGTTCTTCGGTGAGTTCCGGGTTGCATTCGAGTTTCAGACCTATATAATATAGGCTCTCCAGCGTTCTGACGCTGGTGGTTCCTACGGCAATGGCATTGGCATTGTGCTCCACGAGGCGCTCCAATGTATGTTTTCTGACAGCAATATATTCTGTGTGCATGTCGTGTTCGCCAATGTGTTGGCTTTTCACCGGTCTAAAGGTTCCTGCTCCAACATGCAGTGTGAGTTCCTCGCATTCCACTCCGTGACGGTCGAGGTCTGCGAGCACCTCCGGTGTGAAGTGGAGTCCCGCTGTTGGTGCAGCCACACTTCCTTTTATTTTAGAATATACGGTCTGATAGGTAGTTTTGTCGCTTTCCTGTGTTTCTCTGTTGAGATACGGAGGTATAGGGAGTTCGCCAGCCACATCGAGTATATCTGCAAAGTTTACATCTGTATTGTCCCATTCGAAATCCACCCATTGACTCGTACCGTGTTCGCCTTTTCTCGTGGCTTTGATGGTGAGGGTATGTTGCTTGACCGTGATGGTTCTGCAGAGTGTTCCCTCTTTCCATTTCTTGAGATTTCCCACGAGGCAGAGCCAACTGCATTTTTTGTTGGTTTGAAACATCTGTTCATAGTCTGCCGGTTCTGCCGGTTCGAGCAGAAACACTTCAATGAGTGCTCCTGTTTCCTTTCGGAAATGTAGTCTTGCCTGTATGACCTTTGTATTGTTGAACACCATCAGGGCACCTTTCGGCAGGAATTCTGCGAGGTGGTAGAACTTACTTTCTGAAATGTTTCCTTGCTGATAGATCAGCAATTTAGATTGGTCGCGCACGGGCAATGGGAATTTTGCTATGCGTTCATCGGGCAACGGATAGTTGTAATCGCTGATTTGTATTTCTTTCTCTTTCACGATAATATATTATTCAGACCTGTTTTCGAATGCACTTGTCGTAAGCTGATTGCGCCCTCGTCTTGTTGCTATCAAATGATGATTCGTGTCTTGTGGTAGTTCTCCCGAAACTCTGTCGGTGAACAGTCTTTCTTCTTCTTAAAGATACGATTGAAATTGCTGAGGTTGTTGAAGCCACATTCGTAGCATATTTCCGCCACGCTTTTTGAGGTATCCACAAGCATTCTGCTGGCATATCCCAGTCTCATGTCAATGACATAGTCGCTGAGTGTCCTTCCGGTATGGAGTTTGAAGAATCGGCTGAATGCCGACGGACTCATACCTGCAATATCAGCAAGTGTTCCGAGTCTGATCTCGTCCATATAGTTTTTGGCTATGAAATTCTTAACCTTGAGCACGCGTCTTGAGTCGCTTGCCACTTCTACCTTGGCGTAACTATTGCTTGCCAGCGGGCGCATTTTAGTGCTTTTCGACAGTTCGTAGAGTATGGCAAGAAACTGTGTCACAGCATAAAAACCGTCTTTGATAGAGCTGAGTGTATCTATAAGGTTATAGACGCGGAGGATGTCTTCCATGTGGAAGGCCAATCCTTTCCTTGCTTCAAGCATCATCTTCCGTAGCGAGTTGAATGGATTCCTACCGAAAAAACCGTCTTCGCTCAAGTCGATATAGAACTGTACAGTGACTTCGCGTATGTCTTCACTCTTACATTCGTTTTGTTCCCATACATGTTCAAGGTCAGGACTGGTTATGAGGACAAGGTCGTATTCTCCGATCACTTCATTAGAGTCACCCACAATTCTCCTCACACCTGGTGCATGTTCCACAAAGTTGAGTTCAAACACTTCATGATTGTGAATAGGATAAGTAAACTCCTTCTTTCTGCGGTCGGCTATGTAGAGGGAGTCTTTGCCCATCAAGGGCGTAATTTCGTGAATAACCCTGTTTTCCTCCATAAGACACTTGATACTTTAGATTTTCAGTTCCTTCATGATCTCGCTCATGCGCTGCAACGTTGAGATGCGTGTGGGAACCAATGGCAGTCGTAAGATATTGTCGATGAATCCCATTTCGTGAAGCATCGCCTTAACGCCTGCAGGATTGCCATCTACAAACAAGAGCGAGAAAAGATCGGTAAAGCGGTGGTGTATCTTTCGTGCGCCATCGTATTCACCTCGCAACTGCAAGCGAATCATCTTAGAGAACTCGCGTGGCAGCGCATTGCCTATGACGCTGATCACACCGACGGCTCCGCATGATATCATGGGGAAGGTAAGCGCATCGTCGCCTGAAATGACATCAAAGTCGTTGGGCTTGTTCTTGATGATTTCATCCACCTGCTCCAGATTGCCGCTTGCCTCTTTGATAGCCACGATATTGTAGCAGTCGCGTGCAAGTCTGACGGTGGTTTCCGCCTTCAGGTTGACACCTGTTCTTCCCGGTACATTATATAGTACTACGGGTAACTGAGTAGCAGCCGCAATGGCTTTGAAGTGTTGGTAAAGGCCTTCCTGCGATGGCTTGTTATAATATGGGCAGACGCTCAGCACACCATCAATACCTTTGAAGTCGCCATTCTGCAACTCTTCGACAACGGCAGTTGTATTGTTGCCGCCACAGCCTACGAGGATGGGTACCTTTCCGCCTACTGTGTTAATCACCAATTCCTTGATTTTCTTTTTCTCTTCTGCGGTCAATGTGGGTGTCTCGCCTGTTGTTGCGAGAATGCAGAAAAAATCGGCACCGTTGTCCAACTGATATTCCACGAGGCGATGAAGCGACTTGTAGTCAACCTCTCCGTTCTCTGTAAATGGTGTAATCAGGGCGATGCCCAAGCCTTTGAATATATTGTGTACCATAAAAAGCAATGTTTCTGTGCGCAAAATTACATAAAATTTTCTGGAATCTATTACATTTTGAAGAATTTTTCACTAATTTTGCAGCATTGAAAATATATAATGAATAAACAATCAATTCCTATACCGAAAAAAATATTCGGGTTGGCGTTCGCCACCATTGCTGTGCTGGCTTTTTCTGCCTGCCAGTTTAATTCTGATTCTTCCAACTGTCGTTCGGCCGCCAAGACGCAGCGTCTGATGGCTTTGGGAGATTCGCTCAAGCGGCAACAGCCGGGTTCTGTAGATTCCATCCGTCACGCCATGGCGACTGCCGATGATTCGCTCGAATATTACGACTATGCCCTGCTTTACGCTTCGCATTTCCTGATGACCGTCACACCAGACTCCTCTTTGTTTTATGTGGATAAGGCTGAACATTTTCTCAAGGCGTTTCCTGTCTCGCCCCGCATCAACGGTATGCGCGCCAGGACGTTGGCAGCACGCGGTTCTCATCTCTATCTGCTCCATGGCAATCCCGACAGCGTAGTGAGACTTTACCATAGCGCATACCAGTTATTGTCTGTTAGCGACCAGACAAGCTACTTGCCCGACTTGGCGGCTAATATGGCGGATGCCTATGCCGAGAAACATGATCTAACGAAGGCTTCACATTGGTATAGAAAAGCCCTCGTGCTTGCCGACTCATTGGGTAGAAACGATACGCAGACACTCTCCTATCGTATGGGACTCGGTCGGGTTTATACTGCTCTTGGCGACTTCCCCTCTGCACTCAGGAGTTACAAAATCGTAGATCAGCGTTTTGACGACCTCACTCCTGCCATGCAGATCGTGTTTCTTAACAACTATGGTAATACCTATTATTACCAAAAACAATACAGGCAATCGCTGAAAGCCTTTCGCAGACTGCAACGCCATTTGGAGCAAAAGGGAACCCCTGATGTGCTCGACATGAAGATTTGCAAGCTCAATATGGCAGACGTCTTTCTCCGACTCCATCAGTCTGATTCATCACGTGTTTATCTCGAACAGGTTGAACCTTTCTTCCACCAACGAAACATAGAGGCTGGCGTGTTCTATTGCAACACCATACGTATCGGTCTTGCACTCCATGCAGGACACTATGCAGACATTGAGCACACCTTGAGACAGGAACGCCTTTCCGCTCCGGTCAATCCGATGCTAAAAGACATACGCTACGAGTATCTGAGTGAGTATTACGCGCGTACGGGTGACTATTCACGTGCCTACCGCTTGCAGAAGAGTGTTTATGAGACCCACGACAGTATCATGAACCGACAGAATATCGCGCGAGCGAACGATATCATGGTGCGTTTGAGTGAAGATACGTTGCGACTCCACAACCAGCTCCGGGTGCAGGAGGAGCGTGCCAACTATCAAGTCAATCTCCATATCATGGGGGGAATCGTTGCTTTCCTGATCGTGGTGGTGTCCGTATTGTTGGCAAAACTGTTCTATAACCGCAAGCGCACCTTACAGCGTCACATCGATATGCTGAACCTCCGTCTGACCATCGTGCGCCAGCGCATCTCTCCCCACTTCATCTTTAATGTGCTCAATTCGTGCGTCGGTTCTTATGGTCCCAATGAGGCCAATCGGCTGACGCTGCTGGCGCGTCTCATTCGGTCGAGTCTCGACATCTCCAGCAAGACTTTCGTAACGCTGGACCAGGAAATAGACTTCGTGAAACAGTTTGTTGAAATGGAGAAATCACTTATGGGACAAGACTTTATCGTGTCTTATGACTTTCCTCCAACAGACAAGATGAACGCCATTCTCATTCCGTCGATGTTTGTGCAGATACTGACCGAGAATGCCATCATTCATGGACTGAAACATAAGGAAGGCGAGAAACATCTTATGATCAGCGTTGCCATTGACGATCAGCAGGCATGTATCTGCGTGAAAGACAATGGTCCTGGTTTTGACATCCGTGCCTACAACAATGCCAAGGCACGTATCGGACTGAATATCATCCGCCACACCATGGCGATTATCAACGAAGAAAACAAAAGTTCGAAGATCCGTTTCGACATCCATAATGACCATGGATGCAGCGCCATACTTACGGTACCGAGACACCTGAAAGCACTATAAAGTAAATATTTTACGAATTTAAACTGTTACACTATAAATTAAATACTTATGAAAACAATCATAATAGACGACGAGATTCTATCCATCGAAACTCTGAGCCGCATGCTCTTGGAATACGACGATATTGAAGTGGTGGGAAGCGCCTGCAACACCACGGTGGCAGAAGGTCAGATCAAGGCTGCTTCTCCTGACCTCGTCTTTCTTGATGTAGAACTGCCGGGCATGTCGGGAGTGGATTTCATCCGCGAGGTGAAACGTCTGACGCAAGGACGTTGCCGGGTGGTGATGTACACCGGACATAAGGACTCGATGCTTTCTTCGTTTCGTAACGAGGCATTCGACTTTCTACTCAAACCTGTTGACCGCGACGAACTCTCGGCGATGATTCAGCGCTTACGCCTCCATATCGAATCCTCCAACCAGAAGGCGCCTGACAACAATCCTGCCGACATCAACAGTACTGTACGGCGCGACCGCGAAAAACTGATTTTCAATACCAACTTCTCTGACTTTCGAGTGGTTTCCATTGCCGACATCGGACTCTTTTACTACAATAGTGACCAGCGAATCTGGGAAGTCGTTGTGTCGGGATGTGAAGAACCCATACGCCTGAAACGTAACGTCAACTGTGAAACATTGCTCGCCCTCGACCCTTGTTTTGTACAGGTGAGCCAGCGCTTTGTCATCAATATCAACTGTTTGATGGAAGTGTGCGACAATGTCTGTCGCCTCTATCCGCCCTTCGAACAAATTCAGCATGTCAAGGTGGCACGGCTCTATCGCAAGAAACTCATCAGTCGGTTTAATACCATTTGAACCGCTGTTGCCGACAAAAAGAAATAATATATCCATCACCATCATGAAAACTGAAAGCAACAACGATATCAACAAGCGTTCCAAGCAGACCATCCTCTTTCTGTGCATGGCCATGATCTGTCTCCTGACGGCGTGCAACGACGTTTTTGATGTTCATCCCTACGATGTCAACTACAAAGGCGAGACCCATCATAACAAGCAGGCCATCGCCGAAATAGAACAACGGTTTGCATCAAGAGACTCCCTGCGCATCGCTTTCATCAGCGACACCCATGGCTGGTACACCAATACCAAGGCAGAGATTGACGACATCAACAAGCGTAACGACATCGATTTCGTGGTGCATTGTGGAGACCTCACCGACACGGGCACGAAAAAGGAGTATGAACGGACACGGAAGATCCTTCAGAAGCTGGATGTACCCTATGTGGCATTGATAGGCAACCACGATTTCTTAGGCACGGGCGATCAGTCATACCAAGTACTCTACGGATCCTTGGATTTCTCATTCATCGCAGGACGCGTCAAATTTCTCTGTCTCAACACCAATGCCACAGAATATGATTATATGGCGGCAGTACCCAATTTCGACTATATTGAACAGGAGATTACCGCGCGTGCCGATGAGTTTGACCGTACCGTCATCATCATGCACGCCCCACCCTATAGCGACCAGTTCAACAATAATGTGGCAAAGGCATTTCGAAGATATATAGACTTTCTGCCCCATCTCATGTTTTGCGTCTATGGTCACAACCACAATAGCGTAGTGAACAATATTTACAGCGACGGACTGCTGTTCTACGGCATCGACTGTTCCGACCACCGCATCTATCGCATCATCACAATCAGAAAGGAGGGATATGATGAAGAAGAGGTTCATTTTTAGTCTGATCATGCTGCTCGTGGTGTTCCGTGCCCAAGCACTCCCACCAGACACCACATACGTGGAAAAGGCAAAAGAGAGTTACTATGACAAGCGCGTGCACCGTTACCGTAAGCATTGGGCCGCGCTGATTCCCACACAATTCATCATTCAGAACGCAGGCAACATGGGTGTGGTCTCTGCTGGATTGGGATGGGATTATGGTAACCGCCGACAATGGGAAACCGACCTTCTCTTCGGTTATATTCCTGCCCACCAGAGCACACGTGGCAAACTCACCATGACGCTCAAGCAGAACTTCGTTCCGTGGAGTCATAGCATGAAAAACGGGTGGAGTATCGAACCGCTGACCGCCAGCATTTACATCAATACCGTCTATGGTCATGAGTTCTGGAAATCACAGCCCAGGCGCTATCCCGATGCCTACTACAATTTCATGTCAACAAAATTCAGACTCAATATCGCGTTAGGTCAGCGTGTCACCATGACCATTCCCAACCACCGCACGAAATTGTTTGCTAAAAACATTTCGTTCTTTTATGAAATCAGTTCGTGCGACCTATATATCCGCTCGATGATCCTCGATCATGCCGTCAGTCTGAATGACATCATCGGCTTATCACTCGGAGTAAGAGCCTGCATTTTGTAACCGCAGAAATTTTTAAGGTCAGAAATAACGGAATTATTTAAGGTCATACTTTACACGGATTACACTCTAAGTTTCCTAAAACGAATTTTTTGCGTTACAAATAACAGATAACTGTTTCCTAAAACGAAATGACGAACAAGAAGCGGGTAAGTTTCATTGGCAGAAAATGGAAAGGGTGCACCCAAAGATGCACCCTTCATTTCTTTTGGTCCTGTGGGAACGGACCTACGCAAACTAAGTAATTCTAAATGTTTCAGCTCTGTGGCTGAGTTTTCTTGCTTAAAATCTCTTGCCAGTTGAAATTACGAATCAGACCTGTGACGGTTTCGAATGTCATAATGAAAACTGAGATGAAACAGAAGATAAATACGCCCACAACCATCAGTCCGATCTTCATCACGATATAGATGAAGTTGGCGGGGTTGACCTCTCTACGGGTCTCTGTATAGCCGTTGGAATAGCGATATTTCACAATATCGTCGGGGAGTAACTGCATGGCAAGACCTACTCCGAAGAAGAATGCTGCCAAACGGAATCCCCACTTCTGCAAGCCTCGCATGAGACTTGCCTGGCGACGGTGACGTGATAATATATAGCCTCTGGGGTAGCCTGATATGATATATAGCGGGATGAGAATGATGAGGTAGATCATCCACGCACGTTTGGTATTGCTGCTGCTCTTCATAGAGTCAACAGCTCCCTGGGTATCTTTCAGCGCCAGTTCTTTCACAGCCTTGAAATCTTTTGCTGCGAGTTCCTCAAAGCGCTTCTTGTATTTCTCGTAGTCTTCCTGTTCCTTTTCGGAAGACTTCAAATAGGCTTTCTTCCTTTCGTCGGTAGAGGCGGTGTCTGCCTGCTGCTTGTATTTTGCAGAATTGAGGCGTGAACTCTCTGCCCTCTGGTTATAATCGGTGAGATAGTAGGCTTTATATGCATTGGCACCATTGAGGCGCTCGTTGTAGTTTAAATTCCTTTCCCAAAGGACGGTATCCATCTTCTGATAAGCAATAGTGGTGTCGGCTTTCTGCCACAACTCTACTATCTTCACGTCTTTCTGGCGGTTTTGGACTGATTCCTGATCTAGGTTGCTGAAATACCAAAAGATGCAGGCACCGAGAATACTTCCAGCGATAAGTGCCAATTTCCAAGTACGGTGACGCTTGCGAGAATAGTGCACCACCTCTTTTAGGTCGCGTATGCGCTCATTGAACTGTTCGTCGTTAGGATCATCTGCCGAAGCCTGTGCCTGCTGGATGAGATCCTCCATGCGGTCGATTTCTTCTGGTGAGGTCGGATAGACGTTGTCCCAGTCGGTACTTCCCATCTTGATGTCTTTTGCTTTCACATGCGATGAGGTGAAAAGAGCTTGGTCAAGGTAACCCCAAGCGTCATAGTTTTTTTGTTGCTGTTCGTCCATAATTGTTTTATTGGGTTAAGTAATAATTGTCTTGTCGACTACGATGTCGCAAAGGTAATGCTTTTATTAATAAATCGTGTTTCATTGGGTAAAAAAACATGCTCATTAAAACAAAATCAGCATCTACCATTTGGTAAACGCTGATGTTCATCGGGTAAAAACAGCTTAGTATCAGGACGATGTGTGGATTTTACGATATTCTATGGGTGAACAGTCATGATAGCATGCAAATACACGGCGGAACGTAGATTGGGAGTTGAAACCTGATTTTTCTGCCACGATTGCCAGCGAATCAGATGTGGTGCGGAGCAGATGTTCGGCATGACTGATGCGTAGTTTGTTGACATAATCATAGAAGGTCTGACCGTTTTCCTGGTTGAAATATCTGCTGAGATAGGTACGGTTGGTACCAACCAGCGTGGCAACATCTGAAAGTTTAAGTTTGGGGTTGAGGTAGATTTGTTCCTGATAGAACAACCGTTGCACGATAGTGGCTATTGTACTCTGCTCCATATCGCTTTCATCTTGCGGTTCGTCGATGGTTTCAGTATTGACGAGTTCGTCTATGACAGATTCGTGGCGATACAGAAAATAGCTCAATACCATCCATAATGCCAGCGAGCATATCATGTATAGGTCGTCAGCATACGCTGTGCGCCGTAAAGAGGCTATGGTCCATACGATGAGGATAAAGAAGAAGCTGAACAATACGCCTTGCAACCAGTTGAGATTGATATTTTCCTGATAGGAGAAGCGGTCTTTCAACTGGCGATGGTAGTCGGAAATGAGCATCAAGGTTACGACAAGTGTGCCGATACCATAGATGGCGCCCCACCCTACAAGGCAGTGAAACCAAATAGGTGCATTGGTTATAAACAGTACTGCGATGAGGACAATAAAAACGGTCTCATGGAGTATGACTTTCTTCCAAGTAAGCCATCCGGGCTTAACAAGTTCCTTGAGGATGAAATTATAGATCGGTATCACCACCATGTCCATGGCTGTGAGTTCGTTCCACAGACCATCGTTCACTATGTTCTGGTTTTCTATGTAGAGGAAAAGGTCCTTGAAACTCTCTGCACAGGTGATAATCATGAGGATGGAAAACAGCCGTGAGAGCATATCGCTTCCTTTGCGCCAAAACATCCATGCCATCATAGAATAAAACATAGTACACAGACCATATATATAATAGGTGAGCGAATCAATCATCGGTGTCGTCCTTTTTTTGTAAGTAGCGTTATGTTTTTAGTAAATGCAAAATTACGAAATAATAATGGAAAAAAGAAAACTTAACGCCGTTTTTTCTTCGATTTTAAACAAAGTGTAACTTCCTAACCCTAATATCGGCTAATTTCTTTGGAGTTTCACTTTTTATTTGTAACTTCGCAGCGGTCTATAAACATTTTCAGCAAGATGCAAAGCAAAATCCTACTCATTTACACAGGTGGAACAATCGGTATGAACCGAAATCCACACACAGGCGCTTTGGAACCTTTCGATTTTGAGCACCTGCTCTACAATGTGCCAGAACTCAAACAGTTTGACACGAAGATTGATACCATACAGTTTGAGCCTCCTATCGACTCCAGCGACATGACGCCTGCCCGATGGACTGAACTGAGTCACATCATCGCCAGTCACTATGACGCATACGATGGATTTATCGTGCTTCACGGTACTGACACCATGGCATATACTGCCTCTGTCCTATCCTATCTGCTGGAAAACCTCACCAAGGCGGTCATCATCACAGGGTCGCAGCTGCCCATCGGGATGTTGAGAACGGACGGAAAGGAGAATCTCATCACCTCGATAGAGATTGCTGCAGCGAAAGACCATGAGGGTCATGCGCTCGTCCCTGAGGTTGGCATTTATTTCAATGGACGCCTGCTACGAGGCAACAGGACAACGAAGCAAAGTGCTGAGGAGTTTAATGCTTTCGAGTCGTTCAACTATCCTCATCTTGTGGATGCAGGAATCAATATCACCTACCATACGGAAAGGATGCTCAAACCGGATTGGGACAAACCGATGATCCCGCATTTCAAGCTCGACAATAATGTGATTATATTCTCGCTCTTTCCCGGCATACGCGAAGACTTGGTGCGCCACGTGATTGCCACACCAAATCTGAAGAGTATCGTCATGCGTACCTTCGGTTCGGGCAATGCCCCACAACGACCTTGGGTGATGCACGCGCTGAAAGAGGCTACGCACAACGGCAAGGTGGTGATCAACATCAGCCAGTGTATTCAAGGTGCAGTAGAAATGGGCCGATACGACACGGGGTATCAGTTACAAGAAGCGGGGGTCATCAGCGGCTACGATTCAACAGTGGAAAATGCGGTGACCAAACTGATGTATCTGCAATCGATTTTTGATGATCCGGAAACGGTAAGATATTACATGCGGCAAAGCATCCGTGGAGAAATAACCGTCTGACATCGGTAGTGTTTCGGGATATGCCACACAAACATTTCGCTTGATCCTGCCACACATCGATTACAAAAAAATAAGCCCCACACCTTCAAGGTATGGGGCTTAAATATTATCTTCCAGTTTCTACTTTTAGAAGAAGAGGTAGCGGTTGTCAACTACTTCAGCCTTCTGGTTGAGTTCCTGCATGTAACGTCCTGCTGCACGCATTGCCATCTGCTGAAGCATCGCCATCTGCTGCTTCACGTCAAACTTAGCACCTGCCTGCAGACTGCGCTTAGTCACTTGGAAGATGTAAGCACCACCATTGCCCTTGACAGGAGCCTGACACATCTGTCCCTGCTTAACAGCTGAAACTGCACCACTCAAAGCGGGCTCGCTGGCACCTGTGCTCTGTACGAATGCAGGAGCAGAGAATGTGATCTGGTCAACATTGCTGATGACAGCACCCTTCTGCTTGGCAGCGGCAATGGATTTAACACCATTCAACTTAGCAGCGGCAACTTCAAACTTCTTATCGCGGATGACTTCCTGACGTACCATGTCTTTCACGTCGTCAAGGCTACGATAGCCTACACGGTGAATCTTGGTCAGCGCAATAACCATCATGTGGTCGTTGTTTCCACATTCGTAGAGTGGTGAAACATCGCCTGGCTTAGCATCAAATACCCATTTCATAGCTTCACGTGTTGAGCGTACGCCTGCCACATAGTGCTCTGAATTGACCATATCCTGACGCTCCATCACTTTGAAACCAAATTTCTGAGCATTCTTCTCCAGTCCCTCCAGTGTTTTGTTTTCACTGACAAACTGGCTGAACTTGTTGTATGCCTGGTTGTAGGTTTCCTTAGAGAAATCAATAGTGTGCTTGATGATGGCAACATCATATTTGGTGGTCATCGCCTTGCGGTTGGTCACTTGAAGTACCATATTAGCCTGTGAGAGACTGAGCTTCACTACCTCGCCAACAGCAGTGTTGTTGAGGGCTGCGATGTATGCCTTCGTATCAGCATCGAGCGTCTGTGCACTTTCGTACATGGCAGAAGTCATCCATGTCTTCTGACCAGTCTGACCATACTTCTTAGCGAGGGCTTCAAAATCAGCATTACCCTTCAAGGCTGTATAAACGCTGTCTGCACTCTTTGCAGCTTCAGCTGTTTCGTCGCCTACCTGAATCATGCGGAACTCGATAGAGTCTGGCTGTTCTACTTTAGCGATGAGCTTGATGACGTTCAAGGTGTTGTCATAGCTTGTTTCGAAAACAGCAGAGGTCTGACCTACAGCCATAGAGTCAAGTTTGGCAGCTACATCAGCTGGGAATGCACGCTTGGTGGCTGCAATGCCTGTGTAGGCAACCTGTGACCGAGCTTTGCGAACAACTTCAGAAGGAGTCATTCCGCTTTCAAGTTTCAGCTTGGCTTCGCTCATGGTCTTGTTCAGCGCAGCACGGTCAGTCTTTGAAGGGAGAACCTGGAAGTCAACATACTTGATGTCGCGGCTTTCAACGGTCTGTTTGAACATTTCCTTCATCTCGTCATACTTAGCCTTCAGATCGCTGTCGGCAATCTTCACCTCGTTGTCTTTGATAGAGGTGTATGGGATAGCAGCCAAGGTGATGTTGCTTTCAATATTGTTATCATCGAAAGCCATCTTTGCTGAAACAGGGTTAGACAGCAGGCAATGACCCAGGAGGCTCTGGTATTTCATCATCAGCGTCTGCTGACGCAGCTGCTTCTCGATGAATTTCCAATAGTCGTAGATCTTCTTGTACTGCTCTGCAACCTGTTGCTGTTGTGGCTGTGACTGCATTTTCTTATACTCATCTAGGAATTTGGTGAGCTGGGTTACGTCGAAACGTCCTGTCTGCTGGTTGATGAAAGGAGTCTGAGTCAACATGGGGTTGGTACCGGCCTTCAGGATATTCTGAAGTTCTGCATCGGTAACGGTCAGACCTAATTCGTTGGCCTCTTTCTCCAGGATGGTGGTATTGACCACTTCCTGCCAGATCTGGTCTTTCAGCTGATTGAGTTCATCGTCAGAAAGGCTTTCGCGACCTTGGGTCATCTTGATTACTTCCTGATACTCGTCGACCATTGCCTGAAAGTCCTGAACGGACACTTTCTTACCTAACACTTCGCCGACTTGTTGACGTTTCTCGTTGTTTGTTGCTTCGCAAGAGCGAAACATTTCTTCGGCGATAAAAGCAAAGAGGGCCAATCCAATCACGGTGGCGAGGACAGGTCCCCAGCTTCTGATTTTTCCAATTACTGCCATTGTTTTTTAATTATTTTATTTTTTTGTTATTGCTCTAAGTTTTTCATTGACATGTTCCACTTGTCTTTTTCTGCCATGCTGTCAGTATAGGCAAAGATGTGCAACTTGTGGGTCATGTTTCCGCTTTTAGCGTACAAAGTTAGTAAAAAATAGTCATTAAACGAAAGATAATCACAAAAAAGTGTAGTTTAGAATCGTTATTCTTCTACTTTCAACCTTACAAGTTCTATCTTTGTCATGGTATTTTTTACTATCTTGAATTCAAAATGCCCGATTTTGACCACTTCATTGAGTTTCGGAAAACTTTGATATTCATGAAGAATGAGGCCTCCGACTGTCATATAGTCGTCGCTTTCGGGCAGGTCGAGGGAGAACATCTCGTTGACCTTTTCTATTTCCAGTCGGGCAGAAAGCATATATTCGCCTTCACCCAACTGTTTTGCCACATAGTGCATGTTGTCATGCTCGTCTTCAATATCACCGAAGATTTCCTCAACAATGTCTTCAAGCGACACAAGGCCACTGGTGCCACCGAATTCATCGATGACCACTGCCAATGATTTCTTTTCTTGAAGGAATGTGTGCATCAGTTTGCTTGCTGCCATCGTTTCCGGAACATAAGGCATTTCGCGGATCATGCTACTTGGAATCGGGTCTTCGCCCACGATTTTAGCGCCTATTCTGAAAAGATCTGATGAATGGACATAACCGATGACGTGGTCAATATCTTCACGATAGACCACAATCTTGGAGTGACCACTTTCTATGAATCTGCTTTTCAGCTGGTCCATCGATGCCTTCTCTATATCCACCGATTCTATCTCTGTGCGGGGAACCATACAGTCGCGTACCTTGGTATCAGAGAAGTCGAGTGCATTATGGAAGATCTTGACCTCTTCAATCTGTTGTTCGTCAGGAGCATTGTCTATGCTGGCCTGTACGAGATAGTCCAAATCTACTTTTGTAAATGCCTTGTCGGCACTATCGTTGTCGATCTTCTGTCCTGACAACCGCAGCAGACCTTTTGATAGTACTGTGGCAAAACGCGAGATGGGAAAGAGTGTGACGTAGCACGCCATGGTAGGAACAGCAAAGAATCGCAGCATCGTATTGGGACTCGCCTTGAATATCGTCTTGGGCAGGAATTCTCCTGTAAAGAGCACAATGACTGTGGATAACAGCGTATCGGCCGTGACACGACTTCCGTCATTAAGTGAGGCAAACAAGGTGTTGTCGAATATTGCTGCAAAGAGAATGCCATATACTACCAGAGCGATATTGTTGCCCACTAGCATGGTGCTCACAAAGTCGTTGGGGTGGCGGTAAAAGAAGGAAATGGCCTTGTCTGCCAGTCCGTTTTTCTCCCGTTCCATCTCCGCTCTAAGTCTGTTACTGGAGACGAAAGCTATTTCCATGCCTGAAAAGAAGGCTGAAAATATCATGGTAATGATGATACCTACTATAAGATTTGTCATGGTTGTGATGTTTTGGTCGTTGCGGCACGCCTGACAGCCGGTTGGCGTTGTGACTGTTGTGTAGTGGCAGTATCGGAAAGTGTGGCAGTCTTCTGCTTGTCGGGAGCAGTGTTCTCGCTTTCACCACTCATATCCGACTCCAGGAAGGAACCGACACTATTGGTGACTTCATAACGTTGCATGCGTTCGTCACTCCGAAAATACGTGCCTTGCATTTCGCGTTCGGGCGTGATAACCTTGGAAAATTTATGGGAATAGAATTCATGGGCAATACCGTCCCAGAACAGTTCTTCGCTTCTGAATATAAGTCCGTTTACATTACGTATGCGCACTCTTCCACGCAGTTCCCACAATTTCTTTTGATCATAATACCACGCAGTATCGGCCTGTATATAACCTTCTACATGAAACTTCTCATCAAACTGTTCAAGGAAAATGCCCTTTTCAAAAGTCCAACGACTGGGGTTCTTCACGGTATTGACATCCCACCGTTCAGTAACGATGCGGTATTTGATGACACCAGAGTCGCTGATGAGGGTGTTGATACCATAACTTGTCATCATCGAGACAGAGTCACGGTCACGCACAGCAGGTGCAGTATGGTCTTTTGGCTTTTGGCAGGACCCTGCCCCCACAGACAACAGCAGGGCAAGCATAGTGCCCGCCCAGATGTTGGAAGAATGGTATTTTCGCTTAAGTATCAATTTACAAGTGTTGTTTGTTTATTATATGTTCTGAGACAGACTTATTCTACTTTCCACTTAGCAAACCATTTCTCATTGAAGGTAATGCCAAGATTGATGCGGAAGGTATTTTCTGTTATCAGATTGGTGGCTGACTGTCTTGCCCATTGGACACTAATGTTGAGAACAGAACGGTTACCCCATTTGTTGACCAATGGGATGCCCATACCTGCACTCACGCTGAGTTCTTTCGGTCCATCTTGTCCGTTTACTTTATAATAAGGTGTGGCGTAAGATGCGCCAAAACGATAGTGGGTGTGCGTAAGAAGATTCTTAAGACTCAAGGAAGTCCAGTTGGATGCACTTGGAATCCAATCAAGTCCAACAGTCATCTTGTGGCGGTTGTTGAGCAATCCGCTTACAAGTTGATATTTGTTGTTTTCGTATTTAGGATAATCGATGTTTGACCAACGCTGGAAAGAATAATCCGCACCAACTGTGAGCGTTTTGTTGTGACACCATGCAAAACCAAGACCCAATGTCATTGGGAGCTTGAAAGCATCGTCTATAGTCGCCGTGTCTGACGTCATTACACTATTCTGGGTATCGGTATTGGTATTGATCAGCTGTGCCTCGCCTCCCATTTTATGACCTAATCCGAATGTTGCACCAATGGTCAATACATCTTTCTTACCTAAAGCCTGTTGGTACTGCGCTCCAAAATCGAGTTTGTAGGTATTGACGCTTGTTGAATAAATACGGCTCAGGGTATTGGCTGCAGACTGGTTGGTGGTGTTGGTAATGCTGCGCTCTGTATTTCCCCAGAGATAGCCAGCGTTGACACCGACAGAAAATCCTTTAACAGGTTCCCAACCGGCACCGACATATACTTCACGCAATCCGCCGTTACCGCTATGGGTCTCTATACTATAGAGTGAAGAACTGGCAACATCGGTGCGCGAATAGGAATAACCTACATTGGTGAATGGTACGATACCGAAACTAATACCCAAACTGGGCATTGCACGGAACATAGCCACTGCATATTCAAAATCAGCATTCTTGGCATTCACCTTTGTGTTACCTTCCTTAAAATTTGTAATTTGTCCGGAAAGCCCCACGTCAAAAATCATAGTTAGGGAGTCGGCTGCAGAATACGATGCAGGGTTGAGCGTATTCACCTGATTTCCGTAGCGGAAGCCAAGGCCAAGACCATTCATGCCACGATTAAACCCTTGTGACTGTTCTGACAAAATACCGAGGCCATATTGGCTGTAAGGCGAGTTGGTGCCACTCTGAGCGCTAACAGTCAGGGCACTGGCAAAAAGGAGTATGCCATTTATAAAAAGCTTCTTCATCTATTTGTTTTGTTTATCTTTTCGATTACGGCTTGCAAAATTATCGAAAAAAAACGAAATAAAAGCACGATAAGTGGAAAATATAGGTTAATTTTGCATCGTGAAACATTTAGAAAACATTTTTAATGCTCTTAAAGGGGGACTTTTAACACTCTCGCTGGTATTGTCGCAAGCAGTATGGGCACAACCTTATGCCCCCGTTGGAAGCAATAGCGGAACTGTTGCTGTGGAAGATGAAAACAAAGAAAAAGCGTCGGATACGAACGCAACAGGCCAGCCCGACTTGTTTGCCCAGCGAATGGATTCTGTAGAAATCAGTCTCCTAACTTGTCAGCCTCACGACGAAATATACAGTCTTTACGGACATACTGCAATTCGCTATCATGAATTGTGGCCTAAAGGCATTGATGTCGCTTTCAATTACGGTGTCTTTGACTTCAGAAAGCCTTTCTTTATAGGAAGATTTGTATTAGGATGGACCGACTACGAATTAGGAGCTTACCCCTATACTTTATTTAAAGAGGAATACCGACGCTTTGGAAGCATGGTTACCGAACAGGTTCTCAATCTTACTACCGAAGAGAAGCTATGCTTGAAAAATGCACTTGCAGATAATCTTCAGGACGGAAACCGTATCTATCGTTATAATTACTTTTATAGCAACTGTACTACGAAGGCACGCGATATTATAGAACAATGTATTTCCGGGAAGCTCATATATGAGCCACGGGATAATTATCAGCCAACCTATCGTGAAATGATTCATGAGATGACAAAACGTCACCCATGGGCTGCTTTTGGCAATGACATGCTGTTGGGAATCCGTTCTGACATAAAGACAGACCAAAGGCAACAAGAATTTTTGCCTAATAATCTCATGTATGATTTTGACCATGCACGCATCTTCGCTAATGGCGAATATCGTCCGTTGGTGAAAGAACGAAGAGTGGCTGTTCCGGCTGGTGTTCAGCTGTTAAAGTCTGAGTTTCCATTATCGCCAACAGCTTGCGCTATCATCATCAGCTTATTGGCGTTAGCTCTATTTGTTGTTCAATGCCGAGTACATAAGATTCTGTTAGCTTGGGACATACTGTTGGTCGCCATACAGTCAATCATCGGACTGTTGCTCTTTGTGATGCTTTTCTCTGAGCATCCTACGACCACCCTGAATCTGCAGATCCTACTCTTCAACCCTATCCCACTTTTTTTTCTTTATAAGGTTGTTCGAGGAAAGAAAACAATCTATTGGAACATAGCCTTAGTCCTTGTTATATTCTTCCTTATTGGAGGAATTTGGCAGGATTATGCAGAAGGCATCTGGAGTTTGGCATTATGTTTGCTGTTACAAAGTATCGTACATATAAAAAATAATAATAAAGTGCCAGAACAAAGGCAGCAGAAACCTGCAAAATGAAGAATAGATATATCTACATCACACTCATGAGTTTGCTTGGGCTTACAGCAGAAGCACAAGCACAACTTATAGCACAGGCTCCTAGACTGGTGGTCAATATTCAAATAGACCAACTGCGTACTGACTTTCTGGAAACATACGCTCCTCTTTATGGGCCAGACGGATTCAACAGATTGTTGAAGCACGGAATGGTGTTTACGAATGGAGCGTACAATTTCTCACCTGTTGACCGCGCATCAGCCATTGCCTCTGTCCAGACCGGAACATCACCCTACTATCACGGAATAACAGCTTTTGAATGGCTCGACAAAGAAACCCTACGTCCACAACAATGTGTGCGCGATACTAAGGTTGGATATTCACCTAACCATCTAGGGACTTCTACTTTGGGAGATGAATTAAAGATTGCAACCAATGGTATCGGAAAGGTCTATTCGTTTGCAGCAACTGCCGATGCAGCCATCCTTTCTGCCGGACATGCAGCTGATGGAGTATTGTGGGTCAATAACAACCAATGGACATCCACCACGTATTATCAGCCTTACGACAAATGGATTTCCGGTTATTCCAGACTATATGCGCCAGGAACAGACGTCAATGCAGGAATTACAACTGCAGCGTTGGAATGTGTCAAACAGGCAGGAATCGGTATTGATGATAAACCCGACCTGATCAACCTCACCTATGAGGCTGGTCGCACGATGGAGTCGTATGTAAAACTCGATGAGAATATTTCAACCCTCATTCAAGGAATAGAAGGACATCTCAATAGAAACCGCATCCTATTTGTGATTTCAGGAACAGCCTATCGGGAGGAAACAGAAGATGATCATGCTACTAATGCACGCTTCCGAATCCCAACAGGAAATTTCTATATCAACCGAACGGCAAATCTTCTTAACATGTATCTTGGTGCAATCTTCGGACAAGCACAATACATAGAATATTGCTACCATAATCAGCTATTCTTCAATCGTCAGACTTTAAGACAAAAGAATATCAATCTCGGAGACTTGATGGAGCGTTCGCAGGAATTTCTCCTTCAAATTTCCGGAATACGTAACGTCTATACTGCTAATCAGTTGCTAATAAGCGATAATCATCTGCTTGAACCTATTCGCAACGGATTTAATATAGAAAAATGCGGTGACTTGATTATTGACATCACTCCAGGTTGGCAACTCGTTAACGAGGAAACCTTGGAAAAGTCAACATCACGCGCTTACAACATTCCTTTCCCTATTATTATTTACGGAGACGGTGTCCGGAGCGAACGCGTACAGACACCTGTCACAGCCGACAGAATTGCTCCAACAATAGCCCGTTCCATACGCATCAGGGCTCCTAATGCCTGTTCGGCAGTCCCTCTTTTCTAAAGACGACGGACAATAAATATCAGTTAACTTGCAACTTTACGGAATATTATTAGTAACTTTGCAAGCGTTTTTACGTAAAATGATAATAGTAATCAAAGAAAAAGAAACAAAACAAATATGAACTTAACGAAAATATTGACATCACTCTTCGGTAATAAATCGACGAGAGATATGAAACTCATCCAGCCGTTGGTGGAAAAGGTTAAAGCCGTATATCCAGAAATACAGAAATTGGACAACGACCAGTTACGTCAACGCACTCGCGACATACAAAAACGCATACGGGAATCTGCCAAAGAACAAAAAGCAGAAATCAAGAGACTTAAAGATACCATCGAAGAAACACCTATTGATGAACGTGCCGACATCTTTGCCAAAATCGACAAACTGGAGAAAGAAGTTCTCGACATCTTTGAAAAACAGCTTGACGAAGCGATGCCTGAGGCTTTCAGCATCGTCAAGGAAACTGCACGCCGATTTGCCGAAAACGAAGAAACAATTGTTACTGCAACCGATTTCGACCGCGAACTGGCATCAGATCCAAGAAAAGACTTTATTACCATTGACGGAGATAAAGCTATTTATCACAACCATTGGACCGCAGGAGGAAACGACCTTAAATGGGAAATGGTACACTATGATGTACAGCTGTTTGGTGGTACTGTGCTCCATCAGGGAAAAATTGCCGAAATGGCAACTGGTGAAGGTAAAACCCTCGTAGCCACTCTTCCTGTATTCCTTAATGCCCTGACAGGAAACGGTGTCCATGTGGTAACTGTCAACGATTATCTAGCTAAGCGTGACTCTGAATGGATGGGACCGCTTTACATGTTCCATGGTCTTTCTGTAGATTGTATCGACAAGCATCAGCCTAACTCAGATGCAAGACGTCGTGCTTACCAGTGTGACATTACTTTCGGTACCAACAACGAATTTGGTTTCGACTATCTGCGTGATAATATGGCCACCTCACCACAGGACCTCGTCCAGCGCGCACACAACTATGCCATCGTCGATGAGGTAGATAGCGTGTTGATTGATGATGCACGTACTCCTCTGATCATCTCTGGTCCTGTTCCTAAAGGTGACGACCAGATGTTTGAGGAATATCAGCCTCTCGTAGAAAAAATCGTGGCTGTACAGCGTCAACTTGCTACACAATACTTGGCAGAGGCTAAGCAGAAAATCAGCGAAGGACAAGCAAAAGGTGACAAGAAGCTCACAGAAGAGGGTTTCCTTGCCTTGTTCCGTTCGTTCAAGTCGCTCCCTAAAAACAAACCGCTCATCAAATTCCTCTCTGAAGAGGGTATTAAAACCGGACTTCAGAATACTGAGAATACCTACATGGAGAACAACAACCGACGCATGCCAGAAGCAGTTGAACCTCTGTACTTTGTAGTTGATGAAAAGCTGAACTCATGTGACTTAACCGACAAAGGAACGGCATGGTTAGCCCAACAGGTGAATGACTCAGAACTCTTTGTATTGCCCGATATCGCCGGACAGCTGTCGGCTCTTGAAGCAGATAGCAGCCTTTCTGAGGAAGAGCGCGTGACCAAGAAAGATGAGTTGCTCAGCCATTACGCTATCCAAAGCGAACGCGTACACACCTTGCAGCAGTTGCTCAAAGCATACACCATGTTTAATAAAGATGATGAGTATGTTGTGATTGACGGTGAAGTGAAGATTGTCGATGAGCAAACCGGACGTATCATGGAAGGACGCCGTTGGAGCGATGGATTGCATCAGGCTGTGGAAGCCAAGGAACATGTGAAAGTGGAAGCTGCAACACAGACCTTCGCCACCATTACACTCCAAAACTATTTTCGTATGTACCATAAACTCGCAGGTATGACAGGTACTGCTTCTACCGAGGCAGGTGAGTTTTGGGACATCTACAAACTCGATGTTGTTGAAATTCCAACAAACCGTCCTGTTATCCGTAAGGATATGGACGACAGAATCTATAAAACCGCACGCGAGAAATACAATGCTGTCATTGAGGAAATTGAGGAAATGCGCAATAGCGGACGCCCTGTACTTGTAGGTACAACCTCCGTTGAAATCTCTGAATTGCTCTCTAAAATGCTCAATATGCGAAAGATTCCTCATCAAGTCCTGAATGCCAAGCTCCACCATAAGGAGGCTGACATTGTGGCAGAGGCAGGACGCAGTAATTTGGGACGTGTAGAGATTGTTGATGAAGAAGGTAATAAACACGTAGAAGAACGTATGCTTGGTGCCGTGACTATTGCAACCAACATGGCTGGACGTGGTACCGACATCAAACTGACTGCAGAAGTGAAAGCTGCAGGAGGTCTGGCAATCATTGGTACTGAGCGTCATGAAAGCCGACGGGTTGACCGTCAGTTGCGTGGACGTGCTGGACGTCAGGGAGACCCAGGTTCATCAGTATTCTATGTATCTCTTGAAGATAAGCTCATGCGTCTGTTTGGTTCTGAACGTATTGCCTCTGTTATGGACCGCTTAGGTTTCAAGGAAGGCGAACGCATCGAGAGTCCGATGATGAGCAAGCAGATTGAACGTGCACAGCGTAAGGTAGAGGAAAACAACTTTGGTATCCGTAAACGTCTTTTGGAATATGATGACGTCATGAACCGTCAACGTACCGTTATCTATGAGAAACGTCGCCATGCCTTGATGGGAGAACGTATCGGAATGGATATTGCCAATATGCTTTGGGACCGTGTTGCTACTACTATCGAGCAAAACGACTATGAAGGATGCCGTGAAGCTTTCATTCGTTTGTTTGCCATGGAAGTGCCTTTCACCGAAGAACAACTGCAGTCTGGACATCTTGAAGAACTGGAAGAAAACTCCTACAAGAAAGTGATGGAAGCCTTTGAGCGTAAGACAGAACACATCTGTGAGATTGCTCAACCCGTCATAGAGAAAGTCTATACCGAACAAGGTGACCGTTTTGACAGAATAGCAGTTCCTTTGACTGACGGACGACGACTCTATCAGATTCCTTGCAACCTAAAGGAAGCATACGAAACAAAATCGAAGTCTATTGTCAAGCAGTTTGAAAAACAAATGTTGCTCCACGTCATCGATGAGGCATGGAAAGAAAACCTCCGCGCACTCGACGAACTTCGTCACTCGGTACAGAATGCTTCATACGAACAGAAAGACCCCTTGCTCATCTTCAAGTTGGAAAGTGCAAAGGTATGGGATAACATGATTAACGATATGAACAATCGCATCGTCTCTGTACTCATGCGCACCACTATTCCGGAAATGCAGCAAGTGGAAGAGGCTGGTCCAGAACCAGCTCAACGTCCACACCAGCAATACACGGAAAACAAACCAACCGTTGAGCAGGAGCAGATGAGGGATCCTAACATGCGTGCGGCAGCCGCTCACGACACACGTGCACAACAGCCACGTACTCCTATCGTCAAGGAAAAAATGCCAGGACGTAACGACCCATGTCCTTGCGGTTCGGGTAAGAAATTCAAAAACTGCCACGGACGCGGATTAGTATAAACAAATCATGCAGCACACCACACGTTATCATGCGGTGTGTTGCATTCTCAATAAGTTGCACACGCTGTGCGCAGCGAAAATACAAATAACAGTCAAGGATAAAACCAATAGAAATCAACAATGATTACCATAAACAATCTTCAGAAGAATTTCGGAACTACAGTAGCTTCTTCCATCGAATACTTTGAAATAACAGATGGAGAGATTCTCGGCCTCGTTGGCAACAATGGTGCAGGTAAGACTACCCTATTCCGACTCATGCTCGATTTGCTCAAAGCGGATTCCGGCTTTGTTACTATTGATGGCATTAACCCCAGTGAGAATGAAGATTGGAAACAACATGTTGGCGCTTATATCGATGAGGGATTCCTGATAGACTTTCTTACGCCAGAAGAATATTTCGCCTTTTTGGGAAAAGTGTCAGGAATGACCAAAGAACAATCTGAGAAGCGTATGGAAGATTTTACTGACTTTGCTGCAGGAGAGATTTTTGGACAGAAGAAACTAATCCGAAACCTATCGGCTGGTAACAAGCAGAAGGTGGGTATTATATCTGCCCTATATAGACGTCCCAGCATCGTCATCCTCGACGAACCCTTCAATTTCCTTGATCCGAGCAGTCAGACACTACTCAAACACTTACTGACTGACTATGTGGCACAGACCAAGGCAACCCTACTGATCTCAAGCCACAATCTTCAGCACACAGTAGATATTTCTACACGAATAGCTCTACTCGAACACGGATGCATTATCCGTGACTTAGACAATAAAAACCAACAAGCCATACACGAGCTGGATTTGTATTTCGGCAGTTAACACATGGACAAAAAACATCTCTCCAAACTATATAAATTTTAATAATAAGAAAGGGATGTCTGAATTTGCCACAAACTGTGTGTAGGTTATCGTTGGCACGTTATTTGCAATCATGTTTTCAGTTATGACAAATCAGTTTTCAGAAAAGATATCAGAAATACTCGCATACTCGCGAGAAGAAGCCATACGGCTCGCAAACCGTTGTGTGGCTCCAGAACACCTGTTGCTGGGAATGATGCGCCTACGCGAAAGCACTACCAACAGTCTGTTTCATCGCCTCGGCATCGACAGTCAATCGGTCAAGGAAAAACTTGAGGAACTTGCCCGTAACGAGAAAGTTGCCATAAGTGAAGAACAGTCTGACATCATTCTCACTCCACAAGCTAACAATATTTTGAAACTGGCCGTTCTTGAAGCACGTTTCGGTCACAGTCAACAAGTGGAAGAAGAACATCTGTTGCTTGCCATCATGCACGATGCGGCAAACAATGGTGCAAAACAAATTTTGGAATCCAACAACATGAACTACGAAGAAATACGTTCTTTACTCCATGTCACAAATGGTGTAGGACTTCCTGAGGAAGAATTCGAAGAAGAGCAGAAAAAAGCTAATTCTTCTAACCAAAGCAATGGAAATACTACCACTACACAACAAGACAAACAGAAATCGAAAACTCCCATGCTCGATAATTTCTCAACCGATCTGACTCTTCAGGCTCGAAACAACAAACTTGATGAGGTTGTGGGACGAGAGAAAGAGATGATGCGGGTCATGGAAATTCTGGGACGCAGAAAGAAGAATAACCCTATTCTGATTGGTGAACCTGGCGTAGGAAAGAGCGCTATTGTGGAAGGATTGGCACAAGCCATCGCCAACAAGAAATGCCCTCCTTTATTGTTTGGTAAACGTGTATTAACGCTCGATCTTACAGGGGTTGTTGCTGGTACGAAATATCGTGGACAGTTTGAAGAACGCATACGGCAGCTCATTAAGGAACTCGAACAGAATGATGATGTCATCATCTTCATTGATGAAATCCATACCCTCATAGGCGCTGGTTCAACACCAGGCTCTATGGATGCTGCCAATATTCTCAAACCAGCATTGGCACGTGGTGTGATACAATGTATCGGAGCTACCACACTTGACGAATATAGAAATTCCATCGAAAAGGATGGAGCTTTGGAACGCCGATTCCAAAAAGTCATAGTAGAGCAGAATACTCCCGCAGAGACGCTTCAGATACTTCACAATATCAAGCATCACTACGAGAAGCATCATCACGTGAACTATACCGATGAGGCTCTTGCTGCATGCGTTAGTCTCACGGAGCGATACATCAGCGACAGACAACAACCGGATAAAGCCATTGATGTAATGGATGAAGTCGGGGCACGTCTGCACTTGACAAACACACAAGTTCCGGCAGAAATCATCGAAAAGGAAAAACAACTCAAGGAGGCAAGCGAAAAGAAACGCCAAGCGGTGAAAAACCAGAATTACGAATTGGCTGCCAGTCATCGTGATCGAGAAGCGCAACTCCAACAGGAACTGGATGCCCTTAATACTAATTGGCAGAATGGTGAAGACATAGACCGCCAGAATGTCAGTCTTAAGGATGTACAAGACGTTGTTTCGATCATGACTGGTGTTCCTGTACAACGCTTAGCGCAAGCCGAAGGTATCCGATTGAAAGGCATGAACCTGAAACTGCAGGAAGAGGTTGTGGCACAAGACAAAGCCATCGATAAGATGGTAAAAGCAATCATGCGCAACCGGGTGGGACTGAAAGAACCTAACCATCCTATCGGCGTATTCATGTTCATTGGTCCTACGGGAGTAGGTAAAACCTATCTGGCGAAGAAACTCGCAGAATTTATGTTCGGCAGTAGTGATGCGCTCATTCGTGTTGACATGAGTGAATATACCGAATCGTTCAACGTGTCCAGACTGGTTGGTGCACCTCCAGGTTACGTTGGTTACGAGGAAGGTGGTCAGTTGACCGAACGCGTTCGTCGTCGTCCCTACTCCATCGTACTACTTGATGAGATTGAAAAGGCACATAGTAACGTTTTCAACCTCTTGCTTCAAGTTCTCGACGAAGGTCGTCTGACTGATGGTAACGGACGCTTTGTGGATTTCCGCAATACGGTTATCATTATGACCTCTAATGCAGGTACACGCCAACTGAAGGATTTCGGTCGGGGTGTAGGCTTTAACACAGCAGGAAACAGTTCATTCATGCTCAATGACCAGGATAAGGAACATGCGCGCAGTATTGTGCAGAAAGCATTGTCTAAACAGTTCTCACCAGAGTTTCTGAACCGCATGGACGAGATTATCACCTTTGAGCAGTTGGATTTAGAGGCTATTAAGAAAATCATCGACATCGAACTACGCGGACTTTTCAAACGTATGGAAGCACTCGGCTATCAAGTGCAGATAACCGACGAAGCCAAGGCTTTTGTTGCAGAACGCGGCTATGATGTGCAATTTGGTGCGCGTCCATTGAAACGTGCGATTCAGAACTATATAGAAGATGGTATTGCAGAACTTATCATCGATGGAGAACTGGAGGCTAACAGTACCATATCAATAAGCAAAGAGGAAGGAAAAAGTGAATTGACTATCCATAAGATATAATCTTCACCTTCTTACTCCAATATATGAATACTAAGGCATCATCTACCTTTCAAAGGTAAGATGGTGCTTTTTTCTTATTGTGCTCCCAAACAGGCGAAAAAGCAATGTTTTTTCTGTTTTTATACATATTTGCTACAAAAAGAAAGAAATATAGCATATTTTTTGATAATTTGTTTGGTATTTCAGATTTTTGATGTAATTTTGCAACCGAAAACAAAAAAGAAGTAGAAAAAACGTTATAATTTAACCAAAAAAGAAAAAATTATGAATGCAGCACAAGTTGTAGAAAATCTGAAACAAAGATTTCCCAATGAGCCTGAGTACATTCAGGCCGTAAGTCAGGTACTTCCAACTATTGAGGAAGAGTACAACAAGCACCCTGAATTTGAGAAAGCTAATCTGATTGAGCGTCTTTGCGTGCCCGATCGCGTTTACGAATTCCGCATCACATGGGTTGACGATAAGGGAAATGTTCAGACCAACATGGGATATCGCATCCAACACAACAACGCCATTGGTCCGTACAAAGGCGGTCTGCGTTACCACAAGAGTGTAAATCTGGGAATTCTGAAGTTTCTCGCTTTTGAACAGACTTTTAAGAACTCGCTGACAACACTTCCTATGGGTGGTGCCAAAGGTGGTTCCGATTTCTCTCCACGTGGCAAGAGCGATGCAGAGGTTATGCGTTTCTGTCAAGCATTCATGAACGAACTGTATCGAGTAATCGGTCCTGATGAAGACGTTCCTGCTGGTGACATCGGTGTTGGTGGTCGTGAAGTGGGTTACCTCTTTGGACAGTACAAGAAGCTCACCCATCAGTTCCAAGGTGTACTTACCGGTAAGGGTATCCCCTTCGGAGGTTCATTGATTCGTCCTGAAGCAACAGGTTACGGTACAGTATATTTTCTGACTTCTATGCTGGCTACTCGCGGCATCGAGCTGAAAGGCAAGAAGGTTCTGATTTCTGGTTCTGGTAATGTGGCTCAGTATGCTACAGAGAAGTGCATCCAGTTGGGAGCCACAGTACTCACCTTGTCAGACTCAGATGGCTACATCTTCGATCCCGATGGAATTGACGCTGAAAAGCTGGCTTATGTGAAAGAGCTGAAGAATGTTGAGCGTGGTCGTATCAAAGAGTATGCAGAAGAATATCCCAATGCTGTTTATCATGCTGGCGAGCGTCCTTGGCATGAGAAGGCTGATATTGCCCTTCCTTGCGCTACCCAAAACGAGATTAACGGCGAACAGGCACAGGCTCTTGTTGACAATGGCGTAATTGCCGTGGCAGAAGGTGCAAACATGCCTTCACTTCCTGAGGCTATCAAGATTTTCCAAGACAACAAGTTGCTTTATGCTCCGGGAAAAGCTTCAAACGCTGGTGGTGTATCAGTATCTGGTCTTGAAATGTCTCAGAACTCAGAGCGTCTGAGTTGGACCGCTGAAGAGGTTGACAACTACCTGAAGCGTATTATGAACGATATTCACGAAAACTGCGTGAAATACGGTACTGGTGCTGACGGATACATCAACTATGTGAAGGGTGCCAATGTTGCAGGCTTCATGAAGGTTGCATCAGCTATGATGAGTCAGGGTATTGTATAAGTTCACAGCAATCTATCTCACAAACACATATATAGATTAGCCACTGTAAATTGGGAGAGACGAGTTAAGCGTTTCTCCCAATTGTTTTTTTGTGAGCACGCCCTACACCATTAATTTGTAATGAAGAGGTAAGACGTTTCAATACCTCATCAAGTTCATAACAACTCAGATTCAATAGGTTTTACACGCGTAAAATAAGTCAATTGTTAAGTATTGGGGGTACGCAAAATACAAATTAAACCGAGGGCATCCCGAATGAATCATGATACATGAAGCAGACGAATTACAAAGTCTGATTATCTGTTTTGTAATTTATTGATTGCTTTTCCGCAGAAATAATAATACCAATAGGTATCTTTATAGTTGGTCTGCATATTGATAAGCCATTCGCGTTGCTTAGGATATCTTTGCTGAAGACTTTTCATCTCGTCAAAATCTGCCTCCATAGCAAGATTATTGAACACGATGATCGGTTGTGCACGCAGATGTTTATATAGAACGAGGGCTTCTTGGTAGTGTTTGGGCAAACTGCTGTTAATTGGATAGTATGTTGGAAGTAATTTGACAAATTGGTCAAGTTGACAATCTATCAAATAGCCACATAACATTTTATCGCCTCCGCAGTGTTTCATATCCCTACCTGACCCGGAAATGGGATAAGTAAACAGTTCATCTCCTAATCGATGCTGTTGATAAAGCGCTTCAACTCTAAGGGCTGTCAGTAGTGAATCAGTCTTGTCTGATTTGCATCCAATTTGAAGTGCTGCATCATAATCTCCCTTATTCATCAGGTTTTCCATCTGTTTTGCATATTGCTTCACGTCAGAAGATCCTGCGACCATACCGATGACAAGCATCAGTATGGTCACAAGTGAGAGAATCAGCCAAATACGGCGGATATTGTATTTCATAAGTATGCAGAGGTGTGGTTGTTTTACCTTTGTTCCACTTACAGTTTTCTGAGCACCACAGCTGATCTGGCTGGTAGATAGAGCTTGAGCCACTCTTTGCGGTCTTTCACATAGAGTTCATCGTAGTTGGTCATGTGAGTCATCGTGTCATCTGCGAATCCATTACCACCAAACTCCTTGGCATCTGTGTTGAGCACTACTTCATAGGAACCTGTAGGTACAAGGAATCCATAGTCAGTATAGGAGTGTGTTGGAGAGAAATTGAATACAAAGACAAGGTCGCCTCTCATAAAGCAAAGCACCTGATCTCCATCATTATGCCAAATTTCTGTTACGGGTGTGTTCTGGAAATTTCGTTGGCTCTTGACCACTTCCAACATTCTGCGGTCAAAATCACCAAGCCAGTGGTAGCAGAGTTCTTTGTTATCTACAAGATTCCATTGGCGTCTTGCATATTTGTACGACCATCCATTTCCTTCACGCGGGAAGTCAATCCATTCTGGATGTCCGAACTCGTTACCCATAAAATTGAGGTAACCGCCATTTATAGCTCCAAGTGTCACCAGTCGAATCATCTTATGTAGCGCGATACCCCTTCGAACAATATCGTTTTCGTCGCCTTTCTTGAAATGCCAATACATATCGGCATCTATGAGTCTGAAGATGATGGTTTTATCTCCCACAAGAGCCTGATCATGGCTTTCACAATAAGATATGGTTTTCTCGTCCGGTCGTCTGTTCTTCACTTCCCAGAAAATGCTACAAACGTTGACATCCTCATCCCTTACTTCCTTAATGGTCTTAATCCAATAGTCAGGAATATTCATAGCCATTCTGTAGTCGAAACCATACCCACCGTCTTCAAAACGTGCGGCAAGTCCTGGCATACCCGATACTTCTTCGGCAATCGTTATTGCCTTGGGATTAACTTCGTGAATCAGTTTGTTGGCCAATGTCAGATAGCAGATCGCATTGTCATCCTCATGTCCGTTGAAGTAATCTCCATAGCCTGTAAATGCTTCCCCAAGTCCGTGAGAGTAATACAGCATAGACGTAACTCCATCGAAGCGGAAGCCGTCGAAATGGTATTCTTCCAGCCAATATTTGCAATTGGAGAGTAAGAAGTGTAAGACGTCATCCTTTCCGTAGTCAAAACACAAAGAGTCCCATGCTGGATGTTCATGACGTTCACCAGGATAAAAGTATTGATTGGGATCTCCTGCAAGATTTCCGAGTCCTTCAACTTCGTTTTTCACAGCGTGCGAATGAACAACATCTATGATGACCGCAATACCCATTTTATGGGCAGTATCAATCATTTCCTTTAATTCGTCAGGAGTTCCGAAACGACTTGAAGGTGCAAAGAATGATGATACATGGTATCCAAAGGATCCATAGTAGGGATGTTCCTGGATGGCCATAACCTGAATGGCATTATATCCATCTTTCTTAACACGTGGCAATACGTTTTCCTGAAATTCACGATAAGAGCCAACCTTTTCGGCATCTTGTCCCATTCCAATGTGGCATTCATAGATAAGCAATGGTGAAATGTCAGGCTTAAAGGTCTTTTTCTTAAAGACATAAGGATGTTCAGGGTTCCACACCTGTGCTGAGAAAATCTTGGTCTGTTCGTCTTGTACCACACGTTGACACCATGCTGGTATGCGTTCACCCTCTCCACCATTCCATTTAACTTTCATTTTATAAAGGTCTCCATGTTTAATGGCCTTTTCCGAGAGTTTGAGTTCCCAGTTTCCTGTACCTTCTATACGTTTGCATTTATATTTGGGTGATTCCTGCCAGTTGTTGAAATCTCCGATGAGGTATATTTCTGTTGCATTAGGTGCCCATTCACGGAACACCCAGCCTTTTGCAAGCTTATGAAGTCCGAAATAGAGGTGTCCTGATGCAAAATCAGAAAGAGTCTTTTTCCCGTTTCTCGTCAACTGGGCGATTTTCCATAGGGCATGCTCATGTCTTCCACGAATGGCATCCTCGTAGGGTTCAAGCCAAGAGTCATTTTTTACCAGACCAATATGCTTGTTTTCCTGTTTCACACTTTTACGTGTCGTTCTCTTTGCCGCAGTCTTTGCTCCGGCTTTGGATTTTGTAGTTTTATTTGTTGTCATGATGATATTAGGCTTTAACTTTAAAAATGGCTTTCTTTATTTCATCTACACCTGCAATACACGGGGCATGACCATCCTGTGGGAAGAAGATGGCAAAACATCCGGGCTGAGCTGTCACATAACTCTCGGCAGCAAGTCCGGGTATTTTGGTAATGTCTTTCTCTTCGTTATATGCAGCCTCCGGAAGTGCTTCACGGGGAGTATATCCGTATGTTTCAGCAGCAGAGAGCGGTATCTGTATGTCGATCATCTTATTGTGGGTTTCGATAACAGCCTCGTCGGGTGTCTTTCCTTTGGCTGTCTGGATGTTGACAAAGAGGTCTTTACCCACTATCTCATGTTTGCCTTCCTCAAGTGTGTTGAGGTCGTGCTGGTTGATAAACTCCACAACTTTTGAAAACAAGGGGTTCAACGACTCATAGTCTTTCAGATGTTTTAGTTCGTCGATAATCATAATTCTATTGATTTATTTAAGGGTTGCTTATTTTGTTTTGTCTTCCTCACGATGTCCTCTTGTATAGTTACCTTGTGCTGTAACATTACCGTTGGCGTCCTTTTCTACAAAACGTCCGTCACGTCTGTCATCTACATAGGATCCCTCAAAGCGTTTGCCGTTTTTATCCTCTTCTACGGCAGGTCCGTTTCTTCGTCCGTTGATAAACTGTCCTTTGAATTTTGACCCGTCTGCAAAACGTGCTACACCTTGTCCGTGTATGGTTCCGTTTTTGAACTGTCCTTCAAAGACATCGCCGTTCTTCATCGTCAGTTTTCCGTATCCATTAGGTTTGTCGGCTTTCCATTCACCTTGATAGACGTTCCCGTTTTTCCACACAAGTATGCCCTGGCCTTGTTTGTCGCCATCCACAAAGGCTCCTGTGTATTTGTCGCCATTGGCAAATTTGAAGACGCCCATACCGGTACGTTCGCCCTGTACATAGTCACCTTCATAGACGTCGCCACTCTGAAATTTATAAATACCTTTTCCGTGTGGGGTGTCTTCTTTCCATTGTCCTACATAAACGTCACCATTGGAGTATCTGAACACTCCTTTGCCATCACGTAAATTATTTGCGTACATGCCGTCATAAGACGAGCCGTCTGGCCAATGATAAACACCTTTTCCTGATTTCATGTCGTCTTTCCACAGACCTTCATACCAAGTGCCGTCTTTGAACGTATAACGACCTTTTCCTTCGCGTTTGTCCTGTTTCCACATGCCATCATAGACGTCACCATTATAGTAGTACATCTTACCATGACCCTGTTGTTCGTCAATATACCAGAGTCCTACATACTTATTATTGTTTTGGAAATAGAACGTTCCAACGCCATGCTGGTGATCTTGGAACCATTCTCCCTCATATTTTTCACCATCGGAAAAAGTATAAGTACCCTTTCCCTGACGTTTGCCTTTGGAGTATAGACCTTCATACCAGTCCCCGTTTTTATAGGTTGCCCGACCACGTCCGTCTGGCTTTCCGCCAACCATCTCACCTTGGTATTCGCCACCATCGGCCGTTGTACACGCACCGACTTTTATCTTCTGCGCCGGTAGTGTCAATGCTGCCGTCGCTAATGTTATCGTAAGGAAATATCTCAGTCTAATAATCATTGATTCTATTTTAATAGCAATAAATCGGAACAAAGGTATGAAAAAAAATCGGTATTTATCATTTTTGTTAGCGTATATTAACGCACCATAAGGATATTTTTGTACCTTTGCAATGAAAACAAATAAAAAATCCTATAGAAAAATGAAATTCATCGCTATCATCCCAGCCCGATATGCATCTACAAGGTTTCCGGGCAAACCGTTGGCTCTTTTGGGTGGACGCCCAGTCATACAACATGTATATGAAAAGGCAGCACAGGCGCTCGACGAGGCTTATGTAGCTACCGACGACGAACGCATCGCTCGTGTGGTAGAAAGTTTTGGCGGACACGCCATCATGACAAGAGCTGACCATAAAAGTGGTACCGACCGTATTGAAGAAGCTGCAGAAAAGATAGGCACAGATGCTGATGTCGTGATTAACATTCAGGGCGACGAACCGTTTGTTGATGCTTCACAGCTCAAAACCTTACAGTCGCTTTTCGATTGTGAGGAAACGCAAATTGGTACACTTGGAAAACGCTTTGACTCCATGGAAGCTACGGAAAATCCTAACTCTCCGAAGATTGTTTGCGACAAACAGGGCTTCGCCTTGTATTTTAGCCGTTCTGTCATTCCGTTCGTACGTGGACAGGAACCTAAATCGTGGCTCAACCACTATCCATATCTCAAACATCTTGGACTTTATGCCTATCGTCGCGAAGTGCTCAGAGAAGTCACCCAACTTCCTCAGTCCCCCCTCGAACAGGCAGAGAGTCTCGAACAGTTAAGATGGTTGGAAAACGGCTACCGCATTCGTGTCGGATTGACTGATGTTGAAACCGTTGGTATTGACACCCCTGCCGACCTTGAACGCGCAGAACAGTTTCTTATCAATCAAGGGAAATAGAGATAACGATTTTCTATTATAATCACAATCTATCCACAATTCACACATGATAAGAGTTTTCACATTGCTTGCCCTCATGGGTTTTAACAGTTATCGTGGCAACGGTGGAGGCGAACTGCTTACCCGTGGTGCAGGGATTGCCAAGAAGGATATTCCTTCGCGTATAATTTATATGAGCAAGCACGACCAACGCTATTATCTCACACAAATGATAGAAAAACAGGGAACGGTAGAAGCTCTCCCACTCAACAACTGGCGATTCGTACCGGAGGAATGGACAAAACCGGCTATCGAACGTGACCGTCGTCTTATTTTCAAGGAGGATTAAGCCATGGAACAATATTTCGTATTTTGTCAATCAGACCTTGTCTTGGAGAAAGACGGTGATGTATTACGCATTCCTACCGAACCTCCTGTCGAACTCAAGCCTTGGACCAACATTCTCCATGTTGCTGGTGCGAAAGCCTACCGTATCGACCAACCTCTGACTGACAATCCACGCTATAAAATGTGTGGACTTCGACAGAGTTACTATCACCTTTCAAGTCACGACTATCTTCTCGCTGGAAAATGCCACGAACTGCTTTATTGGGATAGTAATACCAAATTCTGTGGAGTTTGTGGCGCTCCTATGAAATTCCATACAGACATCTCCAAGCGCTGCACACAATGTGGTAAGGAGGTGTGGCCACAACTGGCTACTGCTGTCATCGTACTCGTCAGCCGAGGCGATGAGGTGCTTTTGGTTCATGCCAAGAATTTCCGTGGCGATTTCTACGGTCTTGTAGCAGGATTCGTGGAAACCGGTGAGACGCTCGAAGAGGCTGTTTGCCGTGAGGTCATGGAAGAGACCGGACTGACCATCAAAAACCTGCACTATTACGGTTCACAGCCTTGGCCCTACCCTTGCGGACTGATGGTTGGGTTTCTTGCAGAATATGACAACGGAGACATTCATCTGCAGCGATCAGAACTCTCACGTGGCGCGTGGTTCAATCGTCACCACTTACCACAAATTCCAGAGAAGCTCTCCATTGCCCGCCAAATCATCGACTACTGGCTGGATCTGAAGTCTAAAGAAGATTCTAACAAAGAATAGTCAAAAGATTATTGTTCAGGAGGTTTAAAAATGAGTACTAAACGTCGGATAGATCTTGTCGTCTGCCTACTGGTAGTAGGAACAGCTATTGCTATTGGTTGGCGGTATTACCGCGATTGGTTGAATAACCGCAATATGGGTATTGGGCCTAAATGGGAAATTATCATGGCCGGCAGACCATCTGATGACTCACTTCACCATAGGCTTGATCAGATTCGGAAAGAGAGAGAGGCTATGGACGATTATTTTGCTGTACATAATGTGACCGACGAGGGATTTGATTTGATAGCACAACACGACAACCAACTGCAACAAGAACAAATTCGACTGAAGAGTCTGCTGCAGACTGATTCCACACGTCGTATCATAGGCAGACGCTATATTCCTGAAACAAAGCGCCCCTTGATAGCGGTACGCATCAATGGTGGCTATTGGAAGGCAGGAAGATTCCATTTCGGTCTGCTCAACGGTCCTGCTGTCTGGCGGGATCCTCAGGGACGTATTGTTTGTGGTCTGTGGGATAACGATACCATCGTGGTAGCACGACGTTACGATGACGAAGGCTGTTATGATGGACAGATGGACACTTTGGGACTGGCTTCCGGACAAGGAAGTATCGTACGAAAAGATGGAAGCAGTTACACCGGCATGTGGGTGAATGACCGTCCCGAAGGATGGGGATTTGAATCCTCTTCGCATGGCATAAAAGCTGGCGAATGGCAAAAGGGAAGATTCCTTGGGGAAAAAATCAAATACACCTCAGAACGCATCTATGGCATCGACATCTCTCGCCACCAGCATGAGAAAGGACGTAAACGGTTTACAATCAACTGGCGTCAAGTTCGCATCACTTCACTCGGTTCGAAACACAATAAACATGTCATGGGGCGTCCTGATTTCCCCATTTCCTTTGTTTATATCAAAGCTACTGAAGGCATTTCCATCCGCAATCGCTATTATGCTGCTGACTGTCAACAGGCACGACGTCAGGGCATACGTGTAGGAGCATACCATTTCATGTCACTCAAAACCTCAGCAGAAAGACAAGCACGCCATTTTCTGCGATATGCACAATTTCGCCGAGGCGACTTTCCGCCTGTTCTCGATGTCGAACCCTCTCATGCTCAGATTGCCGCTATTGGTGGTGCAGAACCGTTATTCAAGCATATTCGTACCTGGTGCAATATTGTTGAGCGTTCCACAGGACACCGCCCCATACTCTACGTCAGCCAGATGTTCGTCAACCGCTATCTGTCCAAGGCTCCTGATATCAAGCAGCGTTATCAGGTATGGATTGCCCGTTATGGCGAGTACAAGCCTGACGTACATCTGGTATTCTGGCAACTCAGTCCTGAAGGCCGTGTTGCAGGCATCCACGGTCCTGTTGACATCAATGTTTTCAATGGCTATGGTCTGCAGTATCAGGAGTTTCTTCGCAATAATACCATGAAGTAACTCTGTGAGTCATTCGTCTGGCCAGGGTTCAAACTCCAGTTCCAGTTCTATATATTTAGCAGGCTCTGACGGGTTAACACGCTTATGGTTAGAGACACCCAAGCCCAACAGTCGGATGGGATGTGAATGAAACTCAACCTGACGGATCAACTGTTTGGCTAAAGGAAGGATATCGTCTTTGCAACGGAGAACACGGTCAACGGTAATGCTGCGGGTGATTTGCTGAAAGTCCTGAAACTTGACCTTCAGCGTTAGCGTACGCCCCTCAAAATTGTTTTTCTCTATCCGCCCAACCAAATTCAGTACCATGTGGTAGAGTTGAATGGTAACGGCGGAATTGTCACTGATGTTATTGTCAAAGGTTTGTTCACAACTCACACTCTTACGCTCCCATTCGCTGATCACGGGACGTGAGTCTATGCCTCGTGAGAATTCGTAAAACACCTGTCCCATCTTGCCAAATTCTTCCGTGAGTTGGTTAAGGGGCGTGTTGCGCAGATCTAATCCGGTGAAGATACCCATGTGGTGCATTTTTTCTGCAGTCTTTGGCCCCACGCCCCATATCCTATCCACTTTGAGTCGGGAAATAAAGTCTAATGCCCTGTCGGGATGAATGACCGTCAGACCGTCGGGCTTGCGCCAGTCAGAGGCTATCTTCGCTATAAACTTACAGTAGCTCACACCTGCAGATGCGGTAAGTCCCGTTGTCTGATAGATGCGCTGTTTGATTTCTTTTGCAATATCCACCGCCAGTTCAATGCCTTTCTTGTTTTCTGTTACATCGAGAAAGGCTTCGTCGAGGGATATGGGTTCTATGAGGTCGGTATATTCGTGGAATATCTCGTGCAAATGTGCCGATACTTCTTTGTATCGTTGGAAATGGGGCTCTACGATGATGAGTTCTGGACATAGCCGTTTGGCCAACTGAATAGACTGTGCCGAATGTACTCCAAAGCGTCTGGCTTCGTAGCTTGCTGTTGACACCACACCACGTTCGGCATCATGTCCTACTGCAATAGGTTTGCCTTTTAGTTTTGGATTGTCTTGCTGTTCTACAGCAGCAAAAAACTGATCCATATCCACATGAATAATCTTCATCAGGGCGATTGATGGATTACCATCCTATATTGTTAACGTGTCTCTTTCCGTATTCTTTTTCAAGCGGTTAAAGCAGTTGTTCCAACTGTTCTACCGCATCCAGGAGTTCTTCGGCAAAACGCCTATGGTCGCGCAAGAAGTCGGGTTTACCTTTTGCCAAGGTGGCATAAAGATCTTCATTCATCGATTCTACATAATCAGAAATAGCCATTTCAATATCGTCTTTCTGCCACGACAGGGTAGAAAATTGATAGATTCGTTGCTTTTGGTGAAAGAAGCTGTAGGCTGTTTCTATAGCATCATGAGGAATATTCATCGTCATAGTATTCGTTAGAGCGGTCAAAGGTCGGTATTGGTTTCAAAGCCTTTGGGCCGAAACTGATGTTGTTCCTCAGAATAGACGAATCCATGGGCGTAGAGATAGTCTTTCAACGCCTGTGGCTCTTGATTGTAACAATAGCAAAGGGCTTCCAAAGAGTCAAACTCTTCATCACGCAGAAACATGTTGATGCTTGATACTAGAATTGCGGGGTCTTTCGGTAGTTTGTCCATAATGAAATGATTGATGAATTGAATATTTGTATGATCTCTTTTGATTTTCTGATAGCGATTTCTATGGGAGGTTATGCTTCCAAATCAATCTCAATGGTGAGTATCCGTTGGGTAGTATCATCAACAGCCACACGATTGTCACAACGTTTTCCCATGAGCCAAACCACGACACCCGAAGCATCCACTACCACACGCTGGCGGCGCTTGTCCAAAAGTGTCATCTTGCAGTCGGTCATCAGATCACTCAACAACTTATGTCCCTTCATGCCAAAAGGAATCATCACATCTCCTTGTTGTACCAGTCTGACGACAAGAGGAAAGCGTATCTTGTCGGCATCTACGGTAATCTTGTGTGACGCTTTGGAAACCTTGAAGTCACGGGGTTTATCTGCCATCCCGACTCGGAGTTTTTCGTTATGCTGCATGACATAGACTCCTGGTTCTGGAATTGTGATCTGCCGAAAAGCAGGCTTTTGCTTTTCCATAACAATCCGATCTCGGTCGATGACCAAGTCATAGTCTTTCGACATGAAAGCACGACCGGTACCATCCGCCATCATGCTATTGAAAATTTGCGTACATTGTCGGGCATTAAAGCCTTTATCCCGCAAGAGTTCATACAACAGGTAGTCATTTCCCACATCCTCCAGAATTTCCTGTTTGGTATATTCCGTCCGGTTTCTCAAGGGCTTCAACAGTCTTTCCATCACCTGTTCTGCTCCTGCCATTCTTTCTGCCATGAGGAGAATGTTTTCGGCAGCCTTCGGATTGATTTGCTTCAACAGGGGTACGATATGATGTCTCACCTTATTGCGCGTAGCGTCATCCTCAAGATTGGTGGAATCGGTAACAAAGGGCTGCTGACGGTCTGCCAAAAACTGTTCAATCTCTGCCCTTGTCACTCCCAACAGGGGTCTTAACACATTCCCTTGTCGTGGACTGATACCTGTAAGGCCATGTATGCCCGTACCTCTTGCCAGATTCATGAGAATGGTTTCTACCGAATCGTCACGATGATGAGCCACGCACACCCCCTTCGCGCCGATATCCATTCTGAGCTGTTCAAAATAGCCGTATCGCAACTCACGCGCAGCCAGTTCGATACTCATGTGATGCAGTTCTGCGTAGGTCTGCGTATCAAAATGGATGCGATGAAAGGGAATGTCGAGCTTGTGGCAAAGGGATTCGCAGAACGCTTCGTCCCTATCCGATTCTTCCCCTCTCAGGTGGAAATTGCAATGGACGGCATGGACCTTGATCTTCATCTCGTGAAGAACGAGTAGCAATGCCACACTATCAGCCCCACCGCTTAACGCAACAAGATACATTTCCCTGTCGTCAAGCAGCTGATGCTGACTCATGAAGGCCTTGACTTTCTCCACCATTCGATGTCCTCCTGTTATTGCATGTTATTTTATTCCACGTAAAGGACGAGTCCTTTGAGGTACTCTCCTTCCGGATGATAAATATTGATAGGATGATCGGCAGGCTGATGGAGCTGATGGAGTATTCTCACATTTCTTTTTGCTAATGCAGCAGCAGTAAACACAGCATTTCTGAAATGGTCTTTCGTAACCACCTGTGAACAAGAGAAGGTAAAGAGGATACCTCCCCTTTCTATTTTTTCAAATGCTTTCTGATTCAGACGGGTGTAGCCCTTCAGCGCATTATGCAGCGCCCCTCTGTGCTTCGCAAAGGCTGGCGGGTCGAGGATAATCAGATTATAGTTGTCGCCTGCTTTCTCCAGGTATTTGAAGGCATCTTCACAAAAGGCCTCATGGCGCTGGTCGCCAGGGAAATTGAGCGATACGTTCTCTCTGGTCAGGTCGATGGCTTTTGCCGAACTGTCAACAGAGTGTACCAGTTGTGCACCTCCGCGCATCGCATAGAAAGAGAATCCGCCGGTGTAGCAGAACATATTGAGCACACGCTTCCCTGCTGCATATTTCTCCAGGAGTGATCTGTTTTCGCGTTGATCCACAAAGAATCCGGTTTTCTGTCCTTTCAGCCAGTCAACTCGGAATTTGAGTCCGTTTTCCAACGCCACGTTATTGTCGCTTCCTCCGTAAATGAATCCGTTCATGTCTGTTGCGTCCATAAACGGCAAGGTTGTTTCACTCTTGTAATACACATTGGAAATGCGCGATTCCATCACATCGACGAGTGCCTTGGCAATCTCCTTTCTGACCTTGTGCATGCCGATGGAATGGGCTTGCATCACGGCAGTATCGCCATACACATCTATAATAAGTCCGGGCAGATTGTCGCCCTCTCCGTGTACCAGTCGGTAGGTATTGTTGGATGGCGAGTCGGCAATGCCGATGGATTGACGCATTTTCAGCGCAGATGAGATTCGTGAATGCCAGAAATCGTCGTCAATTTCCCGATCCTCGAAGGTGAGCACACGAACGGCGATAGACCCCTCTTGGTAGTGGCCCACGGCAATGAAGTCGCCATTTCTATTTACGAGGCAAACGGTATCGCCCTCCTCTATTCCTTCTTCGATAGCCTGTATAGCTCCCGAAAACACCCAGGGGTGGAATCTTTTCAGACTCTCCTCCTTACCTTTCTTCAGTATGATCTGTGGATACATGTTCGTCGTCTGTTTTTATGAGTTCATAATCGCCGGTCTGCTCCAGTCTGATGAGTTCTTCATAGAGCAGGATGCACGACCAAGCATCTGTTGCTGCGTAGCGTTTTTGTTTTTCCGTCAGGATGTCAGCCTCCCAGTTGGTGAGTCTTTCTCGTTTGCTGATGCGCATGCCGAAGAAGTTGGCATAGATCTTCTGCAGACTCATGTCTTCCACGCCGACTTCTTTGACTCTATCCTGAAGGTCGATGAAATGTCCTGGTTCAAAATCGCCAATCTTATGGAGCATCTTCACGTCGTCGTGGAGCGACAACCCTATCTTGGGTACTGTAGTATCTTCCAGCAAACGCTTGATGGATGGAGAAAATTTGAGGTAGTTGAGACGCAAGAGAAAGCAGATATCGTGGCTTGCCACTTGAAGTAGCGATACCGTATAGGTATGTCCTTTCTTAAATGAGGGTCTTGTCTCTGTGTCCAGTCCGATAATGGGTTGGCTGAGCAGGTAATCGACCGCTTTTTCTGCCTCGGTTTCGCTGACTACAACCTCGATTTTTCCCTCGAAAAGTACACGTGGCAGGCTGGGTATCAACTTCTTGTCGTATTTACTATAAATGGTCTTTTTCATCTATCATTTGTTTTCGGTGTGCAAAAATACAAAAAAAACACGATAAAATGTTGATTTCTGACAATTTTCCATTACTTTTGCATATTAAATCATTAAAACATACCACCATCATATATTATGGCAAGAAAAAAGAAAGAACCCAAGACACCATCAGTAAGAGAGACTTTTGGCCTCGATAAAATACACTTTAGCGATCGCATTCTCCCCTTTTTAGGCTTGTTATTGATTGCCATTGCAGGATTTATGGCCTTCGCTTTCATTTCCTATTTCGGCACGGGAGCTGCCGACCAGAGCATATTGGAGAATCCACGTGCCGGTGAGATTCTCAATCTCAATGGTGAGTTTACCAACAGTTGCGGTTCGTTGGGCGCGAAGGTTTCTTGGTTCTTTATCAAGAAATGTTTTGGTCTCCCTGCCTTCCTCATTCCGTTTTTTCTCCTCCTTGCGGGCATCCGCATGTTGCTGACCTATAAAGTCAACTTGTTGAAATGGTTCATGTGTCTGACCCTCATCATGCTATGGTCATCACTCACGTTGGCTAAATTCCTATCGCCGCTGTTCGTCGATATGCACTACAATCCCGGAGGCGATTACGGACAGACTGCTTGCGATGTGGTAGAAGGACTGGTTGGCACACCGGGCTTAACGCTATTGCTCATCATCCTGGCTATTGCGTTTCTGACGTATCTGAGTGCCGAAACCATTATTATTATCCGCAAGATTTTCAATCCTTTACGCTATGCCAAGAAGATCCATATGGAGATTCAAGTGGGTAAAGGTGAGCCGGAGGCGGACACATCTACCTTGGAGACGGTGGAAGACCCTGAAGTGTTTGACGATCCCGATGCACAGATTGTGGAGTTCGACCAAGTGGACGACCCACAGACGGAACCTATTCCCACGTTACAACGGTCTGAAACACCAGGCAATAAAGGCTTGTCAACAGAACCTGTTGCTGACGATAGTGCCGTGGAAATGACCGTTGATACTGGCGAAAAAGAGGAAAAAGCCACAGGTAAGAATTTGGCAGGTGAGAATGGCAGTCTTTCTACGCCTTATGACCCCAAGCTCGATTTGGAAAACTACCACTACCCCACGCTCGACCTGTTGAAGAAATACGACGATGACGGCAAACCATATATTGACATGGTGGAACAGAATGCCAATAAAAAACGCATCGTCGATGTGCTCCGCAATTTCGGAGTGGAGATTAGCAGCATCAAAGCTACCGTTGGTCCTACCATCACCCTCTATGAAATTACGCCTGCGCCTGGTGTGCGCATCTCGCGCATCCGCAATCTGGAAGATGATATTGCATTGTCTTTGTCAGCACTCGGCATTCGTATCATCGCACCGATTCCTGGCAAGGGCACCATCGGTATTGAGGTTCCTAATGCCAAACCCAATATCGTGTCGATGGAGTCTATTCTCAATTCCAAGAAGTTCCAGGAAACAACCATGGAACTGCCTTGTGCGTTGGGTAAGACTATCACCAACGAGGTCTTTATGTTCGACCTGGCAAAGGCGCCTCACCTTCTGGTGGCTGGTGCAACAGGACAAGGTAAGTCTGTAGGTCTTAATGCCATCATCACCTCGTTGCTCTACAAGAAGCACCCGTCGGAATTAAAGATTGTACTTGTTGACCCGAAAAAGGTGGAATTTAGCGTCTATTCATCTATCGAGAAACACTTCCTTGCCAAGGTTCCCGATGATAATGCCGACCCCATCATTACCGATGTTACCAAGGTGGTACGTACGCTCAACTCGCTGTGTAAAGAGATGGATACCCGTTACGACCTGTTGAAAATAGCACAGGCACGTAATATCAAGGAATATAATAAGAAATTCATCAGTCGCCAGTTGAACCCAGAGAACGGCCATCGCTTTCTGCCCTATGTCGTGGTCGTTATCGACGAGTTTGGCGACCTCATCATGACAGCAGGCAAGGAGGTGGAACTCCCCATCGCACGTATCGCTCAGTTGGCACGTGCCGTGGGTATCCACATGATTATCGCCACCCAGCGTCCTACTACGAATATCATCACCGGTACCATCAAGGCCAACTTCCCAAGCCGCATAGCATTCCGTGTCGGTGCCATGATTGACTCACGCACCATTCTCGATCGTCCGGGAGCCCAACAGCTCATAGGACGAGGCGACCTCCTTTACCTCAACGGCGGAGAACCTGTGCGCGTACAATGTGCTTTTGTTGATACTCCGGAAGTGGAGCGCATCAACACTTTCATCTCGCAGCAACAGGGCTATACGTCGGCCTTCGAACTGCCTGAGCCTGATACTGCCGACGGTGACCTTGGTGAAGCAGCTGATGTCGATATGTCACACCTCGACCCGATGTTTGAGGACGCTGCACGACTCATTGTCATGAATCAAAGCGGAAGCACCAGTCTTATCCAGCGTAAATTTGCCATTGGCTACAACCGTGCAGGCAGACTGATGGATCAGCTCGAACGTGCAGGAGTGGTCGGTGCTGCCCAGGGCAGTAAGCCACGCGAGGTGCTCATTCAGGATGAGGTAAGTCTGGAAAACATTTTAAACCAGTTGCGCCATTGATATTCAAATCTCCAATCGCATATCACAACATAAACAGTATATCTAAAAACAGATCATCATGATGAAAATCAGATTATGGATTATAGGCCTTTTGGCAACCGTCTTTACTACTGCGGCAGCACAGAGCGCCAAGAGTGTTCTCGACAAGACTGCCCAGGTATTGTCTAACAAAGGAGGCGTAACAGCCGCTTTTACCATCCGTGGAGCGCAGAACACCGGTGCCAGCGGTACCATCTCGGTAAAAGGTCGTAAGTTTTATGCCAAGACATCGGCAGGAATCGTATGGTTTGACGGCAAGACCCAATGGACCTATGTTCCTCAAAACGACGAGGTAAACATCAACACCCCTACCGCCAGCGAACTGCAAGCCATCAACCCCTATGGCTTTATCTATCTCTATCGCCGGGGCTACACCCTCTCCCTGCAGACCAAGGGACAGCATTATATCGTTACCATGAAATCGCAACGTAATGCCATCCGAGAAATGATTGTCACCATCTCGCGCCAAAGCTACGTACCCTCACAGGTGCGCATGATGCAAAACAGAAAATGGACCACGGTAAATATCAGCGGTTTCAAGCGTGCCAACCTCTCCGATGGACTGTTTCGCTTCAACAAGAAAGTTTGTCCTAATGCCGAAATTATAGATTTACGATGATATCCTTTTTCAAACTCTATCTGCTGCTACGCAGAAACAATAAGTTAAGCGCGAAGCGTAGTGTCATGTTCGAAGCAAACCAATATGGCAAACTCTTCGGATATATCTTTTTGGGTTTCATGGCAATCTATATGATAGGAATGGGAACATTTCTCGGATGGGCTTCGGCAAAAAGTCATGAGCCGGCGATCATCCTGTTGCTCATGCCCCTTTTCTTAATACTGGATTTCGGTTCGCGCTTTCTGGCACAGCAGACACCACTCATGCTCGTCAAGCCCTACCTGCTCATGCCCTTCAGTCGCTACCGTGCCATCGACTGTTTTCTTATTGACCAGCTGTTTTCCAGCAGCACCCTTATCTATCTCACACTTTTCATCCCCTATTTCTTTATTAATATATGCGGAGGAACACCATTCATAGCCGCTGTCGGCATGACGCTGTTGCTGCTGATGATGGTGGTGGTCAACAGCCAATGGTATCTGCTGGTACGTACACTCGTCAATCAGAAGGTGTACTACTGGATATTACCCGCCCTGTTCTATGGCTGTTGCATACTCCCCTTCCTGCTGATGAGCGACAAAGAGATAGATAAATCTGTGGATCATATCATGGACTTCCTCTGCGACTACGGATTTTCCTGGATGTCGGTATTGTTGTGGGCAGGATTGCTTGTTTTGCTGTTCTCACTCAACAGATGGTTGCAGATGCACTTTATCTATGATGAGATATCCAAACAAGAGAAGACCAAACTCAAGCACGTGTCAGAATTCAACCTGCTCAACCGCTTTGGACAGATGGGAGAATATCTCAAACTGGAGATTAAGAGCACCATGCGCAATAAAGCCATTCGCGGACGTTTCATCCAGGGCATTTGCATCATCGTCATGCTGTCGCTGCTTATCGCCTATACCGATATATACGATTCACCTACTATGCTCAACATCTGGTGCCTGTATTGCTTTGTGTTCTTCGGAGCAGTAAACCTCATCAAGGTCATGGGACCGGAAGGAAACTATATCGACCTGCTCATGGTCTATCGGGAGAACATCCTCACACTTTTACGCGCGAAATACTATTTCTATAGCGCCATCGTTCTCATCCCGTTTCTGTTGCTGCTTCCTGCCATCATCTCAGGGAAATTCTCTTTGATGATGATATTGGCATACATCTTCATCACTATCGGTCCGGAATACTGCTTGCTGTTTCACATGGCAATATGGAACAGACAGACACTTCCGCTGAATGAGAAGATCACAGGACGCAATCAGATGGAAAACAAGCTCCAGATATTCATAGAACTCATCGTGTTCTTCGTGCCCATCATTCTGGTCAGCCTGTTGAGCGCATTATTCGGAGATGTCACAGCATACACCATTCTCACCCTCATCGGACTGGCTTTCACGCTCGCCATGCCAATATGGATGAAGGCCATCTATCGCAGAATGATGAACCATCGCTATGCGAATCTTGAAGGTTTCCATTCATCAAGATAATATACCCCCGAAAATCATAGAACCACATGAAGACTGTACTCCTGCAAGTAGGCAAAACCGTCAACAAGCATTTTGTTACCATTATAGACGATTATGTGGGACGCATCGGCCACTACATGCCCTTTGAGATAGTAACCATCCCCGAACTGAAAAACACGAAAGGGTTGAGTGAGGCGCAGCAGAAACAGGCCGAAGGCGAACTCATCCTCCGCCAGCTACAACCGTCAGACACCGTTGTCTTGCTTGATGAACACGGCAAGCAGATGCGAAGTATCGAATTTGCAGCATGGCTGGAACAAAAGCGTGCCACAGCGCGTCGCTTGGTCTTCATCATCGGAGGCCCTTATGGTTTCTCCCCCGCTGTCTATCAGCGAGCCAACCATCAGATCAGCCTGTCGATGATGACCTTCTCTCATCAGATGATACGCATGACCTTCACCGAACAGATTTATCGTGCATGTACCATCATCAAGGGAGAACCCTACCATCATGAGTGAATAAAGTCGCACCGAAATTATCCACGGAACACACAGAGCGTTTAGGTTATAGGTTACAGGTTATGGGTTATGGGTTATGGTTTAGAGATTCTAGTTAAAGATTATTATTTCTGGCCAAAGGCCATATTTCATTAAAGATTTCCTCCAAAGATTTACCTATGGTTTGTTTTGTCGTGACTCAGCATAGTGAAAGCGCGCTCTCACTCTGTCTTCGCTACTCCAAAACATCTTGCGAAGCAACCCCCAAAAAATCTTTCCGTGCAATCCGTGCGACATAAAAAAATATTAATATAGTAAAACGCAAAAAGATAAAAAACTATGATTTCATTCGAAAGTGATTACAACAATGGTATGTTGCCAGAGATACTGGACGCTTTAGGCACTACCAACAAAGAGAAAACCTCTGGATATGGTTTTGATCCATACTCAGCAGCAGCAAAAGAGAAGATACGTAAAGCCATTGACAATAAGAATGCCGATGTGTTCTTTCTTGTAGGCGGTACACAGACCAATACCACCGTCATCGATTCCGTCCTCATGGGATGCGAAGGAGTGATAGGGGTAGATACAGCCCATATTGAGGTACACGAGTCGGGGGCAGTAGAAGCCTTTGGCCATAAGGTCATTACGCTACCAGGAGAGAATAGTAAGATGTCTGCCAATACCCTGTCAGCCTATATGGATACATTTCTTGCAGACGAAACGCATCCTCACATGGTACAGCCTGGCATGGTTTATATCTCGATGCCAACAGAGTTTGGAATGGTATATACCAAGGAAGAACTGACTGCGATCTATGCAACCTGTCAGAAATACGACCTCCGTCTCTTCATCGATGGAGCACGACTGGGATATGGTCTGGTATCAGAAGCCTGCGACTACGACTTGCCATTCCTTGCCTGCCATTGTGATGTCTTCTATATCGGCGGAACAAAAGTGGGCGCCATGATGGGCGAAGCTGTCGTTTTCTCAGGAATGAAGGCACCGAAATACTTCTTCACTAATGTAAAGCGCCACGGCGCCTTACTTGCCAAAGGCAGAATGTTAGGCATCCAGTTTGACACGCTGTTTACCGACCAACTCTATTTCAAGGTATCGCGCCACGCCATGACCATGGCAACCCGCCTCCGCAGCATTTTCCAGAAGCATGGCATCGCCATAGCCTACGATTCCCCCACCAATCAGCAGTTTGTCATCCTCTCACCTACCCTCTACGATGCCCTTTCCAAGAAAGTAGCCTTCGAGATATGGGAAAGAAAGAGCGATACCGAAATCATCTGCCGTTTCGTAACGAGTTGGGCAACGAAAGAAGAAGAACTCGATGAGTTAGACCATATTCTGCAAACTCTAAAGTAAGTAAAGTTTAATGTCACACGGAAATTATCCACGGACACACGGCCAAATAAAATCTGTGTCATCCGTGTCCTCCGTGGATAAAGAATACAGCGCCCCTTGACAACAAGGAGCGCTGTGACGATGAAGGAATGATGGTTAAGAAGAAAACGGAAGACTAACCCTCCAGACCTCCGCCACCAGGCTGTTCTGTACCCTGGTCGCTTCCACCGGGCTTCTGCTCAGTACCCTGGTCACCGCTGCCAGGATTGGTAGTAGAACCGGTATCCTCGCCGTCCACCTGAGGTGCATCGATGGAGTCAGGCAACTTGATGTTAAACTCCTTGTCCATGTACTTAAACAACACCTGGTTGACGTTAGAGAAGGCGAAGGTACACTTCAGCTTCAGGGCATACTGGTAGATAGGAGTACCCTTGATGCCGTTCTTCTCGTTCGGGCGGTTAGCCTTAAGCCATGCGCTGCTGGCAGCCTGCTGCTTGGCGAACTTCTCGCGCTGCAGCTTCTGCTTCTCGGTAGCAGGACCCTTGTATGGGTTGGCGAGTTTGGCGAGATGGATTTTGTTACTGGACTTGTTAGTGGCGAAGTAGTCGTTAGACTTGTTACCATACTTACCACTGATACCCTTGATGATGTCGATTGCTTGAATTGTAGCCATAATAATTGTGTTTTTTTAAGGTTAATAACTGAACTTTCGCATGTGGGGAAGTTAAGGGAAGTTAGAGAGAAGTTAAGGGACTAATGTCCTACGTCTTACGGCAAAAGGCTATTGTCTCTTAACTTCCCGAACGACCGTAGGAAGTGATCACTTCTTTAACTTCAATCAATTCCCTCAGTTGCGCATGTGGTTGTCAGATGCCGACGCAACTCTGAACGCCGAGTGTGGCGAGGAGTGCTGTGATCACGCTTACGATAAACTGGAGTACAGTCTTGAGCGTTTCTTTGTTTTTTGTGTTACTCATGGTATTAGATCATTAAAGTTACTTACTTGGCTGTTGTCACCTGCTACATTCGGGGCGCCTCCGAGATGCATTCGGCTTCTGCCAGCCTTTTTGTTTCTGACAGCAAAGATACAACATCCCCAAAAATCAATCATACGTTTCTATACGTTTCCTGCGATTCGAGGATATTTTATCAAATTTCTTACAAAATTATCTTATTATACACGAAACACACATCTTCCGTTCGCCAAACAGAAACTGTTGCGCCTCGCCACTCAACCACGGATGTTCGAATCGGCAGGCGGAAACCAAAAAGCCACATCCGGGCGCACAGGTTTCTCCTTGTTGGCACCTTTCGACTTCATGCTTCTTTGCCATTCCACGAGCTTCTGTAACTCCACTTCATCATGCTTTCGCGCGAAACGCATCATCGCTTCAACATATCCCTGCAGTTGGCCTTTTCCGCCTGCAGAACCTGCCGAAAGTGCATCTATCATGCCACAAAGTTCCTTCCAAGATAGGTCTGGATACAAAAATTCAGTTGCACTGATATGTGCTGCAGCGGCATCAAAAAGTGTCGGAGCGATAGGTTCACGCATGTCTGGAGATACCTGCGAGAGCACTAATTTCACAAAATCCAAGCCTTTTCCAAGTTTTGGCATGGCTGGAGCAGTCTTTGTTGTAATGTCGTAAGTCATTATATTACAGCTTTTTAGATTGAAATTGGATGAGCCTAAAAATATCAATATCAGTTATATCAGTTATTTTTTAAGGGGTACCCATTTCGCTCCCTACCTATATATTATTATATATATTATTGATTATTAATTAGTTATAAGTATTATATAAGGGGGTTGAAATTTTATATACCCTCAAAAAAACAACTGTAACTGATATTAACTGATATTTTGGCTAGAATCCCCTCTCCCTCTCCGAGGCCTGTTGCACTATCTACCAGTTTGGCAACCTGTCTCAGTTCTTTGGCAGCTTCCATACAGAACTTAGCGAAAGTGAGTTTCTCGTTGTAGTCTGGGCGATTGAACGTAGGATAGATAGTTCCGTCTGGTTTTCTATTCACGTTGATATACCGTCCCACAAACACGTGTGGGTTACGCTTTACCGGCCATAACGCCTTTGCCACATGCTCCACGAAGAGGTAATGATCCTCTGCATCACGCGTGATCGTACCGCAGAGATACCTGCCCAAAGGCAATCTCCCTGGCTGTTGCGTCATCAGTTTGAGGTCAATCCCCAATTCCGTATGGGGATAGGCCGACGTATGCTCGCGGTAAGCGCAAGCAAATGGTGAATCACCTTGTAGCATGTCGTTGACTACGCTACCGATTGGTTGTGGAGCATTTGAGTTGTTCTGCTCCTTGTTGTTTTGTGGATTTGTAATCTTAACCATAATTCATTGTGGTTTTGAAATAATCCCCTCTGGTACGATGGCAGTCGGAGAGGAATCCATGCCATCCTGTTATAGTACCGTCATTCCCCGTCTTGTGATTTCGAACTCACGCTGGCGGGTAGTCTCTGGTTTGTTCAAGACGGTGCAAAATTCGCCATTTTATCCCCATTCTCCAAGAAACAAAGTAGATTCCGAAAAGTGGGAAAAGTCTGCCAACAAGCCCCTTGTTGCCGTGTGTTTAAGGCAAAAAGTAGATTGAAAACACGGAAAGTAGATTGAAAAGCAGAAAAAAGTAGATTGCCCTCCCCTTTTCAATCTACTTTTTACCGATAATCAATCTACTTTCGTCAAAAACGATATTGCCCTGAGGCATTATCCATCAAAAAAAGTGTATCAATCTCAAACGACCGATACACTTCTCGCATATTTCATACCCCAAAAACGACCAACAAATCTACTTTTTCAGCTTACATCCCCCATCAAATCCTCGTCGTTGCTATCCTGAAAGAGCCTGTTGATGTTGATGAAGAAGTTTTTCGCCTTCTCAGAATTCTTATCATACTGCGAACTGCGCTTATTGGCAGCAGCATATTTCACCACCTTATGCCTGCCATGATAATGCTGGATGAAATACTCAACAGCCTGCTTGATATTAGAAGGCAAAGCCCATTGGCAGAACATATACTCGTAAAGTCCCATGTCCTTATGGTTGAAATCAGCAGGCAGGAGATCATCAAAATGGCTGACCACATACCTCACCCTCTTGATCTTCTTATCATAGCCCCATAAAGCCTTTTCGGTCGTGGTCAAATCGTTAGACGCCATATAACCTTCAATAATAAAGAAGTGCTCCATGTCCGCATGGTTGTGCTTATGATACTCGCCCTGCGCAAAAGTAGCCTCCGACTCATAGTTCTGATAATTCTTATATGCGGGGGTCAAACTCTTAAATTGATTGATAAGATCTTCTGAAAATGCTATCATCACGTTCTTAAACCGCTGGTAGGACTTTTGCCTGTATATATCCAACAGATACTTACACCGTTCAGGATCTTGGCGAATCTCCCTCTCCTCCTCTATAATATCTATGCATATCTGCATGCACGTTTTTTCCGCATCGAAAAACTTTCTCAGTTCCGTGTACAATCCCTTCACGGCAGGTGGATACGAACTGATATCAAAAATAGGATTCGCATAGTCACCTTTCGCCAACACAGACCCTTCAAATACCGACTTCTGCTGGATGCCGTATCTGACACATTGGGGGACTGTAGGATGTCTTCTGGGACAGAATTTCCTTAACACATTCTTCAGAGGCGACATGTGGCTACGAATGTGCCTAAGTATTCCTTCAACCGAGTTGTAATAGTCATTATGGTCGGTAGCAAAATCTTCATTAAAATGCTCTTCGAAATCGCGCAACCGATCAAGTTCCTTTTCCATCTTGATGCGAGCGTTGGAAATATAAGAGGCAAATCGTTCCACCTCTTCCTCGTTGATATGTTTCATATTGAGCGCATACTGCAATCTGTTAGCCCCTTCTTTTTCGAAGCTTGTCACGATGTCTTTCACCTCGATGAGCCTGTCAAGCGTAGGTTCAACGTCCGTATAGTAATAAGACCTCAATATTTCTTCTTTCTGGTTTTCAGTCATACTTGTTATTTTAATATATATGGTTAAAAAACACACTTGCCGTGTAATCGATTGACAAAATTACAACTTTTTTTCTAATTCCCATACAAAACCGTCAAAAATAAATAGAAAATACGTTGGTGCTCCCCCAAAAACCACAGATCACACGGAGCGTTTAGGTTATGGGTTATAGGTTATAGGTTATAGGTTATAGGTTATAGGTTATGTTTCGTGTTGCTTGCGCAAGAAATCTTGGAGGAAATCTTCATGTAAAATCTGAGGACCTAAACGGCCCAGAAATCTATTTAAGATAGCTATCTCCCTAAAATATTTCTTGCGAAGCAACATCTTAAACAAGATTTCCTCCAAAGATTTCTTGCCGTAGGCAACCCCCAAAACATCCGTATAAATTCCGTTTAAATTCCGATGATCCGATGAATCCGATGATTATACAAAAAGAAGAGGCGGTATTCACATACAACCTCTTCAGCCTAAAAAAATCCTTATTTAATTTACTTTTGCAGTTGCAAATATACGAATAAAACCGATACCATCCAAATTTTTCCGTATATTTTTCTCTTTTCCTTCGTTAAAATCAAACTTTTTATTTAATTTTGCCTCCGAAATGAGTGCCAAGAGGGGATGGTCAACATACTGGCTGCTTCTTTTCACGTTTGTCACTCCGTGCAAGGTGGTATGTCATGCTTGCTTTTTTTATATATCTTATAGGACAGGAACCTGACCCCTGTTTTCCCAATCCCAATAAGGGTAATTGATTGCATTGCTATCAAGTCCTTCCACCAAATCACGCTTCTCATTATCTTTCAAACTATTATATTTTGATCTAACGCACTCAAAGCCCTCTGCCGGAACCTTTGTCTCAGCTTTCTTACAAAGGGAATTGAGCGGTGGTATAGCAAGATTTGTCTTGCGATTTAATTCGTCAATCACCTCTTGCACACCACCTAAAGCATGACCAATACCAGAGAATCTTTGCTTGCCTATGGCATGAATCAAATCGTCATAGGTATGCTCTTTCTGACCAGTCTTAGCCCAGTGTATCATAATAGGCAGCATTAAACGAACATTGCGTCTTGTTGCCTCTGTACTAATAACGTTATCTATTATATCCATACTAATTAAACTAATGAAAAAAAGGGTTCATATTTCTGTTTCGCTCATACCAAAGACACCTTCATATCGAGCTTTAGTAGTTTTTTTATAGTCCGAAGTATATTGTATTTGTAGATTGTTTCACTCGGCACGGTTATCCAGAAATCGCCATAATGGAACTGTGTGTCGTATAGCTTCATTCTCGTAACCAGCTCATGTCCACCAGTCCGCAAGCCAAGCTTGTATACATCATTAATGCCGATAAGTTCAAAAATGAGTACAAATAACAGCCTGTTGCGTTCTCCTTTGTTAAAAAGCAGCTCTAAGTCCTTGTACTTCACATAAAGCGTACCAGAGATTTCCTTTTTCCTTTCATGTTCTTTCTCATGGCCTATTTCATGCAAATCATTACTCCACTCTTCTCTTTCAATAACACTAATTTTGTTCTCGTTTAAGAGAATTTCCTCATTCTTTGTCTTTTTTCTTTCATATTCTTTCCCATGGCCTATTTCATGCAAATCATTACTCCCACTATCTTGGCTCTCGTTTAAGAGAGACACCTCCATATCTATCTTTAGAAGGGCTTTTATAGTCTGAAGTATCTTGTATTTGTACTTTATTCCATTCGGCACGGTTACCCAGAAATCACCACAAGGGAGCTGTGTGTCGTATAGCTTCATTCGAGTAACTAGCTCATATCTACCAGCCTGCAAGCCAAGCTTGCATACATCATTAATGCCGATAAGCTCAATAAGGTGTGCAAATAGCTGTCTGTTGTGGTTACTTTTGTCAAAAATCATCTTAAAGCCCTTAAACTTCACATTAAGCTTATCAAATATTTTTTTGGGCTTTTTTCTTTTATGCTCTATATCACGGTCTGTATCATTGTCTGTATCACGGTCTATATCATGCAAGTCTTCACTCCATTGTTCTTTGTCACTATCACTCATTTGGCTCTCGTTTAAGAGACATGTTGTCATACGGAGGTTCAGCACGTCATTCATCGTGCATAGTTGTCTATACTTGTCGTCAAGGGTACTCATGAGGTTAACGTACCAACCACGACCAATAGGCACCATGTACTCAGAGTATTGCTCATATTTAAATAGCTCTTTTGTTACAAGTGGAAGGCCACAAACTTTAAGATAAACCTTACTTATCCTCTCGCCTCCTATCCACTTCAATACGTCGAGGTATGTGGACTCGTTTGAAGTATTAGGTAACCATCCCATTTCAGGAATCCACACAACCAAGTATTGACGTCTCTTCTTTTTTCGTTGATTCAGCATAATTCGGTCGTATTGTTTTATTGTATCTGCAAAATTAGCCAAATTTATGAGACTGCGTTTCTAAAGTTATTACATTAACCAAACTTTAACAGATGCAAAAGGGCTGATTTCTGTTAGGTCCATTTTGTCTTCATACTGGCAGAGACACGATGTACTCCTTCTTCTTATCATACATTCTGCTTTTGACAACGAAACCGCAGAAATCCCTTAGCCACCCAGCAGCGTTTCCAATGAACGGTTCGTTGACTATCAGCATAGGTCGTATTCTTCTTTCCCTCAACATCAGGGAATAGTTAATGTAACTGAACTCATCATTAGGATCTTCTGCCTTTCTTTCCCAAATTGAAACATCGAGAAAATCGAGAAAATCTCCCTCTGGCGGGTTTTTCATCTCTATAAAACGCTTTGGAACGAGAAGGATGGTGTCTTTCGCGTCGTGAGTAAGGAAGAAATTCTCCACAACCTCATTGAAGGCGTCCATATCCATTTTCTTCTGTTCGATTCCTTTCTTTTTCAAGATTTCAGCAGCCGAAATCATTTTTGTTATTTTTTTTGCCATAATTATAATTATGTTTTACTTAAATTCCACAACATTATAATATTATATTTTTTTATATTTTCTGCGTAAAATAGTTCTTGCTTTAGAGAGCGGAATTCCTATTTACTCAGGATTGTGCCATGTCAGAAATTTCAAATATTTCAGTATTAAACAAAACATAATAAACATTCTGAACGACATGGCAAAAGTACAAATAAATTCTGATAGCACACTCCTTTTGGTAGATTTTTTTTGATTATGGGGCAATTTGATGCTCTTTTAGCTCAAACTAAGATTCATGGGGATAGATATTTTTGGGACAGGTGCCTGTTTCATTAGTTCGAGTCAGTCATGCCTTTTCTGATGTCACATGTGACTGACAAATGGCATCCCACAAGGACAAAGCAAAAAAAATAAAGTCGAATGACAACTTTTCATCCCACATTTTCTCCTCTTTCATTATTTATTTATATATTTGCAACTAAATTCGTAAAACAGGGGAATTACTCCCCCATTCTTATAAGCAAAAACTGAACATCGTCATGATGTCGTTGACCAGTCCCTGTGACATCGTAGAAGAACAAGCTCCCATCATTGTAGATGGTGAAAACTAAGTATTGCATAATATGGCTGTATCAGACGATAGAAAATATACAAAAGCATTTGTCTATAACCTTCTAGAAGGTGTTAAGGGCAAGACTTTGGGTGAGGTGGATAAGTCTCACCAGTTTGCTCGTACCCAAAACAGTGAGAAAATAACTGGAATAGCAGGTGATGTAATCGAACAATCTGTCTTTGGTTACGAACGGGATAGTAAACAAGAGTGCGACATCGAGATTGATGGAGTGTTAACTGAATTAAAGACCACAGGTGTACGTGTACCGAAATCAGACTTAAAGAATGTCAAGGGTAAGTCTGGTGCCGCATACAACGTATATCTCGGAGCAAAAGAAGGCATAAGCATTACTGGTGTAACTTTCGAACCTGACATTCAGCGAGATTTTATGACATCTCACTTTTGGGAGAAATCAGAACATCTATTAATCGTGTTTTATGAATACAAATCATACGATGTTGTTCCAGCTTCAGAGTATGCCAAATTTCCCATCGTTGACTATTGCTACAATAGTTTTTCCGATGACGAACGTGGCAAGTTGCAGAATGACTGGGAGATAGTGCGCGACTATCTTCAAGTTATCTATGCTAAATATACCACCCAAGAAGAACGTAATGAGAACCTGCAAGGATTTACGCATGTTCTCCGTCCTGACCTCTTGCTGATAGAGTTAGTACCAGGCTTCAAAAAGAAGTCAACAGGAACATACCAAAAGCCACGCTACCGATTGAAGCAAACCTTTGTTGACTATATAGTTCGAGGACATTTTGATAAGAGCAGAGCGGCTACAGAAGTGAAATTGCGCGAATCATTCTCTAGTTTCTCGCAGTTGGATGCTCGATGTCACTCTCTTACAGCGAAGTATAAGGGTATGACATTCCTTCAAATGAAGAAGTTGTTTAGCATTGACACCGAAATGTCAACTAAGGATTTCGGAGCAAAATGCGTTTTGAAAATGTTTGATGCTGACTGTAATCGTCTCAATCAGATTACTGATTTTACAAAGGTTGGTATTATCGCTAAAACGATAACAATCACTCCAACTGGCGGTAGAACCGAAGACATGAAGCTTAAGCATATTGACTTCGATGAGTGGGCAGATAGAAATCTTGACTTCGAAGAATCTGAACTGTACGCTTATTTCTGTGAACACAGTTTCTTGTGTCCTGTCTTTTGTGAAAGAGGTGACATGGGAGCTCGCAAATCTCATGAGAGTAAAGTGGCTTATGAAAATAGACTCACACGTGAAATACAAAAGACTACATTTGAAGGGTTCAAACGATTTGCCTTCGATGAAACTTTTATTGAAAACGAGGTTAAACGAACATGGGAGGATTCCCGCAAACTGATTCACCGCAACGAATTGGAATGGGAATACCTCTACGATGATCAAGGCAATAAACGAAAAAATAAAAGTGGATCATATATGGGAGCACCTAACTTCCCAAAGAGTTCAGAGTATGATGTATTCTTCCGAGGCGGTGCAAACGTTTCTACGGATGCGACCAGAACTGAGGTTGTGAATGGCATTAAGATGCTTCCTCAATTCTTTTGGCTAAAGGGTTCATACATAGCAGACAAACTTCAAACTTTATCTTATCTTTAATTATGGCAAAGAGCAAACATAATATACGTGTAGTTGAGTTATTCGCTGGTGTGGGTGGGTTTCGCATTGGCTTGGAAGGTGCATCAAATGCATACGAAACAGTATGGAACAATCAGTGGGAGCCTTCCACAAAACACCAAGATGCCTCTTTGGTATATCGAGCACGCTTCGGTAGCAAAGGACATTGTAATGAAGATATAAACACTATCGCAACTGAAGATATTCCAAATCATGATCTTTTAGTTGGTGGTTTCCCTTGTCAAGATTACTCCGTTGCTTCAACTCTTAGCCGATCAGGAGGAATTGAGGGAAAGAAAGGTGTGCTTTGGTGGCAGATTTATCGCATATTGAATGAGAAGGGCGAGAATCGTCCTGACTATGTATTCTTTGAGAATGTTGACCGACTGCTTGGCTCTCCTGCTAAGCAACGAGGTCGTGATTTCGCTATCATTCTTGCATCATTGGCAGACCTTGGCTATACAGTTGAATGGCGAGTTATCAACGCAGCCGATTATGGTATGCCACAGCGTAGAAGACGAACATACATTGTTGGTTATCGTAAGAACTCAACAATTTATCGCAAGGTAGATGAATTACAGAACTGGGTTCAGTTTGATGGTGTAATGGCAAAAGCTTTCCCATTTGAAGCAAAGAAAGGAACAGTTTCTGAATTTGATATTGAAGGAACTATCAAGGACGTTTCAGACAACTTCAATAAAAGCAAGACTGGTGCTGCTGCAAGTCCCTTCGGTGATGCTGGTATCATGAGAGACAGACATGTGTATACTGTTGATACTGATGCTATTTATGATGGTACCTGCATGACACTTGGGGGTAATCTAGTTGATGAAAACCTCGTTCCAGAGGAGTTCTTTATCACCGATGAAGAATTGAAGAGATGGGAATACGAAAAGGGTGCCAAGAAGATTGAACGTACCTCAAAAGAAGGTTTCAAATACACATTCTCAGAGGGTGGTATGGCATTCCCTGATTACCTTGACCGTCCTTCACGAACGATAATTACAGGTGAAGGTGGTCCTTCTGCATCTCGATTCAAGCACGTTGTACTTACTCCATCAGGAAGGTATCGTAGATTGATTCCAATTGAACTAGAACGTTTAAATATGTTCCCCGACAACCATACGTTCCATCCTGAAGTTTCCGATGGACGTAGAGCATTCCTTATGGGTAATGCACTGGTTTGCGGTGTAGTACAGGCTGTTGGCAAATCTCTTTACCGATTCATGTATGATGAGGAACCAGTATCGACTCGTCCAATAGATATGAAGCGTGAGGCAGAACCAAAACTGCAATTAGATCTTTTCGGCGAAGATACAGCAACTCTTGTTGTTAATAAGCCTAAGAAGAGTTATTCGCTTGATTATACCAAGCACCTTCTAGTTGGTTTCGTAAAGGAGGACAACCAAGAGTATTTCCTTGATGGAGGACAGACAAAACTCTATTACACAGGTAAAACCAAGTCATTCCCTTCAACTGTGGCATTGAACAAGTTATACTATTTCATGCCGTATATAAAAGGGAAAGGAGTCCGAGACCTTTATCTTATCAAGATAGCTCGCATCGGGAATAAAGCTGAGATTCATCCTGAAGGTGGCGACAAGTATCCTCGTCTTGTCTTTGAATTGGAATATCTTGAAAGTCTTCCTCAGTATGTTCATATTGACCTCAATATATTTCGAACTTACAGAGATACATTGTTAGGTCGTGTAATGGGAGATTTTGTTTAATCTATAATGACCATAACTTGTAATGAGCAATAAATCAAAAAGATTGCGTCTTGTTGATGAATACAAAAAGATAATTTCTGAACTTCCGTTTCAAACGGAAGATGGAGATTCTTTCCCTGTTACAGAACATTATATATGTCCAAAATGACACGGGGACAGATTCTTTCTCACGCCACGAGAATCTTTAACGTAAATCCCATACCAAAATGCGCTCGAGTTCCTCGCTTTTGGGAAGGGTTTTATTATGGATCGCCTACGGCTCGAATTTTTGGAGTAGCGAAGACAGAGTGAAAGCTCGCTTTCACTATGCTGAGTCACGACAAAAATAACCTATGGTAAATCTTAACTAGAATCTTTACAAGAATCTTTAACTAGAATCCGTGTAGTCCGTGTGTTCCGTGGATAAAAAAATCTGTGATTTCCGTGATTCCTGTGCGACATTTCACCAAATACTGAAGGAATATAGAAAGTAATTTTGCATCGTAAGAGACTCATATCCTATGTCTGACCATTTGACTAAAGAACAACGGCACAAAAACATGGCGGCTATTCGTTCGAAGGACACGAAGCCGGAAATGATCGTGCGACATGGGCTGTGGAAACGGGGATTCAGATATAGGCTGAACTACAAAAGGCTGCCTGGGCATCCTGACTTGGTATTGAGGAAATACCGCACCTGCATCTTCGTGAATGGCTGCTTCTGGCATGGGCATGACGTGGATATGATACAACTGGAGAATTCTAAGTGCTGTAAGATTCCTAAGACAAACCGCGACTTCTGGGTGGAGAAGATTCGCAGGAACAAGGTGCGCGACAAGGAGGAGCAGCAGACGTTGGCTAAAATGGGATGGCATTGCATAACGGTATGGGAATGTGAACTGAAGCCGCAAAAGCGTGAAGTGACTCTTGACTCCATCGCTTTTACGCTCAACCATATCTGGTTGCAGGACCATGGTGCCAAAACTCACTATTATCCTATACTGGAAGAAGAGGATACGGTATGTCCTATGGCGGCAGAAGAATCTCCCAAATGAATCAAATAATGTCAAACGGGGGTGAGGTCTGAAGTCTGAGGGCTGAAGGCTGAAGTTTGAGGTTTGTCATCCTACGATAATCTTTCTCCGTGTCCTCCGTGTGTTCCGTGGATTTTTTAGTTGCCTACGGCAAGAAATCTTTGGAGGAAATCTTTAACGAAATATGGCCTATGGCCAGAAATAATAATCTTTAAGAAAATCTCAACTGAAAATGCGCAACAGTACGTTGCTTCTGGGGAGGATTTAATTGGGGATCGCCTACGGCTCGAATTTTTGGAGTAGCGAAGACAGAGTGAGAGCGCGCTTTCACTATGCTGAGTCACGACAAAAATAACCTATGGTAAATCTTAACTAGAATCTTTACAAGAATCTTTAACTAGAATCCGTGTTCTCCGTGTGTTCCGTGGATTTTTTGGGGGTTGCTTCGCAAGAAATCTTTAGGGGAAATCTTGTTTAAGATGTTGCTTCGCAAGAAATAATCTGAAATTCAGGGAGGCAGCAAATAAAATCTTTAACAAAAAATCTCAACTGAAAATGCGCAACAGTACGTTGCTTCTGGGGAGGATTTAATTGGGGATCGCCTACGGCTCGACATCTTAACGAAAATCTTAAAAAAAATCTATAACCTTTAACCTTTAACCTCTAACCCATAACCTATAACCTCCGTGTTCTCCGTGTGTTCCGTGGATAAAAAAATCCGCTTTCTATGTTAAAATCCAAATATTTTGACCATTATTTTTAATTTATGCTGATATTTTATATTCTGGTGAGAAAATTTGGCGATTTCGGACCATAGCAGTGACCAAACGTATGAGTTTGTTCTTTACATTATTCAGTGCAACCTGCTTCTTCTTTCCACGTTCTACGAGTCGCATATAGTATCTTGCGATAACGGGATTGAAGTTG
>NZ_NPJE01000040.1:0-135997 GCF_002251205.1 Prevotella sp. P3-92 | reverse complement strand
TACCTCTTCGACAGACCGATTCTACCTTTTTACAACAAAGGTACGAAACTGTCTTTAGCAATCATAGTTTTACCTTGATTATTTAACATTTATGCGACTGCGTCGCATTCTTCTGCAAACTTAGAGTGGAATCCGTGTGCAGATTTTCCTTAAACCAGACCGCTTAGATCTATGGTGTATTGAGTAGGAAGTTGCTGTTCTCTCTTAATAAACATCAGCATGTAAATAGGGAGATAAGTGATTTTTCCAACTTTCTTCACATTATCATTACACAACACAATGGCTTTTGAAATCTGATAGGTAGTGGTACTCACCACATTCGTGAGTGCTTTGTGACGATCATAATCCTTACCCGATTTAACTTCTATCGGCAACACCTCTCCATTTTGCTCTATAACAAAATCTAGCTCTCCCTGTCGCTTGTTGTTATAATAATACAACGGGAAACCATGAGCCCAGAGTTCTTGTGCTACTGCATTCTCATATATCGAACCAAAGTTGATGGATGGTTCGTTATCCAAAATCTTCAATTGAATGCCATCCGCATAAAGACTTGCCAAAAGACCGATATCTGCCATAAACAGCTTGAATAAGTTTCGGCTGCTCGACAATATCAAAGGTACAGTAGGCTCCCCTACATTATATACGGGTAAGGCCACACCAGCATCTTTCAACCACAGGAAACTATTCTGATAACGTGAAAACTTGATGTTTTCATTCAGGTTCTTCAATATGAACCGCTTGTTCTTGGCATCAAGCTCAGCAGGTATCCTGTCAAAGATTTCCTGAATATACAATTTATGATTGGGGTCATATTTCGCAATATCCTGCTTATACAGACGTATGATGGCCTGTTGTTCTGCCATGACCTCTTGCAGATTATTGGTAGTGAGATATTTATCAACAGCTGCCGGCATTCCACCTACTATAAGATAAAGGCGGAATATCTCCATCATCTTTTCATGGATGAAGTCATCTACAACAGTACCGTCTGCAAAATGATTCCTTAAAGCTTCTATGATTCTATCGTTGATACCAACGGCTGCAGCAAACTCCTCCAAGTCGAGCGGATACATGTCTTTCACATCCATATATCCCACTGGTGCAGAACGGAGGTTCTTAATTTCCACTCCCAATAAGCTGCCGCTTAAAATATAGCGATAGCTCCCCTCTTCTACCAGAAATTTGATGGCGGTTACGATTTCGGGGCATTCCTGCACTTCATCAAAGAACACAAGGGTATTATCCTTGATCAAATCCTGGCTGGTTACCGTGGAGAGACGCAACAAGATGTCTTGACTATTCTTCGCCTTGCTGAAGACCTTTACCAAGCCAGGATTTTCGATGAAATTGATTTCTATGAATCTTTCAAAATGTTCATGTCCGAAACGACGGATAGAATATGTTTTTCCTATCTGTCTTGCTCCTGTCAGCATTAACGCTTTCTTATCTGTAGCGAAAAAGTCTGCTAAATAGTTGTCTATCTTGCGTTTAATCATACTTCTATCTTCTTTTATAATGCCAAACGGGGGGTGTTTGTCCGTTTTTCCATGGCAAAAATACTAAATTTTGTCCGTTTTTCCAAGATACACATACGTATTTTTGTCCGTTTTTCCAAGATTTAACACTTTTCTTCCCTAGAATGACTCATCGGATCATCGGATATTAGACGGAATTTATACGGATGTTTTGGGGGTTGCCTACGGCAAGAAATCTTTGGAGGAAATCCTTAATGAAATATGGCCTATGGCCAGAAATCAATCATCATCGGATTGTTTTCGTTAAGCCATGAGCAGAATCTAACTTTCCGATTAAGTGAGCGAAAAATCAAGCTCGCTTGAAGTTTTCCGATCGTGAGGAAAGTCAACGAAGTTAAGCTCGCTTTAATTATGCCATGGCGAGAAAACAAAGGCGTATGCCAATTTAAACGGAATTTATACGGATGTTTTTGGGGTTGCCTACGGCAAGAAATCTTTGGAGGAAATCTTTTTTAATAAGATGTTGCCTACGGCAAGAAATATTTTAAGGAAATAGAATCTTAAATAGATTTCTGGACCGTTTAGGTCCTTAGATTTTTACCAAAGATTTCCTCTAAGATTTCTTGCCGACAGGCAACTAAAAATATAATCTTTAATAAAAATCCTTGACGAGAATGCGCTCGAATACCTCGCTTCTGGGAAGGGGTTTATTATGGATCGCCTTACAGGCTCGAAATCTTAACGAAAATCTTTAGAATAATCTTTAACTAGAATCCGTGTTCTCCGTGTGTTCCGTGGATAAAATTTCCCGGAAACAGGGGGACACTTGATGGGACTTCACTTAATGTTGTCTTTTTCTCCCAACAACCTTTTCTGCTCACGCTCAAAGTTCTCCAAAAAGTGAATCTCTACAAGTGAGAGGTTGTTCTTGGTACGCTCCTTGAATTTGTCGTATTCCTGGTTGGCTTTCTCTTTGGCAAGTTTGGCGGAGATTTTGCCTGCATGGGTGAGAATGTCTTTTCGGGAGATACGGAGAAAGTCATCGAGAATGTTTATCCAGTCCTTCATATACATTGGGCGGTGTTCCTCGGCTTGCATTTCGGCGAAGTCAAGATACAGGCTCACGATGCGGTTCAAGGACTTGATTTCTTCGTGGGTGAGATAGTTCTTGGCTATTTCCGCTTCGGGCTTAGTCGGCATAGCTCCTGACCACGTTGTAAGTCCCATAAAGTCTTTCTCTGCATCGGCTCTCTCATATATTATTTCCGCCGCCGTGTGACCATGAATCGAATAGTGCATCTTGTTCTGTACTGTCTTGAAGAACTTTTGTGTCATTTCCACTCGTGGGTCATAGTCGATACTGAGGGCATAAATCTCCAATACCTTACGATAGAACACCTTCTCACTGGAGCGGATGTCACGTATTCTTGCAAGCAGCTCGTCAAAGTAATTGCCACCTCCTGCTCTCTTCAACAGGTCATCGTTCATGGCGAAGCCTTTTACTATATACTCCTTCAGTACCTTGGTTGCCCATATACGAAACTGAACACCACGGTATGAATGTACACGATAACCTACGCTGATTATCATGTCGAGGTTGTAGAAAGCGACTTGGTGCTCCTGTACTTTTCCCTCAATAGCACCATGCTTAGTGGTTATTGCAAAAAATGCAACTACCTCTTTTTCGTCCAACTCCCCATCCTCCAATACATTTTTTATATGTCGTGAGATTGTGGACTTATTACGTTGAAACAACTCTGCCATCTGGTCGAGTGAGAGCCAGACTGTATCGTTTTGCAGCTTCACCTCTATCTGTGAATCGCCGTCAGGAGTTTGATATAATAAAAATTGGCCTTTATCCATATATACATTACTTTAACGTCTTGGTTAGGAGAAGAACTTGGTTTTGCTTCTTTACAGATCTTTCATTTCGACACCAAGCAGTTTTGCAATGGCATAAAACTAAGGTTAGGCTGAGCTTTATTACAAGTCCATCTTGACATAGTACACTCTGATACGCCTATTTCTTGTGGTTGCCATTTCCCGGTCTTCTTCTTTTCGACAAGGACTAACTTGATGCGATTCAAGTCTTGCTCCATATAATATTTATTATCGTTTGATGCAAATTTATATAAATTCTTCAAAATTCCACCATTCCACACGTTAAATTAAGAAAAATAGACCGATTTCACCACTTTCTGATGCAAAAAAATAATTTAGGATCATCGGAAATTTTTATTGTCGCACACGGATGACACGGATCATCGGATATTAGACGGATGTTAGACGGATGTTTTTTGGTAGCCTGAAGGCTAGAAATCTTTGGGGGAAATCTTTAATGAAATATGGCCTTTGGCCAGAAATCAATCATCATCGGAATTTAAACGGATATTAAACGGAAATAAAATCTTTAACAAAAATCCTTGACCAAAATGCGCTCGAGTTCCTCGCTTCTGGGAAGGGGTTTATTATGGATCGCCTACGGCTCGACATCTAAACTATAATCTTTACAATAATCTTTAACTATAATCTTTTCCGTGTGCTCCGTGTGCTCCGTGTTCTCCGTGTGTTCCGTGGATAAAAAAAATTCCATGTAATCCGTGAAATTCGGGTGAACGGGTGACCATGTGTGACATTAAAAAGTATTATAGTACCGCAGCACAGACTTTGCGGAACCAATCGAGTTTTTTGCCACTCATTTCTGCTATGGATAAGTTTTCTTTGTTTACATCTTCAGGTTCAAATTCATAATAAGAATCTTCAGAGGGGAGATAATCCTCTGGAAAATCTTCTATGGAATGGGCTTGGAAATTGTGATGATGTCCTTCGTTATCTATATCAACAGTATATACTATGTCGTCTAATGGCGAACTTAAAATATTACGTAATGTCTGCTTTTTTTGGGTGTACTTCAGGATGGTGTCGTAATCGGTTCTGATGAACATCCAACGATTGTCTGCATCATCTTGGTCTATCCAATAGAAGAGATAGTTGTCACCATTGATAGTTACATAGTGTGACAACAATGGTCCATCAAAATATATAAGATCGGCCACTTTCTTGAACTTGTCGAAATTGCGATTCCTGATGCTTATACCTTTTATTGTTTTCATAATTTGTCCTCCTCTAGTTTAAATGTTTTGGATAAGTCACATGATGGAAACTCAAATAGGTTATAATGTCCGTTACTGGCTGGGGGTGTGATGTTGCCATCGTTATTGGAAACAATTCCAGAAGAAATACTTATATGTTCCCATCTGTCTGTGGTTTAAATCCGTTTGCAAAAATAAGCAATATTTCTCTTTTATGCAAGTTTTTAGGCTTTTTCTGCCAGAAATGGATCATCGGATCATCGGATCATCGGATATTAGACGGATATTAGACGGAAATAAAATCTTTAACAAAAATCCTGACTAAAAATGCGCTCGAGTTCCTCGCTTCTGGGAAGGGTTTTATTATGGATCGCCTACGGCTCGAAATCTTAACTAGAATCTTTACAAGAATCTTTAACAAAAATGAAGTCTGAAGTCTGAGGTCTGAAGTCTGAGGTCTGAAGTCTGAGGGAGTGGTCTTTGTCATCCTACGAAAATCTTAAAAATAACCTTTAACCTTTAACCTTTAACCTCTAACCTTTAACCTATAACCTTTAACCTTTAACCTATAACCTTTAACCTATAACCTTTAACCTTTAACCTTTAACCTCTAACCCATAACCTATAACCTATAAACTCCGTGTGCAAGGCTATTTCCAGGTTTCCGCTACCAGTTGCAGGCCTTTTTCTGTGCATACGCCACGGAGGGGAACAAGGAAGAAATTGTAGTAGAGCTCGTCCATGGTATAGGTTGACAAGAGCTTGTTTTCGATGATGGCATCGGCGACGGAGTCATAAAGGATAAGAAAGAGATTGTAGTTGATGTCGGAACGGAAGAAACCTTGCTCAACACCTAAATGCATGAAATCTAATATCTCGGCGCACTTCTGGGCCCTGACTTTCTGCATGTATTGCTCTATCTTAGGATAGCGATGGATGTCTTCGTAGAATGCAGGACAGATATTGCGGGAGGCGTTACTATTGACACGATAGGCTTCCTTCAGTATCTCCATCACATTATGACCTTTGCTGGCATAGGATTGTATCTGGTCGTGACGCAGACGGTCGCGCTTGCTGATGCCTTCATACAATAAAGCCTCTTTGTCATCATATATTTCATATAAGGTGCGCTTGGATATGGACAAGGCTGTTGCTATGTCGTCCATCTTAACCGCCTTTACACCTTTTTTCTCAAACGCAGCCATGGCTGTTTCCAGTATCTTATCCCTTAATCCTATACGATAATCAGTCAAATCTCTTGTTATTTCCTGCATAAGTAACCATTTTGCCCACAAAGTTACTAAAAAGATTAAAAAGGTTGATGTTTTTTCGCGTATTTTCGCTCATTTTTTGTAATTTTGTGCTGTTTTTAATGGAACAAACGTAAAGCTACTTATATTATTATGGTAAAAATCTCTAAAGAGGCCGCCCTCAACTATCATGAGGCTGGCCGTCCTGGAAAAATTGAAGTGAAGCCTACCAAGGCTTACCGTACACAGACAGACCTGTCGCTCGCCTACTCTCCTGGTGTTGCCTATCCGTGTCTTGAGATCCAGCAAGACCCTGAGGCTGCCTATCGATATACTGACAAAGGAAACCTCGTGGCTGTAATCTCTAACGGAACGGCTGTCCTTGGACTGGGTGATATTGGCGCCATGAGCGGCAAACCCGTCATGGAGGGTAAGGGCCTCTTGTTTAAAATCTATGGTGGCATCGATGTGTTCGATATCGAGGTGGCTGAGAAGGACCCTGAGAAATTCTGTGAAGCGGTAGAGAAGATTGCGCCTACCTTCGGCGGTATCAACCTTGAGGATATCAAGGCGCCTGAGTGCTTCTATATCGAGGAGCGCCTGAAGCGTACTCTCGACATCCCCGTGATGCACGACGACCAGCATGGTACGGCTATCATTTCTGCTGCCGGACTGAAAAATGCCCTTGAAGTGATTGGTAAGGATATTAAAAAGGTGAAGATCGTGGTCAACGGCGCGGGTGCTGCTGCCATCTCTTGTACCAAACTCTATATGGCTATCGGCGCTCAAAAGGAGAATATCCTGATGCTCGACTCGAAGGGTGTGATCACTTCTGACCGCGAGAACCTGAACGAACAGAAGAAATTCTTTGCTACCGATCGTCGTGATGTGCATACCCTGGAAGAGGCTGTCAACGGAGCCGACGTTTTCGTTGGTCTGTCGAAGGGTAACGTGCTCTCGCAGGATATGGTGAAGTCGATGGCTAAAGATCCTATCATCTTCGCCTTGGCTAACCCCGTACCTGAGATCTCATACGAGGATGCCATGGAGGCTCGTCCCGACACCTTGATGTCAACAGGTCGTACTGACTATCCTAACCAGATCAACAACGTGATTGGTTTCCCATACATCTTCCGTGGTGCACTCGACGTTCACGCTACCGCCATCAACGAAGAGATGAAGCTGGCTGCCGTTCACGCTATTGCCGATCTTGCCAAACAGCCTGTACCCGACGTGGTCAACGATGTCTATAAGGTGAACAACCTCACCTTCGGTCGCCAGTACTTCATTCCGAAACCTGTTGACCCTCGTCTCATCACAGAGGTGAGTGCTGCCGTTGCCAAGGCTGCCATCGAGAGTGGCGTGGCTCGCAAGACCATCGAGGACTGGGATGAATACAAGCGTTCGCTGTCGGTATTGCTCGGTCAGGAGACTAAACTGACTCAGAAGCTCTACGCTACTGCCTCGGCTCATCCACAGCGTGTGGTATTTGCTGAAGCTGTACACCCCACTATGCTGAAAGCTGCCGTACAGGCGAAGGCTGAAGGCATCTGCCACCCCATCCTGCTGGGTAACGACGAGGTGATTGCGAAATTGGCTAAACAGCTGGACCTCAACCTCGACGGTATCGAGATTATCAACCTGCGTCATCCTGACGAGCAGGAGCGCCGCGAGCGTTATGCACGTATCCTGACCGAGAAACGCCAGCGCGACGGATACACCTTCCAGGAGGCTAACGATAAGATGTTTGAGCGCAACTACTTCGGTATGATGATGGTGGAGACTGGCGAGGCTGATGCTTTCCTCACAGGTCTCTATACCAAATACAGCAACACTATCAAGGTGGCAAAAGAGGTAATTGGCATCCGTCCGGAATACAAGCATTTCGGTTCGATGCATATCATCAACTCTCAGAAGGGTACCCTGTATATTGCCGATACCATGGTGAACGAGAATCCTGATACCGACGCACTTGTTGATATCGCACGGCTGGCGGCTACCAGCGTACGCTTCTTCAACGAGAAACCGGTTATCTCGATGATTTCTCACTCTAACTTCGGCAGCTCTACTTCTGATGGGGCACAGAAAGTGCGCAAGGCTACGGAAATCATGCAGCAGCAATATCCTGAACTGGCTATCGACGGTGAGATGCAGCTGGGCTTTGCCCTCGACCGCGAACTCCGCGACGAACAGTATCCTTTCAGTCGCCTGAATGGTAAGGATGTGAACACACTCGTATTCCCCAACCTCTCATCAGCACGCTCAAGCTATAAGATGCTGCAGATGCTGGATGCGGACGTCGAGATTATCGGCCCGATCCAGATGGGACTCAACAAACCTATCCACTTCATCGACTTCGGAGCCAGCGTGCGCGACGTGGTGAATATCGTGGCTGTTGCTACCATCGATGCCTACGTGGATAAGGTGAAGAAACGCATCAACGCTGCTAAATAATAACATACTCAGGGAGTTCCCACTCCCTCTCTCTATACGATATGGGAGCCGACAGACTTTTTGCCGGCTCCCATATTTGGGCTTTCACAGGTAGTGGCCCGCAGACTGACAAACTCGGAAAGAAATGACGCTTACAACATCACAACAACGACATCATTACCGCGAACTGCTCGTGCTGGGCATTCCCATTATCATCGGCCAGTTGGGCACCATCGTACTCGGTTTTGCCGATACGCTCATGATAGGTCATCACAGCACAGAAGAACTGGCTGCCGCCGGCCTGGTCAACAATATCTTCGGTCTTGTTCTTATCGCCTATATGGGTTTCTCCTACGGACTGACGCCTGTCGTAGGACGACTCTATGGTATGGGGCAAAACGAAGCCGTAGGAGGAAAAGTGAAAAACTCTCTTGTGGCCAACGGTGTTGTCGGCTTGCTGTTTACAGCCGTCATGACCTTCCTCTATTTCAATCTTGAACACATCGGACAACCTGACGAACTGCTGTCGCTCATCCGGCCGTATTTCCTGGTCAATCTGGCGAGCATCCTCTTTGTCGGTCTCTTCAACACGCTGAAACAATTCTTTGACGGTATTGCACAAACCAAAGTGGCGATGTGGACCATGGTGGGCGGTAACCTGCTGAATATTCTCTTCAACTGGCTTCTCATCTATGGCGTGGGCGGTTTTCCTGAAATGGGACTCCTGGGTGCCGGTATTGCCACATTAGGGTCGCGTGTCTTCATGGCTCTCGTCCTCGTTGGCGTGATGCTCTCCTGCCGACGCTACAAGACCTATCGCCTCCACTTCCTCTCCTATCCTATCAACAAAGTGGATTTCATAGAAATGAACCGCTTGGGCTGGCCTGTTGCCTTGCAACTCGGCATGGAGAGTGCTGCGTTCAGTCTGAGTTGTGTGATGGCAGGATGGTTGGGTACGGTTCCTTTGGCTGCCCATCAGGTGATGATTACCATCTCGCAACTGTTCTACCTGATTCTGTCGGGATTGGCAGCTGCCATGGCGATACGCGTCAGCCATTTCGTGGGACAACGCGACTTTGCTGCCGTGAAGGCTAATGCGATGGATGGTTTCCGTCTGAACCTCTTTATCTCCTTCGTGCTGAGCATCCCAATCTTGCTGTTCCGCAACCATATCGGCGGTTTGTTCAGCGAGAATATCGAGGTGCAACTGTATGTGTCGGGGTTGATTCTCATCTTGGCGCTCTATCAGTTTGGCGATGGCATGCAATACGCGTTTGCCAATGCCTTACGTGGAATAACCTGCGTACAACCGATGGTGACCTATGCCTTCATCGCCTATTTCGTGGTCAGCCTGCCCTTGGGATATACCCTCGGCTTTATCTGCGATCTGGGCATCTATGGCATCTGGACGGCTTTCCCCTTTGGTCTGACCATCGCGGGATTCCTATACTACATCAGATTCAAAAAGGAACTCAATAAAATGTCACATGGATGAAATCATCGGAACTTAGATGGATTTTTTTAGTTGCCTACGGCAAGAAATCTTTGGGGGAAATCTTGTTTAAGATGTTGCCTACGGCAAGAAATATTTTAGGAAGATAACAATATTATTAAATAGATTTCTGGACCGTTTAGGTCCTTAGATTTTACATGAAGATTTCCTCTAAGATTTCTTGCGTAAGCAACACAAAACAAAATCTTTAACTAGAATCTTTTCCGTGTGTTCCGTGTAATCCGTGGATAAAAAAATAGCGTGTGACCGTGTAAGATAAAACAACGAATATGAAAAAGAATGAACGTGATGCTTTGATTTTTGCGAGATTTCGCGAGAAGATGCCCAATCCAACAACGGAATTGCAGTTTGGCAGCATCTTCCAACTACTTGTGGCGGTAATGCTTAGTGCACAATGTACCGACAAACGCGTTAACCTGGTTACGCCTGCTCTTTTCAAACAATATCCTGATGCACGCAGTCTGGCAGAAGCAGAAGCCGATGAGGTCTATGAGTACATCAGGAGCGTATCGTACCCCAATGCCAAAGCTGCCCATCTGGTTGAGATGGCTCGTGAATTGATGACGCATCACAATGGGGAGGTTCCTGCGACGATGGAAGATCTTCTGACGCTTCCCGGCGTGGGTCGTAAGACGGCTAATGTGCTGTTGAGTGTGGCATTCGGACAGTCTGCCATGGCTGTAGATACCCATGTGTTCCGCGTCAGCCATCGGTTAGGTATCGTCACGCGGTCTGCCTCTACTCCTTTGTTGGTTGAGCGTCAACTCTTGCGCATCATCCCTTCTGCCGATATTCCCCTTGCTCACCATTGGCTGTTGCTCCATGGTCGTTACGTTTGTACGGCTCGCAAGCCCCATTGTGCTGATTGCTTCCTGCGTGACCTCTGCCCTTCTGCCATCCGGTGAAAGGTTGCACACAGATGACACGGATTCTTCTCATGTCGCACGGAAATCAATCATCGGATCTTAGACGGATGTTTTTGGGGTTGCCTACGGCAAGAAATCTTTGGAGGAAATCTTGTTTAAGATATTGCTTCGCAAGAAATAATCTGAAATTCAGGGAGGCAGCAAATAAAATCTTTAAGAAAATCTCAACTGAAAATGCGCTCGAGTTCCTCGCTTCTGGGAAGGATTTAATTGGGGATCGCCTACGGCTCGAAATCTAAACTAGAATCTTGAACAACATCTTTAACTAGAATCTTTTCCGTGTGATCCGTGTGATCCGTGGATAAAAAAATTCCGTATGTTCCGTGGATAAAAAAATTCCGTGTGACTTTTTCGGGGGAGATAAAAAAGGAGCGGATTACGGGACTCGAACCCGCGACCCTCGGCTTGGGAAGCCAGTGCTCTACCAACTGAGCTAAATCCGCATGGAGAAAAATAATGTGCCTTTTAAGACAACAGGAGTCAGAACATAGGTTCTAACTCCTGTATGAAATGAGCCGATAGCCGGACTCGAACCGGCGACCCACGCATTACGAATGCGTTGCTCTACCAACTGAGCCATATCGGCAACATTCAAAGAACGCCTTTTTGTTTAAGCGGATGCAAAGATACTAATAAAAAACGAAATCACAAAACTTTTCTTTATAAAGTTATACGTGAAAAGGTTCTCCCTACCCCAACTTCCAACCGTTGAAAACGAGGATTACAAACGATATCGTCTCTCGTCGTTCATTCCTTGTTTCAGTCTATTGAGACGGTTGGACAGCCTTATTATGAACAAACGAGGCTGTAGAGTACGGCACAGAAGGCTGTCAGGACAAGGACAAGGACGGGTATCTCGCAGAAATACATGCCATAGGCTACGGGTTTCGCAACACGGAGATAGAGGCGATAGACGCCATAGCCTACCAGTCCGCCCCAGAGCAGACCGACAAGGATGTCGCCTGGATAATGCACGCCAAGGTATATGCGCGTCCAACAGTTGACCAACGACCAGCCTATCAGAAAATACGATAGGATGCGGTTGCGTGTCAATAACGAGAAGAAGACCGCCAAACTAAACGTATTGGCGGCATGGGCGGAGAAGAAACCGTAGTTGCCTCCACGATAGTCGTTGACGACATCGACGAGGATACCTATCTGTGGGTCGTGGGTAGGTCGCCATCGGGCAACCAACGGTTTGACAATGGTGTCGTCGATGGTTCCTGCCAATACCACACAGAGGCCTGCTGCGCCTAATACCAAAAGCACCTGTGAAACACTATTGTTGCATCGCAGCACCATATAGAATAATGCGATATAGAGTGGAATCCACGTACGGGCATTGGTCAGGATTACTGCCAGTTGGTCAACAAACAACGAGTCGCTACCGTTGAGCATCAACAACAATTGCTGGTCAAACTGAATGATCGTTTCCATGTGGGTTACAGCCTAAATAATCTCTATGGTTTCTACGGCAATCCATCCGCGCTTTCCATCTGCCAAGCGTATCTCGCGCCATCCCTTCATCGTATTGTCTGTGATGGTGACACGTGTTCCTTCGTGGATGGTAAACAGATCGGTACCGTTTTTCGCCGGGGTACTCTTGACCGAAACGGTAGGCGCCACGACGATGGCTCCATCACGATGCAGGAGCTTGTCGCGCTGTTGCCAAGCAAAGAGGTTGGCCAAGAAGAATATCATCAGCAAGGCGAGAGCGCCGAAGAATCCCGTCTTTCGCATCCACACGCGATCTACGAAGAGATAGACCAACGCCAGTATGATGGCAAGCGCTAACGAGACAAGCGCCAACCATGCCCATGCGTCAACACTCATGAGATTGACCAGGGAATGGTACCAGGTGACGAAGAACATCTCCGTTTCCGGCGTGATGCGATCGATGGTTTTTGATTGTGCCATCTGTAGGTTGAAACGAATATCCTCGTCGCCAGGCGAAAGGAGTAGTGCACGCTCATAATTGAGAATAGCCCGTGTGATATTATCGGTACGATACCAGGCATTACCCAGGTTGTAGTAGAGGTCGGCATCCTCCCCTTGCTTGAGCAATTCCTCGTAGATATGGATGGCCTGCTGGTAGCGCTCATGGGTATAGGCGCTATCGGCATCAGCCTTCGTCACCTTTTGCGCTTGTAGCGTCAACGGCATCATCAACATCAGCGTGAGACAGCATCCCAAGGCTATTGTTCCAACAAAGCGTTTGGCAGCTGTGGTATGTTGTATAGCATATTTTATCATGACTTCACCTCTCTTCCTTTTTCGATATATGTAATAGCCTCTATGGCAGCTTCATACACCTTGTTCATATTACCATGCGCATCACCAGGAGCGTAGCGCGCAAACTCACATTCATCAAGGGCTCCGATGAAGAGTTTGATAGTTTCGCCATCTACCTGACGATCGCCAAGGCGCTGGCTGATATTCTCGCGTGAGAGTTCGGCAACAGGAATATTGAGTTTATCGCCCACGTATCCCCAAAGGGCACGCAACACCTCGTCGTAGAACTCATTCTGCTTGTCGGCCTTCAAGAGTTTGGCGGCTGTACGAAGTCGTCGTATGGCCACCTTGTTGGCCCGTTTGCCACGCATCTTCACTACGTTAGCCTGATCGATGGCTCGCTGGCGGAATGCTACAAACAAGGTAACGAAGATGCCCAGCAGGACAACAAGGATAGTCCAGTAGGCTGTTGACGCGAAGAAGGTGTCGCCCAACATTCTGGGATTGACCTCTCCGGTCTTTATAAAGCGGATGTCTTTATTGACTTGTTGCAGTTCTTCGCTAGCAAAGGTTGACGACGAACTGCCACTACCCTTAGCAACCTTCAAGGTAAAGGGTTGTGAGCGTAACGTCTTATAACTGCCCGTCTTGGTATCGAAATACACAAACTCGATAGGTTTCAGTTCGTAATTGCCTTGATGGCGAGGTACGATGAGGATATCGTAGATCATGCTACCCTCAATACCGTTGGTAGAGAGTTTTGTCTTATCGGTAATCTTCGCATCATACTGGTCGAAATCCTTGGGCAGTTCGACAGCCGGTTGCTTGATGAGCTTCATATTACCCACTCCACTCACGACAATACGCATGGTCACGGGATCGTTGGCCTTGACCTCTTGTTTGTCGAGAGAGGCAGATAGCGAGAACGTTCCTACTCCACCAGAGAAATTGGTAGGACGTGCAGGCAACGGATCTACGGTAATGGTCAGTCCCGGCGCTTTGATAATCTTCTTGACCTCTGTATATCCCGAACCTCCGTTGAAGAAGGCTTCAAAGGGATCGACGTCGCGGTTTTCAAGCATCACCATGCCCTCGTAATCCAAACTTGGAATTTCAAGGCGTCCTGTGGTCTGCGGGAACATCACATACTGTTGCCAGGTAACGGTACGATAAGGACGTCCGTTGAGGGTCTCGACATGGAAGCTCTTCTGTTGTGGTAGCGGAACCTCACGGGTATAGAAGCTCTTCAGATCAGGCATCTTACCATTGAGCGAGGTCAGATTGACCAAGGTATAGACCTTATAGGTCAGCAAGATAGGCTCTTGTTCGTGGACGCGTCGCTTGTTGGCGCTAACCTTCATAAAGAGCGTATTACCCGTGATGCGGTTGCTCATGGCAGAACCATGATTCTCCGAGCGTTGTCCACGGTCTTGCTGTGAAGACGAGGCAGAGCCCGACACCCTGATGTGTAATACGTTGGAGTGGATCTGCTTTCCTGCTGCCACAGCACGTGCGGCAGGAATGGTATAGTTTCCAGCTTTGTTAGCACAGACGATATAGGTAAAGGTAACCGACGAAGAGCTGGAAGTCTTTCCGTTGATCATCTGAAAACTCGACTGCGTACTGGTACGCGGTCCCATCAGCACCTCCAGGGCTTCCGGGATATTACCTGCACGAAAATCGTTTACATCATCCGTATTGACCGTATAGGTAAGACGGAACTGTTCTCCTACGGCAACTTGCGAGGGAGCACGTCCCACCATGTGCTGTCCGAATGTCGTTACCGACATGAGCAGCATCGCGACCAATGGGATCAGCCATTGTGCATGTTGAATAGTGCTATCTGTGGTATTGTTCTTCATTTCTTTCCTGTTCAATGGGTCTTGACTTTGAAACTGAATAGTTGTTATGTAAATAGCTTGTATCCATTACCATTTTTTCTGCAACCTGCGTTTCTGCTGATGCTGCTGTTGAGCTTTCTTGATGCGCTGTTGCGTATTCTTTTCTTCCTGCATGGCGGCATTCAACAGTTGTTCTGCATTTTCCTTACTCATCTGTGGTTTCTGCTGTTGCTGTTGTTGCTTCTGCTTGTCTTGCTTCTGCTTGTTATTCTCCTGTTTTTGCTGCTTTTGCTTATCGTCTTTTTTGTCTTTATTGTTTTGTTGAGGTTGCTGCTGTTGCTTCTGCTGTTTCTGTTGACGTTTGCAGAGTTCAAGGTTGTAACGCGTCTCGTTATCGCGAGGATTATTGCGCAAAGCCTCCTTATACGCCTCTATGGCATCGCCATACATCTTGAGCGTCTGACAAACGGTACCTATGTTATGGTAAGCCTGCGCACGACGATACGGGTTTTGTTCCAGTTTGGCAGCACTCTGAAACTGCTGTATGGCAGCCGAGTCTTTGCGTTGCATCAGGAGGGCATTACCCAGATTATATATAGCCTGAGGATTGCGGTCGTTGCGTTCCAACGCCTTGCGATAGCTGGTTTCCGCTTCAGCATAATTGCCAGCCCTGAACTGTCGATTGCCCTTTCTGACATAGTCGCGGTCGGACTGCGCCTGCACGTTGAGCGTAGCCGCAAGAAGCAAGAGCAGGAGCATCATGGGTTTCTTTCGGCTGAAGAGGTGAAGCTTGCTGAGATGTGGATTGCGAACCTCAAGGATACAGATTTCTATGATCAGCAAGAGCATGACGAGGATGGCAACCGCCTGAAACTGTTCGTCGAAATCGCTATAGATAGTTACAGCCGTTTCCTTCTTAGAGAGTTTGTCGAGTTCTGCGTTGAGTTGCTCTTGCGCGTTGGAATTGTTTTCCACGTGAATATAGGCTCCGCCTCCAGCTTCAGCCACCTGTTTACACATATCTTCATTCAAAGCCGACATGACGGTCTGCCCTGTTTCGTCTTTGATGTAATCGTTACCGCCGCCGATGGGGATAGGCGCTCCTTTAGGAGATCCTATGCCAAGAACAAACACACGCATACCTTTGTCTTTTGCCTCACGTGCAGCCTCAAGCGCCCCACCCTCATGGTCTTCTCCATCTGTTATCACGATGATGGCCTTGCCAATACCTTGTTCCTGCGTAAAACTGTTTGTTGCCATTTTAATGGCGGCAGCAAGGTCGGTACCCTGTACATCAATCATCGAGGGATCGATATTGCTCAAAAACATTTTAGCAGAAACGTAGTCGCTCGTAATAGGCAGTTGCACAAAGGCGTCGCCGGCAAATACGATCAGTCCGATCTTGTCGTTGGTGAAATGGTCAACAAGGTTTTCTACCATCATTTTGGCTCTGTCGAGACGACTTGGTGCCACATCTTCCGCCAACATAGAATTGGAAATATCCATGGCGATGATGGTTTCAATACCCGTTCGCTTCTCATGGTTGATCTTGGTACCCATCTGCGGACGCGCCAGCATCACGATCATGAGCGCCAAGGCTGCAATCAGCAATATGAATTTCACCCGTGGACGATGGCGAGAAACGTTGGGCATCAACTCGCGTACGAGATTGATATCGCCAAATCGTCTGAGGCGTTTCTTTTGTTGATACACCATCCAGAATTGCATCAACACCAGAATCGGTATCAATATCAGCAAATAGAGATATATGGGGTCTTCAAATCGAAACATAATGCAGTTCTCCGATAATTTTAAGGTAGTTTTCTGAATATGGTAAGTCGTAAGAGCAATTCGAGAAGCAACAGGAGGCATGCTGCCAAGGCAAAGGGCTGATAAGCCTCATAGCGTTTGCTGAACTGCGTCACGTTGAGTTTAGACTTTTCGAGTTTGTCGATTTCTCGATAGATATTCTGCAACTCCCGGTTGTTTGTTGCGCGATAGAAGCCGCCATCTGTTGCTGCGGCAATTTCACTCAAGGTCTTACTATCTATTTCTACAGGGATATTGACATACTGCACACCACCGGCAACAGGCATGGGATAAGGAGCCACCTTATTGGTACCTACACCGATAGTATAAACTCTGATGCCTAGACTTTTGGCAATTTCAGCAGATGTCATGGGCGACAAGTCGCCACGGTTGTTACTACCGTCGGTCAGCAGAATGACAACCTTGCTTTTCGCCTTAGAATCCTTCAAACGGCTGACAGCATTGGCAAGTCCCATTCCGATGGCTGTTCCATCCTCGATAAGTCCTCTCGTTGCCAAGTCGGTTCTGACACCCCGTAGCAGGTTGAGTACCGAAGTGTGGTCGGTCGTCATAGGACATTGTGTAAACGCCTCACCCGCAAATATCGTCAGACCAATATTATCGTTGGGTCTGCCGGCAATAAACTCAGCAGCCACTTGTTTGGCAGCCTCAATACGATTAGGCTTTAGGTCTTCTGCCAGCATAGATCCTGAGACGTCCATCGCCATCATGATATCGATACCCTCCACCGATTTGTTTTTCCAGGAGTTATGGGTTTGAGGTCGTGCCAATATCAATACCAACAGTACGAAAATCGCCAGCCTCAACAACAATTGTATCGGCATCAAAGTCACCTTCCAGCTCCGTGCTGCAAACCTATAGGCATGGGTATCGCTCAACCGCACGGTAGGTTCGGTTTTCTTCCGATACATCAGATACCATATCACATACGGTATCAGCAGTAACAGCAGCAGGAAATATTCTTTATTTGCAAATTCCATTCTAATTCATTATTTATATCCACTCGCCGAGAAGCAACACATGATAAACGGCATAAACGAGCATAGCCACACATGCCACGACAATCAGGCTGATAACGGTTTTGAGCAGTCGTCTTGTTTTCAGAGAGCGTTGGTCAGCTTCTGTCAACTCAGGTTTCTGGACTTCCTCTGTGGCAACCGCCTCCTGTTTCGTCTGGTCGATAAAGGCAATAGCGTTAACCAGGTTGGCGTCGTTCTCGTTGATGAGTGTAGAATATTTGGCAAACTTCACCAAATCGGCCGTGATGAACAGCTGGCGGAGTTCGTCGATCATAGCCTGGTCGCCCGAAGACGTCAGGCGTTCTATAATCTCTCCACTTGTCATCTCCATGGCAGAGAAATGGTAGCGCTCCTCTATATATTTACGAAGCGTATCGGTAAGTTTCGTATAGTACTCCTTCGGATTCTCCGACGACACCATACGTTCTGCCTTGATCTGCTCTATCTCCTTCATGGCCTTCTGGTGTGGCAACAGTCGCTTCACGATACGCAAAGTCTTGATGATAGGTTTGTTGTCGCGCAGGCGAAGGTAGAGATAATAAGCCACAGCCATCAGGAGCAAAGAGAGAATGCTCAACCAAAAAGGAAGAGCCCACTCAGCCCATGAGAAAGGGTTGTCCTGTACATCCTTCGGACCATAGAACTTATCGAGTTTGGTTGTATCAACCTCAACTTCTATCACCTTTAGTGCCAGACTCTTAGTAGGATATACTTTCCCGTTTACTTTAACGCGAAATGCGGGCAGATAATAGAGTTTACCGTCGAAAGACGTCAAGGTATAGATGCGTTTAACCTGCATGCGTCCATCGCTCACATCTTCAGTCTGTTCGTCGCTTACAGCCAACACCTCCACTCCCGGTACGATATTCTCACGCGGTTTGAAACTCGGCATGTTGACCTTAGACTGCTGTGGAACTGTTGCCGTCACAGTCACATGCACCTGCTCTCCTATCATCATCTCAAGTGAGTCGATACGAGCTTCTACATCCACCTGCGCCAAGATCGTAGCAGGCAATAATGCAAGGATAAATAATATCAGGTGTTTCATGCTTATCAACTTCTCTTTTTAAATAGCAGCAACAGGTGTTTGACAAAATCATCACCTGTGGAAATGCTTACCATGTCAACATTACTCTTGTTCATGGTCTCTCGCAAATGCTGTTGCATCCGATTCCAATATTGTTCGTGAGCACGTCGCAAGCGCTTGCTGCTGGTATCAATATACTGTTCATAGCCGGTTTCAGCATCAACAACACGCATCAATCCCACATCGGGTAATGACTTGGCAAAACGGTCATAGACCTGAACTGCAACAACATCATGTTTTCTGTTGCAAATCTGAAGGGGATGCAAGAAATCCTTCTGGTCGTAAAAATCGCTCAACACGAATGCGGTACAACGATGTTTAACAACACTTGTAAGAAACTGCAACGCTCCCTCTATGTTCGTTCTTTTGCTTTCAGGGTGAAAGTCGAGCATTTCGCGTATGATATAAAGGATGTGTTTACGTCCTTTCTTCGGAGGGATATACTTCTCGATATGGTCGGAAAAGAATACCACTCCTATCTTATCATTATTCTGAATGGCGCTAAAAGCAATGGTGGCAGCTATTTCTGTCACCATATCGCGCTTCATTTGGCTTTGCGTGCCGAAGTCGAGCGATCCGCTGACGTCTATGAGTAGCATGACGGTGAGTTCGCGCTCTTCTTCAAAGACCTTGACATAAGGGCGATGGAAGCGTGCTGTCACATTCCAGTCGATATCTCTGACATCATCTCCGTACTGGTATTCGCGCACTTCGCTGAAAGCCATTCCACGGCCCTTGAAAGCAGAGTGATACTGGCCTGCAAAGACGTTTACGCTCAGTCCTCTGGCCTTGATTTCTATCTTTCTTACCTTTTTTAGTATTTCAGCGGTTTCCATTTGTTTGATCTGATTCGTTGTTTATAATCACTTCAATAAGACAGGCGACAATCAAGGTACTTCCACCTTATTGATGATCTTTGAAACGATTTCCTCACTTGTCACATTGCTTGCCTCTGCCTCATAGGTCAGACCGATACGATGACGCAATACATCGTGTGCCACGGCGCGTACATCCTCAGGAACAACATATCCGCGACGCTTGATAAAGGCATAAGCGCGGGCAGCCTTCGCCAGATTGATAGACGCACGCGGACTTCCGCCGTATGCTATGAGGTCTTTCATGTCTTTCAGTCCGTAGCGATCAGGATAGCGAGTGGCAAATACGATGTCGGCAATATACTGTTCGATCTTCTCGTCGATATAGACCTCGCGTACCACGTTTCTTGCATTAAGGATTTCCTGAGCCGTAGCGACAGGTTTCACTTCAGGAAGTTTTCCTGCGATATTCTCGCGGATGATGCGTTTTTCCTCTTCGAGTGTAGGATAGTCGATCACCACCTTCAGCATGAAACGGTCCATCTGTGCTTCTGGAAGTGGGTAGGTACCTTCTTGTTCGATGGGGTTTTGTGTAGCCATCACAAGGAATGGTGTGGGCAAATCAAATGTTTCTTTGCCAATAGTCACCTGTTTTTCCTGCATGGCTTCGAGCAACGCACTCTGTACCTTGGCAGGAGCGCGGTTGATCTCATCTGCCAATACGAAGTTGGCGAATACCGGACCTTGTTTCACCTGGAAGCGCTCGTCTTTCTGCGAATAGATCATCGTACCTGTCACGTCGGCAGGCAAGAGGTCTGGTGTGAACTGTATGCGGCTGTAAGTTGCATCAATCAGTTGTGAAAGGGTCTTGATGGCAAGTGTCTTTGCCAGACCAGGCACACCTTCGAGCAATATGTTTCCGTCGCTGAGAAGTCCGATGAGCAACGACTCTACGAGATGCTTCTGTCCTACTATTACTTGATCCATTCCTGTCACGAGATTGGTGACAAATCCACTTTGCTGTTCAATCCGGATGTTAAGCTCCCGGATATCAATTGATTCTGCCATAGTTATATTCTATTTTTGTTTATTTCTGTTTTACGTGATGCAAAAGTAATCAATTCCTATAGGAAAGTTCTCATGCAAGTATCTAAATAATATTAAAAAAGTTTCCTACGTCTTACAATTTAAGAAACTTTTTCATATCATAACATTTTAGCTGTATATTTGAGATTTATACCAAATCAAAAATGCCTGTCGGGCTCTTTCTTTTGAGTACTTCCAGTTGCAGGTCGGCACCCGCCACGATACCATGGTTACGCAAAATGGCCTCAACGGTCTTACGGGCAAGTTCCGGATGGTTGTTCTCTTCACTCAGGTGACAAAGCCAGACATGCTTCAGGTGTTCGCTCATGTTCTCCACAAGTGCTTCTCCACATTCTACATTACTGAGATGTCCGGTATGCGAGAGTATGCGCTCTTTAAGAAAAGCCGGATATGGGCCGTTTTTCACCATTTCAACATCGTGGTTAGCCTCGATGACGAGATAATCTGCTTTGCTGATGTATTCTTTCATTTCATCGGTTACATAACCAGCATCAGTAATCACACAGAATGCGGTTCCTTCCGCTTCCACCATATACCCCACATTATCGCTACTGTCATGTGGAACGCCAAAGGGAGTAATCTTGAAGTCGCCTATGGTAAAAGAAGTGCCCTTTTCTACATAATTTACATAGTCTGAGGGGACTTTCTGTTGGACACAATAATTTTTGGTAATACCTTCGTGCACCACCTTCGTCGTATACACAGGAACGTGTTGGTCTTTGCTGAACGAACCTACCGATTTGATATGGTCAGCATGATCATGGGTCACAAGTACATGATGCACCTGTGAGAAACTTAATCCATAATCTCTGAAGTTCTTTTTCAAACTTCTAAGTCCTACTCCGATATCTATCAATAGTCCATCCGTCGGCGTAGTCAACAGATAACAATTTCCGCTACTGCCGCTTCCAAAGGATATAAATCTTAGCATTTGGTTTTAAATTTATCTGCAAAAGTAATAAAAAAAAGTCACATTTTTCTTATCTTTGCAACGATTTTTGGATATTTTAAACTTATGAAGAAAATTGTATTATACATTTGCACCATGATCATGGCGTCTTGTAGCCTGATAGAAGTGCATCAAAAGGAGTCTGAAGTTGCAGCAAAATCATGGGCTGAAGCCTTTTTCAGCTTCGACCTTGCACGTGCCAACCAACTGACAGTTGAAGAGAGTCGGCCTTGGTTACATTTCATGGCTTCTAACATTACAGACGAAGATTTGGATTTCGCCAATTCGGAGGATGCCTCCACGTCGGCACATATCGACGATGTGACGGAACTTCCGGGTGATACGATGTGCCTGATAAAGTTGGTTGTGGATAATGCCTTTGTTGCCGACTCCATAGGTTCCCGAGCTCATCTCGTTGACGAATACCACACGACCGTTACTGTGGTAAAACGTCATGGCCATTGGATGGTTAGAATGGCAGGCCTACCGCGAAATGAAATGCAAAATCGCGACTAAAATCCGGATGTAACAGAGGGTAATGTTCCTTTGATGTAGTATAAGCAGGATTAACGGCTTTCATACCCATATCAAAGCGAAGGATGAAGTATCCAAAATTCAATCGGAATCCCATTCCGTAGCTTACTGCGAGTTGTTTCAAGAACTCGTCAAACTTGAATTGTCCACCCGGTTGGTCGTCGTAAGAACGGATGGTCCAGATGTTACCGGCATCAACAAAAAGCGCACCTCCTATTTTCCAGAACAGATGTGTGCGATATTCCATGTTGAGGTCCAGCTTCATGTCTCCCGTCTGGTTGATGAAGTCGATACGTCCGTCCTTGCTGATATACGAACCAGGACCAAGTCCGCGAACACTCCATCCGCGCACGCTATTGGCTCCACCCGCGAAATATCGTTTTTCAAACGGCAGGATAGTACTGTTTCCATAGGGATAGGCAATTCCAAATCCGGCATGGAATACGAGTTGGTTGTTGTAGTCCAACTGTATGTTACGTGTGAAGTCAACATCCCCCTTCACGTATTGTGCATAGGCAATATCAAGGAAAGTGTATTGTCCCTGTGCGTTTTTATGGAAATTCAACGCATGTGCTGCGCCATGAAGCAGATTGCCTGCTGTTTCTGCATTGGCTTTGATGGCAATACGTCCGTTGTTGTAGGTATAACCCATACCTATTTTCATAATGAAAAGGTTCTCGTAATTATAGCGCAGGATGGCATTCTTGCTTTCGGTATCGTTAAGATACTCATTACGAAACGTTTCACTTATCCATGGCATGGAGATATAGTTGAGATCAAGCAGGTCTATGCGATAACGGTCATGATGCCTACTGTCATTCCATTTGTATTTCCATGCTACAGAAAAGACTCGTCGATGGAACTCCGGTCGGTTTTGAAGGTCGTATAGCATCGACACTTCACTTGTGGCATTAATGCGACGTCTGAAGCTGTTGGCAAGAAAAGGTGCGATGAATCTTGGGAATGTCAATTTGGTTTCTACGCTATACTCTTCAAAATTGTCGTTACCATAGCCTTCCAGCCCCTTGATAGCCTCAAACGCGCCACGCAGTTCTATGGTAAGGTTTTCTGCTCCCTTGAAGAGGTTGCGGTTCTGATAGGTTAGCGCAACAGCAGCACCAAAATCTCCTGCTGTATTCGTTCCTTCGGGTTGAAAAGAGATGGTGGAGGGTTTGTTGGTACTCAGATGGATATTACAATCGAGAAGACGTTCTCGCTGATGTTCTTCCCATGAAATACTGGTGTATTTGACGGCTCCGAGTCTTCCGAAATGTGCATAGGTATCTTGCAATTTCTTTGCCGAATACAATTCTCCCGAACGTATAAAAGTATTGCGTTGCAAGACTCCTTTTCGAAGATGAATGATACTGTCTTCGCTATCACCACTCAGATGGTTGACTTTCCCTATCCTATAACTGAGGTGTGGTATTTCATTCCCGTCATGGTCGGTATTGGCATGGATGACAAGTGTCAGGTTGATAGCTTTTTCACCCGGCATAGAATCGGCTCGAAAGGTGATGAAATCCTTGTTGAATCTGAAATATCCTCTGTTGGCCAATTCGCCGACTAATCGGTTGCGTTCGTTATCTAAATTTTCAACGCTAAAGCGCATATTCTCTTTCAGCCCTCTATGCTCAGGCAGGTCCAAACGCAACAGATTGGCAATGGCAGTATCCCGTACTTCATAATTCACCTTTCCCAAATAATAAGGCTCACGAGGGTGAACATGGTACGTCACGTTGATCTTACGTTTCTTTTCTTTGAATGTCGCATCTACAGAAGCACGCAGATAACCCATATTCTGCAATCTCATCTGTAAATCCTGCATGGAGCGTGTAGTACTCAACGTGTCGTAAATGACAGGAGCCTCTCCTATGTTTTTTAGGGTACGGTTGATCCATTTCGACGAGTCTTTACCTGCCAACGAGTAGGTTGACAATGGTAGTTTGAACGACGAGAACCATCTTGTATTACCTTTTTGGCGTACATACGATTTGAGATTGGCGGAATTTACATCTCTGTATTTTCCGTCACTTTCCACCTTGACTCTATTGAGCAGGTATTGGCCTTCTGGCACATATTTGGTTTCTGAGCAGCCACAGAGCATCAACCCTATGACTCCTGTTATTATCATGATCGTATGTCGCATTCTGTTTACAAAGGTAGTGCAATTCAGGTGAAATACAAAACAAACCAACAAAATTTTGTCTGTTCAACAACTAACTTGCGTTCTGATTTTACCATAATCAGGCCGTTTGGCTGAACAGACAAATGTGTTTGAACGGTTCAAAGAAATATGTCCACTCTCTCTTGTTAATGCGAACCAATATACAGGAATATCATTCCCAGCAGCACCAACGCCAAATCGACAGCCTTGGCGCGAAGGTTCTTCTCATGGAAGAAGGCAGCACCAAAGAGGAACGACACGATAACCGAACCACGACGCACCATCGACACGATAGATATCATGGCATCGGGCAACGAGAGGGAATAGAAATACACGAAATCAGCTGTAGAAAGGAAAATGCTGACTCCGATAATTGACCAATGCCAATGAAATGGCGTGGTCTGCTTGTGTTTGGGCCACCAGAGAATGGCAAGCATGATGAGCATCATACCACATTGATAGATGTTATACCACGACTGTACCATCATACGATCAAGCCCAACGCCTCCGCTTCCTTCGGGAGCCATCAGGTACTTGTCGTAAAGTCCGCTAATCGCTCCAAGAACAGCAGCACCAACTATCATCCAGATCCAATGGTTGTGCCGGAAGTCTATTCCTTCTTTTTTACCACTCCTACTCAACATCATAAACGACATGACGGCCAACAAGACTCCCATCCATTGCCATCCGTTAAGATGTTCTCCAAATACGAGTAACGCTCCTACAAGTACCATGACCGGACGTGTGGCGTTAATCGGACCTACTATCGTCAAGGGCAGATGTTTCATGCCGAAATAGCCTAACACCCAACTGCTCAGCACGATCAAGGATTTGAGGACGATGTATTTATGCATCTCCCATCCGCCTGAAGCAACATGGAATATGGTATTGTTGAGAATTTCTGTCTGACCACTCAGAATGATGAATGGTAAGAAGATTATCGACGAGAACAGGGTGTTGAGAAACAACACAGGAATGACGGCATTTTCGCGTAGAGCTTCTTTCTTGAATGCATCATAGAAGCCCAATAATGTTGCCGACAAAAAAGCCAATAATAACCAAGTCATCTTTTTAACAATCTTTTATGTGTTTATTATTTGAAAAAATGTATCGTTGTTTGAAATACTTAATATTCTACCCGTTCAAGAAACAATGCTTTGGCGGGCATCGACTCGCCTGCTTGGGTACGATGTCCACTCTCAATAATCCGTCGAAACTCCTCAAGGGTCATGCGGCCTCGCCCCACTTCTATGATCGTACCGACAACGGCCCTTACCATATTCCGAAGAAATCTATTGGCACGTATCTCGAAATACCACTCCTCTGGAGCGGTTTGATGCCATTGTGCATGGGTTACCTTACAGAGCGTGGTCTTGACGTCGCTTCCGGTTTTGCAAAACGAACCGAAATCGTCATATTCCATCAGTATAGCCCCAGCTTGATTCATGAGTCCGAAATCGAGCTGATAATGCATCTGCAGGCTAAACTGCTGGCAAAAGGGATTCTTGCCGTAGTGGATATAATAATGGTAGGTTCGGGCGGTAGCCGAAAAACGAGCATGTTTATCGGCAGCAACCGCCTCAACCTTAGAAACTCCTATATCGTATGGCAATACGCCATTGAGGCGCTTGACCATGTGTACACAATCGAAAACAACATCAGTATCGAAATGTGCAGCCATTTGGCGTGCATGAACTCCTGTGTCAGTTCGTCCTGCTCCTGTCACGTGAATATCCTCACGGAGAAGGAGTGAAAGTGCACGTTCCAATTCTTCTTGAACTGTAATACCATTGGGCTGATACTGCCATCCATGATAACGTGTTCCATCATAACCAAACCATACGAAATATCTCATTTTCTTAACTTGTTTGATTGTTTCTTTTCTTTAGCTTAAACCATCTATCTCACCATCTACCAAGCGAATATGTAATGCCTGAGGAGATTTTGGAAGTCCTGGCATGCGAATCATGCTTCCTGCAATAGCCACAATCATCTCGGCTCCGGAATTGATGACGATGTCACGGATTTCAAAATCAAATCCGTCGGTCACTCCGTATGCCTTCGGGTCTTGCGAGAACGAATACTGGGTCTTGGCAATACACACGGGGAAGGTCCTGCAACCTAATTGCTCTGCGCGTTTCATCTTGCGCTGGGCATCTGCTGAGAATGTCACATGCGAGGCGCCATAGATTCTGCGTGCAACAGCTTCAATCTTTGCACTTATGTGACTCTCGTCTGCATACATCAGCTGGAGTGGTTTTGACGGTTTCTGCTCTATCGTCTCGACCACCAGACGGGCAAGGTCTTCAGCACCTGCGCCCCCTTGTGCATAGGCGTTATTTAAGGCAAAGGGTACGTCCTGTTCCTTACAATGGCGACGTACCATTTCTATTTCCTGTGCATCATCATCTGCATATTGATTGAAACAAACGAGTACGGTCTGACCGAATTTCTGGAGGTTATGAATATGCTTGTCGAGATTGCGCAAGCCGCGACAAACTCCTTCTGTATGAGGCAGACGGATTGCCCTCTCTTCCACTCCACCATGCATTTTCAATCCGCGTAGCGTAGCCACAAGGACCGTCAGTTTGGGTTGAATATGGGCTTTACGACACTTGATATCAAGGAATTTCTCTGCACCCAGATCAGCACCAAATCCTGCTTCTGTCACTACATAGTCGCCATACGTCATCGCCATCTTTGTAGCTATAATAGAATTGCAACCATGTGCGATATTGGCAAATGGTCCTCCATGGATGAAGGCAGGCGTATTTTCTGTGGTCTGAACGAGATTAGGATTGAGTGCATCTTTCAACAATACTGCGATAGCGCTCCCTACTCCCAAATCGCTCACATAAAACGGTTTGTCTTCGAGCGTGTAACCCAGTAGGATGTGATTGATTCTTCGTTCTAAATCTTCAAGGTCAGAGGCAAGACAAAGGATTGCCATAATCTCGCTGGCAGGAGTAATGTCGAATCCGCTTTCCTGCGGACAGCCGTTGACATGCGGTCCAAGTCCTGTTACGATGTGTCGGAGCGATCGGTCGTTCACATCCATGACTCTTCGCCATAGTATCTGTTTCATTCCGAAACCTTCAGTCTGGTGCTGATAGATGTAATTGTCGAGCAAAGCGGCAATCATATTGTTTGCCGTGGTAATGGCATGGAAATCGCCTGTGAAATGCAGGTTGATTCTATCCATGGGCAACACCTGTGCGTAGCCTCCTCCGGCAGCTCCACCCTTTTGTCCGAAACACGGACCGAGTGATGGTTCGCGGAGTGCCAGAACAGCTCTTTTTCCTATACGTGCCAATCCGAGCGAGAGACCGACGGAGACGGTTGTCTTGCCGATTCCTGCCTTTGTAGGAGTAATGGCTGTTACGAGGATGAGGTTACTCTTTTCAACTCGTTCTTCATCAATCAGTTTGCCTGGCACTTTGGCAATAAATTTTCCATACGGTTCAATCAGGTCTTGGTTGATGCCCATCGTGGCAGCAATCACGCTGATTGGCTTCAATGTTGCTTCGCGTGCAATTTCGATGTCTTGTTTCATGCGGTCAGGTGGGTTTTAAATGATTATATATTTGTTGATATAGTCCTGCTGTGTCACCATGTAATCGATTGTTTCTTATTTTTTTTATTGCACCACTTTGAAACGAACCCGGAATACCTTGTTTTCTTCGTCCCAATTCGTTCCAAGTAATTCAAAACGGCCAATCTGACTGGTTGATCGCACGTGTTTGCCGATACACGGACAAACGTCATAATCGCCTATGCGTACGAGTCGGATGGTTTCCGACGCATCTTCTGGCAGTCGGTCTGGCGAAACGCCCTCTGGCAGATTGTTGCGGTCAACAAATTCAAACTCCACAGGCAAATCCTCTTCAATAAGTCGGTTCATCGTCTGTTCTATTTCCTTCTCCTCTTGGCGCGAAGGTTTATGACTCAGATGAAAGCTCATCTTGCTCTTTTTGCGCTCGATATGTGCGTTGAAAGAACGTTCACAACCGAATATGCGCATCATGGTCTGATTGAGCAGGTGTTCGGCTGTATGAGCCGGAGGAAATTCCTCTTTGTGGTGTTCGTTGAGAATGATATTTTCCATTGTTTTATGATTTTCAGATACTGTAACTTTCATCTTCATCACCACGCCCCCATTGGCACCTACCTGCAGTCGAACGGCCTTATCTGGCTGCAGGTCAATGTTGGTTTTTGTTTTGCTCCACAGTTCTGTGGCAACATATTCGCCTGAGGCAACTTGCAAGAAGTCGAAGGCGTGTTTCGGCAGATTGACATCAACATCAACTTCGTGGTCTTCAAAATTGACTACCACCAAGAGCAGGTCATGTCCGATGTGACGGAGGAACGCATATTGACGGTGCAAATGTGGATTCACATACATCAGGTCGAAGAATGTGCCTTCGCTTATGGCTTTCTCGCGACGAGCAATCTGCATGGTTTGTTCATGTTGTGCATAAACCAGTTTTTCGTCGGCGGTCAATTTTCTGGAGGCTGCCCGACATAGGGTATCGATACTCCAGTAGTCGAATATTGTGGTTCGTCCATCGCATCCGCTAAATCCTTCGTGGTCCATTCCGCGCTCTCCATACTCTTCTCCGAAATAGAGCATAAAAGGATTCTGTTGCATGAGCATGGATGCCATCATAGCAGGGACTCCGCGACGGGCTTCGCCTGCAAAGAATGTGCTTGCAATACGTTGTTCGTCGTGGTTTTCCAAGAAGTACAACATGTGTTGACGAATATCGTCTGTTTGTTGCCAGGCAGAAGTAATTGCCGAGGTAGCAGCCTGTCCGGTTATGACGGCGCGCATCGTATCATACATGCCTACTTTGTCGTAGAGTAAGTCAAAGCCGGCTGAAATATAACTACGATATAATGACGGATTATATACCTCACCGATGAACTGTATGTCGGGATATTGTTCTTTTACCGCTTTTGTAGCATAGCTCCAAAATGCTGCCGGCACCATCTCAGCCATGTCGCAGCGGAAACCGTCTATACCTTTGGCTGCCCAGAACAAGAGGATGTCGGTCATTTTCTTCCAGGTATTGGGCATGGGATTGTCGTACAATACTCCACCTGCGTAATAGTCAACACCATAATTGAGTTTTACCGTTTCATACCAGTCATTCCTCCCTGGCGCATTGTCAAAATGGTCGTTGCCCGTGGCTTTGGCAGGATATTCTTCGTAAGGTGTTGCTTCGCCGTGATAAAGGTCAAAACAAGGTACGAAAGCTTGTCCTGGACAGTAATAGAAATTGTTATCTACCGGGTCGAAGCCTCTATCCACATGATCGTCTTCTCCAAGGTCGCTAACATTTGCTGGCTTGCAAATGGAATGATACTGGCGTGCTACGTGGTTGGGCACAAAATCGATAATCACTTTGAGACCAGCCTCGTGGGTGCGCTTAAGCAAGGCTTCAAACTCCTCCATTCTGTGGTCAACATCTGTTGCGAGATCTGGATCAACATCATAATAATCGGCAATAGCGTATGGCGAACCGGCACATCCTTTCACAACTGCAGGATGTTGTTTTGGGATTCCATATGCTGAATAATCTGTCCTCGTCGCATGACGAATAACCCCCGTGTACCAGACATGAGTAATGCCCATTCTTGCCCATCGGTTCAATACCTTTGGGGTGAAATCATCCATTTTTCCGCAACCATTCTCTTCAATGGTTCCGTTCATGTGACGGGTGATACTACGATTGCCGTAAAGGCGAGTAAAAACTTGATAGATAACCTGTTTACCTGTCATAAAGATTTAACGAGTAAAGATAATAGGCGCAGGTATAGCCCACGCCTATTATTTATTTAATTCTGTTTTAGTATCATTAGGATTAAGCAATGCCATGAGCACTTACTTCCTTATTGATTTTTGCAATCATACCCTGAAGGGCTTTACCTGGACCGCACTCTGTAAAATCGTCTGCGCCAACGGCAATCATGTTCTGCACAATCTGTGTCCAACGAACCGAACTTGTCAGCTGAGCAATCAGGTTTTGCTTGATTTCAGCAGGATCGGTATGTGGCTTGGCATCTACATTCTGATAAATGGGACATTTGGGAGCGGCAAACTCAGTTTTCTCGATAGCGGCCTGAAGTTCGTCCTTAGCAGGCTGCATCAATGGAGAGTGGAATGCGCCACCCACCTTCAAAGGCAGAGCACGCTTAGCGCCGGCGGCTTTCAGCTGTTCGCAAGCCTCGTTGATGGCTTCGATATTACCAGAGATTACCAGCTGTCCGGGGTTGTTATAGTTGGCTGGAACCACAACACCCTTACCCATCTTGCTTACTTCTTTGCAAATGGCTTCAATCTTATCGTCGGGCAAACCGATGATGGCTGCCATGGTAGAGGGCTGAGCCTCACAAGCTTTCTGCATAGCCATGGCACGAGCATAAACCAGTTTAAGACCATCTTCAAAGCTCAATGCTCCAGCAGCAACAAGTGCCGAGAATTCGCCAAGAGAGTGTCCTGCAACCATAGTTGGTTGGAATGCGTCTCCCATGCAGATGGCAGAAATAACAGAGTGAAGGAAAACGGCGGGTTGCGTTACCTTGGTCTGTTTGAGGTCTTCGTCAGTACCTTCAAACATAATGTCGGTTATACGATAGCCAAGAATCTCGTTGGCTTTTTCAAAAAGTTCTTTTGCTTTAGGATTGTTGTCGTAGAGGTCTTTGCCCATTCCTACGAATTGAGCTCCCTGACCGGGAAATACAAATGCTTTCATTTTCTTATATATTTTTATTATGGAATTCTTTCCGCGTGCAAAGGTACGAATAAGCGAGGGAAAAACCAAACTTATTTGAGTTTTTCCGAGCGGAAGTACCTAAAATCAGAAGGATTAAAGGTACGAATAAGCGAGGGAAAAACCAAACTTATTTGAGTTTTTCCGAGCGGAAGTACCTAAAATCCGAAGGATTAAAGGTACGAATAAGCGAGCAGAATCCAAAAGAAAAACACATTTTCTTTTTGGATTATCGAACGAAAGTACCCAAGAGACAACAGTCTCAGAGGTACGAATAAGCAAACAAAACCTTTTATCTTCGAGTTGCATTCGGGATGCGTTCAGGTAATCGTCCTCAACTTTGTTAAGTCAAATGATCCGTTCGAGATTTTCCGTGAAAAAAGCGAAGAACAGAAATCGCGTAACATGTCCCAAGAAGCTCCCAAGTAAATCCTAAGTAAGTCCCAAAATCATGTCCACAACAATAGGAACATGATAGGACCATATAGGTAAGAACTGCCGATGTGCTAACCTTATTATATTATGAGATAAAAAAAAGCAGATAAAAGTCTTTGAACACCAAACATAATTGAATAATTTGAATCTCTATCAGATTATTTTTGTTGAAATAGTTTGGAAATCTCAAATATATTGATTACTTTTGCAGCCGATATTAATCATTCCCTTGTTTCCATTCGAGAAACAATAGTATTGCGACAAATTCCTGTCGCACACATTCATACCAAGAATACTTAGAAATAAATATGTACTTAAAAGAAGATTTGGAAAAAATGGAAATCTCTCAACTTATGGAGATTGCCCATGAAGTAGGTGTAAAAGTGTCACCTGACGATTCTTTGGAAAGCGTAATCTATGCCATACTCGATAAACATGCCATAGATTCTGCTGCGGAGTCTGTGGCTAACACCAAACGCAAACGCACACGTATAGCTAAAAAAGAAAAAGATAAAGTATATACTGTCAGCGGAAAAGACGGAGAAAACCTTGATACAAAGCCTGCAAAACGCGAGAAGAAACCTTCTCTCGACACACTCCTTGCTACTGCCGCACAACAAACTATTCCCACAGAAGAAAATGACAACAGCGAAACCATTGCACCACAATCTATAGAAACAGCAAAAGATGCTGAAACAGAAACAGCACCTGTGGAAAAGGCAGAAAAAGAAGCTACAGATAAGCCTGCTCCTAAAAAACGAGGAAGGAAATCGAAAAAGGAACTCGAAGCTCTCGAACTGGAAAAGGCTGCAAAAGAAGCGGCCCTTATTCAGCAACAACCCGAAACTAACGAGCCCCAAGAGCAGATTGAAAACGTAGACCCCAATACTGTTGCACAAGAGGAGCCTGTGACAGAACCACAGTCCGAAGCTCAGAACATGGAGCAAAACAATAACACAGGCTACAACGAAGGTCCAATGACAGAAGATGATGTTTGGAGTGGAGACCCAGGAGACGGTACTGATTTTATTACCGTTGTCGACCTGCCCATAGAAGACCAAGAGGCACTACCTTCACTCGACATCTTCGACAGACCCATCAGCAGTAACGCCCCAACAGCCAGCACTTTTGTTGCACCACAACAACCTGCACAGGATAAATACGACTTCGACGGTATTATCTCTGGTAACGGAGTACTCGAAATACTACAAGATGGATACGGCTTCCTTCGTTCAAGCGACTACAACTACCTTTCATCACCCGATGATATTTACGTAAGTCCACAACAAGTAAAAGGCTATAGCCTCAAAACAGGCGACGTGGTGGAATGTACCGTAAGACCACCGCACGATAACGAGAAATACTTTGCTTTAACAGAAATAAAAAGCATCAACGGAAGAAACCCACAAGAGGTCAGAGACCGCGTAAGCTTCGAACATCTCACCCCACTCTTCCCCGATGAAAAATTCAACCTCTGCGGCAATAGCGCCACCACAAATCCAAGTGTACGCATCGTTGACCTCTTCTCACCTATAGGAAAAGGACAGCGCGCACTCATAGTGGCACAGCCAAAGACAGGTAAGACAGTACTGATGAAAGACATTGCCAACGCAATAGCAGCCAACCATCCAGAGGCTTACATCATGATGCTCCTCATTGACGAAAGACCTGAGGAAGTCACAGACATGAGCCGTACTGTCAACGCAGAAGTAATTGCATCTACCTTTGACGAACCAGCGGACAGACATGTAAAAATTGCCGGTATCGTACTGGAAAAAGCAAAAAGAATGGTTGAATGTGGACACGACGTAGTAATTTTCCTCGATTCCATCACAAGATTGGCACGTGCCTATAATACCGTAAGTCCTGCATCAGGAAAGGTACTCACAGGTGGTGTTGACGCCAACGCACTACAGAAACCAAAGCGCTTCTTCGGAGCTGCACGTAATATAGAAAACGGAGGTTCACTCACTATTATAGCCACAGCTCTTACAGATACGGGCTCAAAAATGGATGAGGTAATCTTTGAAGAATTCAAAGGAACCGGTAACTCCGAATTACAACTCGACCGCACATTGGCCAACAAACGCATATTCCCTGCTGTCAACCTCGTCCTCTCTTCTACCAGACGCGACGACTTGTTGCAGGATCCAACCACACTCCAGCGTATGTGGATTGTACGCAATTTTATTGCAGACATGAATCCTCTTGAAGCCATGAATACCATGCGAGACCGCATAATTAAAACCATGGACAACGAGGAATTCTTGGCCACAATGAATGGATAACCTTTAAATCATCCCAATAATTACAACTATGCAAAGAGACAACACGATTTTCGAGCTCATCGAAAAAGAGCATCAGCGCCAACTCAAAGGCATCGAACTGATTGCGTCAGAAAATTTCGTCAGCGAACAAGTGATGGAAGCCATGGGCAGCTATCTGACAAACAAATATGCTGAGGGCTACCCTGGACACCGATACTATGGTGGCTGTCAGGTCGTGGATGAAGTAGAACAACTCGCCATCGACCGTGTTTGCAAACTCTTCGGAGCTGAATACGCCAACGTACAACCCCACTCAGGAGCACAAGCAAACGCTGCAGTACTACTCGCCGTACTGAAACCAGGTGATACATTCATGGGCCTTAACCTGGCTCACGGCGGTCACCTCTCACATGGCTCACTCGTCAATACCAGCGGTATTCTCTACAAACCCGTAGGATACAATCTTGATGAGAAAACTGGACGTGTAGATTACGATGAAATGGAGCATTTAGCACTCGAGCACAAACCAAAACTCATCATCGGTGGCGGATCAGCATACAGCCGCGAATGGGACTACAAGCGCATGCGCGAAATCGCAGATAAAGTTGGGGCTTTGCTCATGATCGACATGGCACACCCAGCAGGTCTCATCGCCGCAGGACTCCTCGAGAACCCGGTGAAATGGGCTCATATCGTAACCTCTACCACACATAAAACCCTGCGCGGTCCACGCGGAGGTATCATCTTGATGGGTAAAGACTTTGAAAACCCATGGGGACTCAAAACGCCTAAGGGTGTCACCAAAATGATGTCACAACTGCTCAATTCAGCAGTATTCCCTGGACAGCAAGGCGGTCCTCTGGAACACGTTATTGCTGCTAAAGCAGTAGCTTTTGGCGAAGCACTACAGCCAGAGTTCAAAGAGTGGGCCAAACAAGTACAAAAGAATGCCAAGGTATTGGCTGAAGAACTCATCAAGCGTGGTTTCACCATCGTAAGCGGCGGTACAGACAACCACTCAATGCTCGTTGACCTGCGTACAAAATATCCCGATTTGACCGGTAAAGTAGCAGAGAATGCCCTCGTTGCTGCAGATATCACAGTCAACAAGAACATGGTACCATTCGACAGCCGTTCTGCCTTCCAGACATCAGGTATTCGCCTCGGCACTCCTGCCATCACTACACGTGGTGCAAAAGAAGACTTAATGGTAGAAATTGCCGCTTTCATCGAAGAAGTACTCAACGATCCCGAAAATCCAGAAGTTATTGCAAGTGTTCGCAAACGCGTCAACGAACGCATGAAGGAATATCCACTCTTTGCCTACTAAACTATTGAAAAGCAAGAGGTTTTAACCCTTCAAACAACTAAATACAAAGCAGTTCTGCTGACAACAAAAGTCACGCAGAACTGTTTTTTTTATCAGAAACATGAAAAATAATGTTGAGCAAACCTCGTGCTCTCCATTTTTTTTCGTATCTTTGCAAACAGAAAGAGAATGGCCGTATCGGTTCGATAGGGATACTCATCAAATTACTATGAAAACAGGGCGTATTTCCTGTACAATGGCGGGCCACAACTCCTAAGGAGCAGTTTGGCAACAGACCAGTGGATTACAAAGGCAGGAGAACCCCATATCTTCTAAAAAAGGAGTTTTCATCACATCACCGGTGCGGCCTCTTTTTTCTTTTTCATCAAAATAATCAAAGAAATATTAAACCAACATTAATAATATGTTTTCCGGAATAATCGAAGAAACCGCAACAGTTGTTGATATCATACGCGACCGCGACAATATCGACTTAAAATTACGTTGTCCGTTTACTAACGAGTTAGGTATCGACCAAAGTGTAGCACACAACGGAACATGCCTTACCGTAGTAGCCATTGACAACGATTGCTACACGGTAACAGCCATGAAAGAAACGTTAGAGCGCACCAACTTAGGACTACTTCACATAGGCGACAAAGTCAATGTGGAACGATCGATGATGATGAACGGACGTCTCGACGGACATATTGTACAAGGACACGTCGATCAAACCGCTGTGTGCATCGCAAAAGAAGACGCCAACGGCTCTACCTATTTTACTTTTGAATACCAAGAAAACCAAGAAATGGCTCTCAATGGCTATTTTACAGTAGATAAAGGCTCGGTTACCGTCAATGGTGTATCCCTTACCGTTTGCAACCCTACCGCCAACAGCTTTCAGGTAGCCATCATCCCCTACACCTTTGAACATACCAATTTTTGTAATATCGAAAAAGGAAGTGTTGTCAATATTGAGTTTGACATTATAGGCAAATACATCGCACGGCTACAACAGTTGAAATAACAAAATTCACAGCAGACCACACCTATAATATAAGGTGTAAGACCACAAAAATAGCACAAAAAATGCTGATTATCAAAAAAAAACGAAAATATATTTCCGTTTCACGCTGAAAATCAGTATCTTTGCACTCCGAAATAAAAATTATAATCACAGAAAGAAAAATAAAATCGTTAGAAAACATGACGAAAGCAGAAATTATCAACAAGATTGTCCTTGAAACAGGAATCTCGAAAAAAGATGTTGCAGGCACCATTGAAGCATTCATGGAAGAAATACGCCAGAGCATGTCAGTGAGAAAAGAAAACGTATATCTCAGAGGTTTCGGTACATTTACCGTTAAACACCGTGCCCAGAAAACTGCACGCAACATTTCCAAGAACACCACTCTTGTTATCGATGCACACGACTTCCCTGCATTCAAGCCTGCAAAGAGCTTTATCGCCAAAATGAAATAATTATAACAACAACTTAATTTATACACATTATGCCAAACGGAAAGAAAAAGAAGGGCCACAAGATGGCTACTCACAAGCGTAAGAAAAGACTGCGCAAGAATCGTCACAAGAGCAAGTAAGCCATAAGCATATAAGCTCAACGAGAAAAATGAAAGGAGTGTACCGAGAAAATGTCGAGTGCCGACAATTCTCAGTACACCCCTTTCTGTATTTCAAAATACAAATACAAAAAGTTTTTAAGAATGACAAGTGAAGTTATCATTGACGTACAACAGAAAGAAATCTCCATTGCACTTCTCGAAGACAAGAACTTGGTAGAATACCAAAACGAAAAGCGTGAGATGTCGTTTTCTGTAGGCAATATCTATCTGGGAAAAGTACACAAACTCATGCCCGGACTCAACGCATGCTTTGTCAATGTCGGTTCGGAACGCGACGCTTTCTTGCATTATCTTGACTTAGGAACACATTACTGTTCGTACGAGAAATACCTTAAACAAGTACAAAGCGACAGAAGAAAACTCTTCCCCATCTCTAAAGCTACACGACTGCCAGACTTACCCAAAGAAGGAAGCGTGCAAAATACGCTGAAGCCTGGTCAGGAAATTCTTGTCCAAGTGGTGAAAGAACCCATTTCAACCAAAGGACCACGACTTACCTGCGAGTTAAGTTTCGCAGGACGATATATGGTACTGATGCCTTTCCAAGACAAAGTATCAGTTTCCACAAAAATCAAAAAAGGAGAAGAAAGAGCCAGACTCAAACAATTGGTTCAGAGTATAAAACCAAAAAATTTCGGAGTTATAGTCAGGACATCAGCAGAGGGAAAACGTGTCGCAGAACTTGATGCAGAACTGAAACAACTGTTAAAACGATGGGATGAAGCCATAGAAAATGCACAGAAGGCCACAACATCGCCACAACTCATACACGAAGAAACAGGTCGTGCAGTAGCTTTGCTACGCGACCTGTTTGATCCTACTTACGACGGAATCTACATCAACGACAAAGAGGTATTTAAGCAAATCAAGAACTATGTCGAGATTATTGCCCCAGACAAGATAGACATTGTCAAACTCTACACAGGAAGCGTCCCCATTTTCGACAATTTCAACGTAACTAAACAGTTGAAGTCATCATTCGGCAAAACTGTCAACTACAAACGAGGAGCCTATCTGATTATTCAGCATACAGAAGCCATGCACGTGGTGGATGTAAACAGCGGAAACAGAACAAGGGCTGAAAACGGACAGGAAGCCAATGCACTCGAGGTAAATCTCGGAGCGGCCGATGAATTGGCAAGACAATTGCGACTAAGAGACATGGGAGGTATCATTGTTGTCGATTTCATCGACATGAATTTGGCAGAAGATCGACAATTGCTCTACGAAAGAATGTGTAAGAACATGCAGAAAGATCGTGCAAGACACAACATTCTTCCGCTTAGCAAATTCGGCCTCATGCAAATTACACGACAACGTGTACGCCCTGCTATGGATGTGAATGTGGAAGAGGTGTGCCCAACATGTCTCGGAACAGGAAAAATCAAGTCCTCAATACTCTTTACCGACCAATTGGAAAATAAGATTGACCAGCTGGTCAACAAGATTGGAATCAAGCAATTCACCCTCCATGTCCATCCCTATGTGGCAGCATACATCAATCAAGGAATGATTTCCATGAAGCGTCGCTGGCAAATTAAATATGGACTTGGAGTGCGCATAATCCCTTCGCAGAAACTGGCATTCCTGCAATACGAGTTCTATGACAAAAAAGGCCATTTCATCGACATGCGCGAAGAAGTGGAAAGTAAAAACTAAACAACAGACACAATATCATTTCTTATGCTTTTACTGAAAATCGTATTCTGGTCAGCTATAGCGCTGGTATTTTATACCTACTTCGGATATGGAATCTTACTTTATATCATAGTCGGAGTGAAACGGCTTTTAAGTAAAGGCAAAAAGGAACAGACGAAACTGCCGGAAGACAACAAGCTTCCTGAAGTGACGCTTATGATATGTGCATACAACGAACAGGATATTGTCAACGACAAAATGAACAATACGTTGGCAATCGATTATCCGAAACTAAAAACCGTATGGGTTACAGACGGATCGGATGACGATACCAACCTAAAGCTGTCTTCCTACGACGTGAAGGTGATATTTTCACCTGAGCGTCGTGGAAAGACCGCAGCACTTAATCATGGCTTGGCATTGGTTGATACAGAACTTGTAGTGATGACAGACGCTAATACCATGCTCAACAGCAATGCCATACGCGAAATCGTGAAATGCTTTCTTGATCCAAAAGTAGGATGCGTAGCAGGAGAAAAGCGTGTTGCTGCCAACGAGCAAGGCCCACAACAAGCAGCAGCTCAAGGTGAAGGCCTCTACTGGAAATATGAAAGCAAACTTAAACAACTTGACAGCGAACTCTATTCAGCCATGGGAGCTGCAGGCGAGCTTTGTGCCATTCGCCGCTCTCTATACGAACCCATGCCAGAGAACGCTTTGCTTGATGATTTTGTCATGTCGTTGAGAATGCTGATGCAAGGCTATCGTATTGCTTATACTCCAAAAGCCTATGCACTTGAGCACGGATCTGCCAATTTAGCAGAAGAAGCCAAAAGAAAAAAACGTATTGCAGCAGGTGGACTACAGAGTATCTGGTGGCTTCGTCAACTCATGAATCCCCTACGCTATCCCATAGCTTCTTTTCAGTTTGTTTCACATCGTGTACTCCGTTGGACCATTACCCCTTTCGCACTTTTCTGTTTGATTCCACTTAACATTGCCCTTGTCTTAATGAAAGCAGGCATGGTTTACAACGTGATTTGGATATTGCAGATAGTTTTCTATCTTGCAGCATTGTGTGGCTATATGCAAGAACTCAATGGAAAGAAGAACAAATTTCTATATATCCCTTGCTACTTTGTATTTATGAACCTGAATGTATTCTACGGAATATCTTATCTTCAATCACATAAGAATAGTGGAAAATGGGAAAAAAGCAAACGCGCTTAAAATATATACTCCCCAGGTTTGGCGGAATAAAAAAAAAATTATATCTTTGCAGAAGTATATTACAAACAAGAACTAATTACATCTTGAAAAATTAAATATTATGAACCAAGATGAACGCAAAGAGCTTATAGCAAAGATAAACGAAGCAAATTCCAGAGCTGATGCTGCTGAAATCAAATTTTTGGGTCTCCAGAAAAAGATAGGCGAATATGAAGCAAAAGCAAAAGAGGCCGAACGGGCAAACCGCATGAAATCGTTGTTTTTGGCCAATATGAGCCATGAAATAAGAACACCGCTCAATGCAATCGAAGGTTTCTCAAGAGTCATGTGTGAAACTGAATCACAGGAAGAACGCATGAAATACATGGAGATTATTGAGAGCAACAATTCGCGTTTGCTGACACTTATCAATGAAATTCTTGACCTTTCACGAGTAGAAGCCGGAGAAGTTTCGATAAAGAAGTCGTTAACAGACCTCAACGAACTTTGTAGAACACTCAACAACACATTCAAGTTTAGATGTCCTGATACTGTCAACATGGTGTGGGAAGAACCTAATATGACTGTCATGCTCAATACAGACGGTAACCGTATTTCGCAGGTATTCTCAAACTTAATCAGCAACGCTCTGAAGCATACCACACAAGGTAGCATTTCTTATGGATACAGACTGATTAACGACGGGCAAGACGTAGAATTTTATGTGAGCGATACCGGTTCAGGTATTGACCCACAAGACATAGACAACATTTTCAAGACCTATGTTTCGAAAGATGCCGACTTTATTCAAAACGGATTTGGCCTCGGTTTGCCTTTAAGCAAGATTATTGTAGAAAAACTCGGAGGAACCATCAGCGTATCTTCCAAGCTCGGCCAAGGTTCGACCTTCCGCTTTACAATACCTTTCGATGGATCAGTTGGAGGACTTGCCAAAAACTCACGCATCACCACTAATTCCCGAACCATACGAGTTAGTACACATGGCAATTTGCAAGATGCTCCACTTATTCTCGTTGCAGAAGATGAAGACAACAACTATGAGCTGGTTAAGGTCGTGCTTTCCAAACGCTATCGCTTGCTACGCGCCCACAATGGAATAGAAGCCGTAACATTTTGTGAAGACGAGCATCCCGACCTTATTCTCATGGACATCAGAATGCCGGAAATGGATGGACTCGATGCCACTCGAATCATCAAAGAAGTAAATCCAGACGTACCCATTATTGCCCTCAGCGCCTATGCCTTTGAGGAAAATATAAGAGAGGCCCAAGCTGCAGGATGCAACGGATTTCTTTCAAAGCCATTCCGCGTGGAAGACTTGTTGGATAAGATTCACAACTATTTGACCGAATAAGTTTATTCTAAATCTTTTGACACAAATTATATGGGAAAACTTGCTGTTTATCGCTATGTGGCTATGATGTTTCTTATAATGCAGATTGTAGTATCTATCTTCACGATTCTCGGTTTGTTTGGAGGAAACTATTCGCCAGTAGGAAATAATGCAAAGGCAATGATAGTTTATATCTTGCCCCTGCTCATCCTTGCCAACCTACTATTGTTGGTATATTGGTTGATTAAACGGAACTGGCTGTTGACATTTGTACCAATCATCACATTACTTTGTTGCATTCCCTATATTGGTACGCTAGTCCAATTCCGGTCTGACAACACCAAAGCGGTTGCAACTCAAGACGGTTTAACTATCGCCACATACAACGTTGCCATGTTTGGAAGGGAAACATCAGGTTTCATCTCTCAAGACATCTTGGCAGAAATGAAAAACCAAAAAGTAGATGTGCTTTGTTTTCAGGAGTATCTTGATGCAAGTGGCGATAAGAAAGTGTCTGATTCATATAAGAACTACTTTCCTTACAAAGCTTATGGACGTGATGATATGATCATCTACAGCCGCTATCCAATCCGTAACACGGATAAGATTCTCTTTGAATATTCCAACAATAGTGCCATGTGGGCAGACATAGAGGTAAACGGAAAAATCATCCGCGTTTATAATGTTCACCTGCAGACAACAGGTATCAACGGCACACTCCATCAAGTAGCCAAAGCTAACTATCACGGAATAAATGTAGATAAAAGTTCTATTTTGCGCGCCATTTATGGCAATTACACTTTAGGTCTGATGATTCGTTCAGGCCAATCGATGACTATAGCTAACAATATGCGACAGACAGAACACCCACGTATCATCTGCGGCGACTTTAACGATGTGCCCTACTCTTATGTGTATAAGACACTTTTAGGCAACATGGTTGACGGATTCAAAGAATGTGGTTTCGGCTGGATGAGTACCTTCCGTGGTGGAAAGAAAAGTGTCCGCATTGACTACATCTTCCATGATGAGATGCTCAAAGGTCTTACCTATTACAAACGTGAGCTTACATACTCTGATCACTATCCCGTATTTATGAAAATTGCTTTATAGAATAATTTCCTATATACAAACTGGCAGTACTACACAGACAACCCTATAGTACTGCCGGTTTTGTATTTTATTCCTTCATTAAATATTCCACATACTCATTATCGATAATTATAAATCTGCCGGTTCCTCTTCAAAATGACCTTCACGATTGATATGGAATTTACGACTTTCTTTCCATTCAAAATCAGCATCCGGCTTATTGTCCGAACGAAAGAAGCGCATTAATGTCACTTCGTAACGGCTCGTCACAGAATATTCAAGTTTCATACTTCCAATTTCACCATTCAGATCACCATCGGCACGTTCGTAAATGGTCAACCGGTCTTGCATGACGTTATCGTGATCAAAAACACAAAGGTATAAAGTTGGTGGAGTTATAGAATCCATACGCTCTGCCAACAGTACCATATTAAAATGAGGGGTTGGTGGAAGAATCGCAGCTTTGAGTTTCTGATCTCCCTCACACCCCATACTACTATTGAATAGTTTTGGAACAGGCGTCATCTGGGGAAGATATTCCACAAACTCAGGGGTATAATGCAAAGGCAACGCAATCATAGAAAGACTGTCGAAAAATACAGTCAAAGGTTCACGGTTATCGGGTACAGGCAACATAGCTTTCGTGGTTTCCGCTTTTTTAATACTGTCTATCTTACGCTGATACTCCGCCATTCGATTGTGATTGCGACAACCGAACACCATCATCAGTAAGACAGCACTTACCCAAATTATAGATTTCTTCATCATGAATGCAAATGTAGCAATTTTTTTTCAATCTATTCTGTTTTCTAACAAGAAATTACTAAATTTGCGCCATTATGATGAAAACGTTCAATTGCAGAAGGAACTTTTTTCTATTGTTCCTATTCCTGATAACAGCAATTTCTACAGTTGCCAATGGTCAGCATTTCCAAACGTCAGGTCCTGGCGAGTGGGTAAATTCTACGCGACTATATGTTTCGCAATTAAAATCCCTTACCGCTATTGTGAATGACAATTGGCAAACGTTGCCCCTACTCCATCTTCATGCAACAAACGAAAGAATGACAGTTGGCTTTGATGAAATGTCTCACGAAGTCCACGACTACATTTGCAGACTGGAACGGTGTGAACCCGACTGGACTACTTCTCAATTTGTTTTTGAAAACGACTGGATGCAAGGATTCTCAGAATTTCCGATATTGGATTACCAACATTCCATCAATACCACCATCGACTATACACACTATACGATTACGATTCCCAACGAACAATGTCAGATTACGATGAGTGGAAACTACCGATTAAGAATATTTGACAGGAATCATCGCCTTGATCAACCCGTAGCAGAAGTTTGCTTCATGGTTGTTGAACCGAAGGCTAAGGTAGCCTTGACTATGACAACCATTACCGATAAAGACGTAAACGGAAAACATCAGCAGATTTCTGCGACCTTAGAATATCCATCACTTAATATTTCCGATCGAGAACGACAGTTATATACCGTTATGATGCAGAACTGGCATTCCCCACGAATCAACGTTCCTCCTACATATCAAATGAAAAGCGGAATGAAATGGGACCACGATGAAAACTACATTTTCTTGGCAGGCAACGAATATCACAAGTTTGAAATACTTGCCACCAGCCACCCAACAATGGGCATAGAACGTATCGAATGGAATGGCCATCAATATGACGCTTATCTCCATCCCGATGTTCCCAGACCGTTCTACCTAACCGATGAAGCCGCTAAAGGTTTTTCACTTGTTCGTAATAGCGACCGACAGGAAGATGATGTAACGTGCGACTATGTTTCTGTAAACTATCAATTACAAGCCCCCTATCATGGCAACAGATACATTTTTGGGCAATGGACCAATTCGTCAGACAGTCGAGACTATTTGATGTACTATGATAATACCACATCATCATATCATGCAACTATCATGCAGAAACAAGGCTATTATTCCTATATCTATGTTGATGATAAAGGTCTTCCGGCAGAAACAGAAGGAAATTTCTTCCAAACAAGCAATAGCTACCAGATGCTCGCATATTATCGTCCTATAGGTGGACGAACATGGCTTTTAGTCGGCTTTTGCGAATTATTATCAAGATAGTCTTGTTGTTTTAAGAACATTCTTCCTTTGTTCTGACCTATAGGCTATTGGAGTACATTGATAGCGATGATAGAAACATGCAATAAAGTAGTTTGCCGATACGAAACCACACATTTTGGCAATTTCAGGAATACCCATTGTAGATTCACTCAGCATCTTCTTTGATGTTTCAAGGCGTAGCGATATCAAGAAATGGATTGGGTTTTTATGGCTGTTAGCCATTACCATTTTCGAAAGTTCCACTTCGTCCACTTCAGCCTTTTCAGCCAATCGTCTGAGCGAAAGATGTTCGTTGTGATCGATGAGCAGATGAGGCATGATTTTCAACATCATTTGCTCGAACATATATTCTCCTACATCCCCCTTGTCATCCGCGGCACCATTATTGTTTAATGGCTCAAGTACAGAGTTCTCATGTTGTTTACAGCCTTGCACAAATGTTTTCAATCGTTTCATTACCTGCGCTTCAACATTAATCCATTTCACGCGCATACGAATATATTTGTTGTACACCATTAGGTTGCCTACAATCAACACACACAGCGTCAATCCTAAAAGGACATATATGATAGTGGTGCGCCACCATGGCTCTTTCACGTAAATATGCCACACGTATGGTTTTTCTGTCCAATACTCAGGACTCATAGATGCTTGTAGCTCCACTTCATAATGTCCGGGGCTTATTCCCGACAAAGGTAAATGCAAAGCGCCTTTCTTATCCACCAATCCCCTTCCGTTGTAGGTTGATAAAACGGTCCATTCGTTATATGGTTCACATCCTTTTACGCGTACTCTATAATAGGTCTGAAACGGACGAAAATAGTTCAGACTGACAAACATCAACGTAATAGAGTTTTGGTCATAATTGAAGTACATATCACGTGTACGCGAGATAGCTACATCGGTTACTACGTTATCATTAAACCGCTCTCCCGGATGCACTTCATGACCATTCATCAAGATTTTGCACATTTGGGGAGTTAACCGGATTTTTTTGATTGCCTGTGTGTGGAACTTGTCAGGATGGAATGTCACCATGTGGTCAAGCGACTTGAAAATGATGGTACCGTCCGCCAGCTTGAGACTTGCTCCTTCTGTAAACGCTTCGTCAGGTACGTTATCTATTCCTGCAAAGTACTCAATATGCTTGACTTTGTTGTTCTTGACATCTATATGTGCTATACCATAACTTGTACTAACCCAAATATTGTGGTTGTTGTCTTCTATCACAGCACGTATTACCTCATTGGCAAGCCCATCCTTGTAGCCATACTCTATAGTCTTTGCATTAGGTCTCATAAGACGTATTCCGCTATAGGTTCCTTGCCAAGTCCATCCTCTGCTATCTACAAACGAGCAAGTGATTGTTGGAGGCAGATTTCTTGTATTGGTTTTAATCGCTTTAGCCATCTGGGACTCGTAGCGTTTAAAAAAATCGGTATTGGTTCCGTATTGTTGTATAGGCGACGTATATGGTTTGCAATAGAGTAATCCTCTGTGTTTACTTCCAAGCCACATACCGCCTTGTTTATCGAAGGTAAGGGCATTAATGTCAGGAACCATTCGTTGACCGTTGTCTAATGTGATTTCAGCATGGTGTTTTGTTTCTTCAGTTGCCAGGTTGTATGTCCAATAACCTTCTACGCATGCAATATAGAGCATGTTATCATGAACGACCATAGAGTTTAGACTGTAAGGAGTTTGGAGAATTGTTTTGGCACTCCGCTTCTTAACATCTAAATAAAGCAAAATTGATTTATTGACTCCTGTACGAATCTGAAAAATACCTTGTTCGGTTTTACACAAGACGCTGGTTGCATTGTAGCGTTTGCCAGCTTCTGCTGTCAAAGTATGTATCGTGTATAGTATTTTTTTTGTGTTAATATCATACACATCTACATCGCCATTGTTATAAAAGAGAAATAGCCGATTTTCAAAACGGGAAATATCCTGCAAAGGGTAACGCTTGATTTTAAGCGTACATTTCGTGTGAATGTTGACCAATTTGTCTCCCAACACCACCCAAACGGTAGCTGTCTCGTCAGCAAATAAGTCATCTACCTTGTTTTTGATACCATAAGAGTTGAACACGCCTTGTACATCATCGATAAACTCTTCTTTTCTTAGATCCACACATGTGACACGATGGGTGTCTTTAACCCAGAGATGCTGATTATTATCAAAATAGACATGCGAATAACCTGTGTATTTTGCCAAGGGATAGACATTAGACGGCTGTGGGTCTATATGTGTGAATGTCACACCATCAAAGAAGTTCACGTGACCAAGTGTGGTGAGGATGATGCGGCCCGTTGTCGTGCAACTAATCGTCTGCGCGCTATTATCTATCATGCCGTGTGACGAGGTATAAACCCTGAACACCCGATCTGCTTCGTTTGCTTTGGTATAAAATGGTTCAAAAAACAGCATTAATGCTATTATCACACAGCAAATTATTGTTCGTTTAGTCATTTTCGGTTTAGTAGTCATGTAACTTGTCGCAAAGTTAAGCAAAATGCTTGTGAAAAACAAGTTTTTGAACCGAAAATTGCTTGGTAAGGTACAAAATGCTTGTTATTGTCCACTTCTGTTGATTATTCTACAGATGGCTTTTACCGTTGGGAGCTATTTGGGAGAAACTAGGAAGAAACTGGGGAGGAACTCAGGAGACATTCGGGATGTGCCCGGAATGTGTTCGGGATGCCCCTTGCCATCGGCTGAGATAAATTCGTTACTCAACTATTTAGAAAGCATTATTCTGCAAGCAAAAAAAATCCTATGAATATTAAATTCATAGGATCTTTCTTATGTTTTGTCGAGGTGACAGGACTCGAACCTGCGACAGCCTGGTCCCAAACCAGGAACGCTACCAACTGCGCTACACCTCGTTGCTTTATCTAAGCGGGTGCAAAGGTACAAATAATTTGGCAGACAAAAGACTAAAAACAGAAAAATCTTTCGTTTTTAACATTATTTTAAGACTTCAGACCTTTTAGTCTTTCATCTGCCACTTTATTATCCGCTTATTCACTCACTCCACATCGGGTTTACAAAATGCATCCGACGTAAAAAGTGGTAAAAATTGGCTTTCTCTTTTACTTGATAATGCCTTGCTCGACAAATATCTTCTTCAGAATTTCTACAGAGCGCTCCACCTGCTCTTCAGTATGGGTAGCCATGAGTGCATAGCGCACGAGAGTATCCTGAGGTGCACATGCAGGAGGAATAACAGGATTGATGAATACTCCTGCATTAAAGGCAAGTGCTGTTACAAGGAAAGTCTTCTCCACATCACGCACATAAAGTGGAATAATAGGACTCTCTGTTTCTCCAATTTCAAAACCTTCTTCCTGGAAACGCTTCAAAGCATACTTCGTTACTTTCCACAAAGCCTCTATGCGCTCTGGCTCTTTCTGCAAGATGTGCAGAGCCTCAAGAGCTGCGGCTGTAGCTGCTGGAGTGTTAGAAGCCGAGAAGATATAGGTACGACAATTATGACGCAGGAAATTGATGGTATCTTTATCTCCTGCAATAAATCCACCAATAGAAGCCAAAGATTTAGAGAATGTTCCCATAATAAGATCTACCTCATCGGTCAAACCGAAATAGTCACAAACTCCACGTCCATGGTCTCCGAATACTCCAATACCGTGAGCTTCATCAACCATGATAGAACAGTTGTATTTATGCTTCAGCTCTACAATTTCTGGAAGTTTAGCCAAATCACCTTCCATCGAGAATACACCATCCACCACTATAAGTTTCACGGCCTCGTGAGGAAGATTCTGAAGCACACGCTCCAAATCTGCCATATCATTATGCTTGTAATGTAGCTGACGAGCAAACGAGAGACGACGTCCATCAACAATACTTGCATGGTCACGATCATCACAGATAATGTAGTCGTTCTTACCCACTACCATTGCCAACACTCCTTGATTCACACTAAAGCCAGTTGACAAGCAGAGGCAGTCGTCTTTATGAACAAACGCCGAGATTTCTTTTTCCAACTTGACGTGAAGATCAAGAGTACCATTAAGAAAACGGCTTCCTGCACAGCCTGAACCATATTGATCCAAAGCAGCTTTAGCAGCATCAATGATTCGCTGGTCACCAGTCAATCCTGTATAAGCATTAGAGCCAAACATCAAAACTTTGTGGCCGCCCATTTCTACCTCCGTACCCTGTTTTCCTGTAATTTCACGGAAATAGGGATAAACACCAGCCTCCATAAATTTCTGAGGCTCGCGATAGTTTTTGTATCTTTCTTGTAATTGTCCCATGAGAATAGTTATCTACAGCTGAGCTGTTTTTATTCGTTTCGAACTGCAAAGTTACACAAATTTTATCAAAACGTGCAAAAAAAGAAATATTATTCGTTATTAAAATGTAATTTTATCTATTTTTGCATACTTTTTGAACGATTATTAGTACATTTGCATCGTATGAACGAAAAGAAAAGAATAACATTCATAGTCAATCCCATATCGGGAACGCATGGAAAGGATGCTATTCCTGACATGATTGCCAGCGAAATCGATGCACAACGCTTCGATGTTACTATCCGATTGACCGAACATGCCGGCCATGCTGCATCAATCGCACGCGAGTGTGCAGACAATGGTGCCGACATCGTCGTGGCAGTTGGTGGCGACGGAACCGTCAATGAAGTGGCGCGATCACTCACCCACACAGACACGGCATTGGGAATCGTGCCCTGCGGTTCTGGAAATGGCCTTGCCCGCCATCTTTGCTTGCCGCTCAATCCACGCAAGGCATTAGGAGTCATCAACCGGGGTGTCGTAGAAAGTTTCGACTATGGAGTCATCAACGGACTGCCGTTTTTCTGCACCTGTGGCATGGGATTCGACGCGTTCATCTCACTCAAGTTCGCAGAAGCCGGCAAGCGTGGACCGCTCACCTATATAGAAAATGTGCTAAAAGAAGGTCTGAAATACAAGCCAGAAACCTATGAAGTCACCGACGATACCGGTGCACGAAGCTACAAAGCATTCCTCATTGCCTGTGCCAATGCATCACAATATGGCAACAATGCCTATATTGCACCAAATGCAACCATGAAAGACGGTATGATGGACGTCATCATCATGGAGCCATTTACAGCATTGGAAGCACCACAGATCAGCATCGACCTGATGAACAAGACGCTGACCAACAATTCTAAAATCAAAACCTTTAAGACGCGGTCCATTCATATCCACCGTTCCCAACCTGGCGCCATCCATTACGATGGAGACCCGATCATGACAAGTTCCGATGTCGATGTGCATATCGAACCGGCAGGAATCCGTATCGTCACCAACCCCAATGCCATGGAAGACCCCTGTCAACCCAATCCTTTCCTCAACGCATTCAGCGATTTCTTCAATAATATAAATAATGTTCGCGAGGATATTGAGAAAAGCGGCAGACGTATTCAAGCCATGAACAAACTAATGCTGCGTAAACTATCCAAATTATAAAAAACATGCAATACACCCTTGTCTTCATAGTCCTTGTCTTATGCGTGGGATATATTGCTTGGCGCATTTACCGTCAGCTTTCTGACCACGAAAATCCATGTCAAGGCTGCAAAGGATGCGAATTAAGCAAAAAAAACAGGAAAAAATTTGGTTGTTCAAAAAAATAGTATTACCTTTGCACTCGCTTAACAACAAGGTGCCTTGGATGAGTGGCTTAGTCAACGGTCTGCAAAACCGTCTACGGCGGTTCGAATCCGCCAGGCACCTCAAGAGTAAGGTTAACAGAAAGAGAGTCCACACGACTCTCTTTTTCTATATCATAAAATACTGTACAAGCCACATAGCTTCCACCAGGACATAATCAACCAGTCCACAAAAAAAAATGTGTGGCTTATTTTCCTCTTCAGTTTTTACGGGTACAACGAAAATAAACGAAAGAACACAGAAGATTTGCTTTTTAGAAATATTTTGCGTATCTTTGTGTATCATTTTGAAAACCACCTGCCCATGAACGGATATTCCATCATCAACGACCCGGTTTTCGGTTTTATAAAAATCGGAAAAGGACTGCACTACGATATCGTGCAACACCAGTTGTTCCAACGCTTGAATCGCATCAACCAACTCGGACTCGCATCTGTGGTATATCCAGGAGCACGACATACACGCTTCCAGCATTCCATCGGCGCCTACCACCTGATGTCAGAAGCAATCAAGTCGTTACTTGAGAAAGGCGTATATATCTTCGACATGGAAGCGGAAGCTGTTCTTGCAGCCATCCTCATGCACGACATCGGTCATGGCCCTTTCTCACACGCCCTGGAGAATACGCTCATCCACGACATATCGCACGAAGAGATTTCCATGATGATGATGGAACGCATGAATGAAGACTTTCATGGCGCTCTCAACCTCGCCATTTCTATCTTCAAAGACGAATACCACAACAAGATATTCCACCAACTCATTTCCAGCCAATTGGACATGGACCGTCTCGACTACCTGCGTCGCGATTCATTCTTTACCGGAGTGACTGAAGGAAACATTGGCAGCGATAGAATCATCAAGATGCTCAATGTGGTGGATGAACAACTCGTGGTGGAGTCGAAAGGTATATATTCAATAGAAAACTACCTGACAACGAGACGTCTGATGTACTGGCAGGTCTATCTGCACAAAACCGCCGTAGGATACGAAAAAGTATTGATCAACACACTACGAAGAGCAAAAGACCTCGTAAGAAAAGGAAATTCCCTTTTCGCCCCTCCCGCCCTCGCCTATTTTCTGAACAACGACATCAGCGCAGAAGACTTCCGGACCCAAAGTGCTGCATTACGCCATTATGCCGACCTTGACGATTGCGATATATGGAGTACACTCAAGGTATGGAGATACAACGAAGACAAAATTCTTTCCACTCTTGCCACAGACATGCTCGACAGAAAACTATTTAAAGTAGAAGTTCTTGAAAACGCTCCTGACAAGCATACTATCAACGAGATACGCAAGAATATAGCAGACACATTAGACATCTCTTTCGAAGAAACTGAATACATGGTATCCGTCGCTGAAATAGGCAAAGATATGTACAATCCAGAAGACGACAGCATCGGTATTCTTTACAAAGACGGTACCGTTAAGGATATTTCAGAGGCTTCAGAAATTCTCAATGTACAACTACTTTCCAAAAAAATACGCAAATATTACCTTTGTTACCAAAGAGTTTGAGAAAAAAATTGTAACTTTGCACCAATTTAATAATATTACAAACAAAAATATGGAGTTTACAGCCAAACAAATAGCCGATTTTATCGGTGGTCGTGTAGAAGGTGACGATAACGCCACTGTACACACTTTTTCGAAAATTGAAGAAGGCACAAAAGGTTCCATTACCTTCTTGTCAAATCCTAAATACACACAGTATATTTACGACACCAAGGCAAGTATTGTTCTTGTCAACAACGATGTGGTACTGGACCACCCTGTAGAAGCCACACTCATCCGTGTGGAAAATGCTTATGAGTGTGTGGCTAAATTGTTGCAACTCTATGCCGCAAGCATGCCCAAGAAGAAAGGTATCGATCCACTGGCATTCGTTAGCCCAACCGCAAAAATCGGCGCAGATGTATATATTGGCGCCTTTGCATACATTGGAGACGGCACAACAGTTGGCGACAACACTCAGATTTACCCCCATACTGTAGTAGGCGACGGCGTGAGCATCGGCAACGATTGCCTGCTCTATCCCAACGTCACCATTTATCAGGGTTGCCGCCTGGGTAACGATGTAACAATCCATGCTGGTAGCGTGATTGGTGCAGACGGATTCGGTTTTGCCCCCAGCCAAGAGGGTTATGATAAGATACCACAAATTGGTATCGTGGTCATCGAAGATCATGTAGAAATTGGTGCCAACACATGTGTTGACCGTTCTACCATGGGACAGACCGTACTTCATAAAGGTGTGAAGATAGACAACCTCATCCAGGTGGCTCACAACTGTGAGATTGGTGAGAACACGGTAATGTCTGCCCAGGTTGGCCTTGCTGGTTCTACTAAGATAGGCGCTTGGTGTATGGTAGGTGGACAGGCAGGATTCTCTGGTCATATCCACGTGGCAGACAAGACATTCATCGGCGCACAGGCTGGCGTAATCAGTAACACAAAAGGCAATGGTGAGCAATTGATTGGTTCTCCTGCCATTGAACCAAAGGGATTCTTCAAATCCTCTGCCATCTTCCGTAAGTTGCCCGATATGTATCGTGAACTCCACATGCTTCGTAAAGAACTCGATGAATTGAAAAAACAAAAATAAATATGAAACAGAAAACTTTGAAAGGCAGTTTCTCCCTCTTCGGAAAAGGACTGCACACCGGTCTGAACCTCACCGTGACTTTCAATCCTGCTCCAGAGAATACAGGATATAAAATCCAGCGTATCGACCTTGAAGGGGAGCCTGTCATCGATGCCATTGCAGAGAATGTCGTTGACACCCAGCGTGGCACGGTTCTTGCTAAAGGAGAAGCCCGCGTAAGTACCGTAGAGCATGGTCTTGCCGCCCTTTACGCCTTAGGCATCGACAACTGTCGTATTCAGGTGAATGGTCCTGAATTTCCTATTCTCGACGGAAGTGCTATACAGTATGTCAACAAAATCAACGAAGTGGGCATTGAGGAACAGAATGCGCCGAAAGACTATTACATCATCCGCAAGAAGATTGAGGTAAAAGATGAGCAAAGCGGCTCTACCATCACCATTCTGCCTGACGAAGAATTTTCACTCACAGCCATGTGCTCGTTTGAGTCGAAGTTCATCAACTCTCAGTTTGCAACCCTCGAAAAGATTGAAGCTTTCCCCACAGAGATTGCTGCAGCACGTACCTTCGTCTTTGTAAGAGACATACAGCCCCTGCTTCAAGCTAATCTGATTAAAGGCGGCGACATGGACAATGCCATCGTTATCTATGAGAGAAAGATTAGTCAAGAGCAACTCGACCAACTGGCAGACATGCTTCAGGTGCCCCACCTTAACGCAGAGGATTTAGGATATATTCAGCACAAGCCATTGGTATGGGAGAATGAATGTACACGCCACAAATTGCTTGACATCATCGGCGATATGGCTCTCATCGGCAAACCCATCAAGGGACGTATCATCGCCACTCGTCCAGGCCATACCATCAACAACAAGTTTGCCCGTCAGATGCGCAAGGAGATTCGCAAGCACGAAATCCAAGCTCCTATCTACGATCCCAACGACGAACCGGTGATGGACATCAACAAAATTCGTGAATTACTGCCCCATCGTTATCCCATGCAACTGGTTGATAAGGTTATCGCCTTAGGAGCCAGCAGCATTGTCGGAGTGAAGAATGTGACAAGCAACGAACCTTTCTTCCAAGGCCACTTCCCCGAAGAACCCGTCATGCCTGGCGTGTTACAGATTGAAGCCATGGCACAATGTGGCGGTCTGCTGGTACTCAACACACTGGAAGAACCTGAGCGCTGGTCCACATATTTCATGCGTATTGACGATGTAAAATTCCGCCAGAAGGTAGTACCGGGCGACACGTTGCTGTTCAAAGTTGACCTGTTGGCACCTGTACGCCACGGTATTTCCAGCATGAAGGGATACATCTTCGTGGGTGATCACGTGGTAGCAGAAGCCACCTTTACCGCACAAATAGTAAAAAACAAATAATAACATCACGGTGTCTGCATACACAAACATATGCAGACCCTCTTAATTTTATAATATATGAATCAGATTCATCCTATGGCTATCGTTGATCCCGAGGCCAAACTCGGTGACAACAATGTGATTGGACCTTTCTGTGTCATTGACAAGAATGTTATCATTGGCGATAACAACAAGCTCTACAACGGAGTCACACTACACTATGGTACACGTTTGGGCAACGGCAATGAGATTTTCCCTGGCGCATCAATCTCCACCAAACCTCAGGATTTGAAATTCAAAGGCGAAGATACAACCTGTGAGATTGGCGACAACAACTCTATCCGCGAGAACGTTACCATCAGCCGTGGTACTGCCTCAAAAGGCAAGACCGTTGTAGGCAACGGCAATCTGTTGATGGAGAATATGCATATCGGTCATGACTGTGAGATTGGCAACGGTTGCATCATTGGTAACTCTACCAAATTTGCAGGCGAAGTCATCGTTGACGACTTTGCCATCATCTCTGCATGCTGCCTGTTCCACCAGTTTATCCATATCGGAAGCTATATCATGTTCCAAGGCGGCTCACGTACCAGCCAGGATATTCCTCCTTTCGTGATTGCAGGTAAGGAACCTGTACGCTATGCTGGCGTCAATCTGATCGGCCTGCGTCGTCGTGGATTCTCCAACGAGACCATCGAGGCCATTCACGACAGCTATCGCATCATCTACTCTAAGGGAATCCTCAAAGAGGGTGTTGCAGAGGCACGTGCCAAATATCCCGACTCAAAAGAGGTCGATTATATCTGCTCATTCATAGAGAACTCCAAGCGTGGAGTAATCCGCTAATATGCATACGTTGATTGTCGTCACCGGTCCTACGGCAGTGGGAAAAACCGCATTGACCATACGTTTGGCCAATCATTTAGGTATTCCCATCATCAATGCCGACTCCCGTCAGATATACCGGGAGATGAGAATCGGTACAGCGTCACCGAGCATAGAGCAGCAACAACAAGCACATCATTATTTTGTAGGCACCAAGAGTATTGCAGACTATTATAATGCCTCTATGTATGAGCAGGAAGTGATGCAATTACTCCAAGACGACCATCATCCTTATGCACTCCTATCGGGAGGAAGCATGATGTATATAGATGCTGTCTGCAATGGTATTGACGATATTCCTACCATACGTGATGACGTCAGAAAGGAGATGAAACGTCGTTATACAGAAGAAGGTCTTGAGACTTTATGTGAAGACCTCAAACGTCTGGACCCAGAACACTATGAGATAGTGGATAAGCAAAACTATCGACGCGTGATACACGCATTAGAAATCTGCTATCAGACAGGGAAGACCTACACATCATTTAGAACACAAGAAAAAAAACAAAGACCCTTCCGTATTATCAAGATAGGACTGAACAGAGACCGTGAACAACTCTATCAACGGATCAACGCGAGAGTTGACGAAATGATGCAGCAAGGATTTTTAGAAGAAGCTGCTGCACTCCGTGAATACCGACATCTCAACGCACTCAATACCGTTGGCTATAAAGAACTGTTTGACTATATGGACGGGCGCTGGTCATTAGAAGAAGCCATAGAGCGTATCAAGGGGAGCACCCGTCGTTATGCTCGTAAGCAATTGACCTGGTATAAACGTGACGAAGCCATGAGATGGTTTCATCCTGAAGAAGAAAAAGACATTTTGAAGTATATTGATAATCTATGAAAGAGAGAATCGTTGAGTTTACAGCAAAAGCACGTCAGTGGCTCAAGAAATCATGGCTATGGTATAAAAGCTTGTATCAGGGACGTGCCTGGTACGTGAAAGGTGGTGTAGGATTTGCCTCGTTAATTATAGCCTTCATCTTCTACCTCATCATGGTAGATGTCAATTTTCTGTGGCTCTTCGGCAAGTCACCGTCCTTGAGAGCTATTATGCACCCAAAAACCATACAAGCATCAGAACTATACAGTGCTGACGGTGTCATGATTGGTAAGTATTTCAGCGAAAACAGAACCCCTGTTGCCTACGAAGAGATTAACCCTGTATTCTGGAAAGCTTTGATAGACACAGAAGACGAACGTTTCTACCATCATTTCGGTATTGACTTCCAGGGCGTTTTTGCAGCAGCAAAAGACTTTGTGGTTCACCATGATGCTCGTGGTGCCTCAACCATCACCCAACAGTTGGTGAAAAATATGTTCCGTGTTCGTACTGAGTATTCCACAGGTCTGTTGGGCAACATCCCTGGTGTAAAAATGCTCATCATGAAAAGTAAGGAATGGATTACCGCTGTGAAGATTGAGATGTTTTTCGATAAAAAAGACATCCTCACCATGTATGCTAATACAGTGGATTTTGGGTCCAATGCATACGGCATCAAAACTGCAGCAAAAACATATTTCGGTACCACACCAAAGGAATTGACCCCTGAACAGGCTGCTATTCTTGTCGGTCTGCTCAAGGCTACAACCTATTATAATCCCCGAACCAATCCCGACAATTCCTTCAAACGTCGTAATGTGGTACTCGACAACATGCGTCGACACAAGGATCTGACCCGTGAAGCTTACGACACCCTTTCCAAGAAACCTATCCAACTCGACTATAGTGTGGAGAACAATTACGATGGACAGGCACAGTATTTCCGTGAGGCCGTTGCTGATGAACTTCACGACTGGTGTAAGGACAATGATATTGATCTCTACAGAGACGGTTTGAAGATTTACACCACTATTGATACGCGTATGCAGAAATACGCAGAACAGGCTGCAAAGCGACAGATGCGTATCATCCAACGTAACTTCAACAACCACTGGTCTGGCCAGAACCCATGGCAGGATGAGCGCCATCAGGAAATTCCTAATTTCATTGAAGATCTTGCCAAAAAATTGCCTTATTACAAATATCTGAGTCAACGATACGACAATAATACCGATTCTATCAACTACTATCTGAACCTTCCACACCCTGTGAAGTTGTTTGATTACGACGAAGGCATCATCGAGAAAAATATCTCAACGCTCGACTCCATCCGTTATATGGAACATTTCATGCACTGTGGATTCGTTGCAATGGAACCCGAGACGGGTCACGTAAAAGCATGGGTCGGTGACCTCGATTTCAGAACATGGAAGTACGACAAGGTGAAGTCGATGCGTCAACCAGGTTCTACGTTTAAGCTCTTTGTCTATGCTGAGGCCATGAACCAAGGTATTACTCCTTGTGACACACGTGAGGACTCCTATTTCTCTATGAAAGTCTTCGACAGCAAGAAAAACGAAGAAGTATTATGGGCCCCAACCAATGCCAACGGACGTTTCTCCGGTGCTAATGTCACGCTGAAACAGGCTTTCGCCATGAGCATCAACTCTATTGCTGTCAAACTCGGCCAAGAATGTGGTATTCCCAATATTGTAAAAACCGCACACGATATGGGTATAAAAAGTAAGTTGGATGCTACCCCTGCACTCGCCTTGGGTAGTAGCGATGTCAACCTCCTTGAACTCGTCAATGCATATTGTACACCGGTCAATGACGGTAAAACACACAACCCCGTCCTTGTCACCCGTATCGTAGATCGCGACGGCAAAGAAATCTATACTGCTCCTGAAGAGGAGAAACAAGTATTGACCTACAAGAGTGCTTTTCTCCTCCAACAATTGCTGCAGGGCGGTATGCAAGGAACAAGTTCTGCATTGGGACGCTGGACCAACCAATTTGCTCGTGATACAGATTTCGGCGGTAAGACTGGTACTTCTAACAACCATTCCGACGCATGGTTTGTTGGTGTTTCCCCACATCTCGTTGTCGGAGCATGGGTAGGCGGTGAATACCGTTGTATCCACTTCCGTACTGGAGCATTAGGTCAAGGGTCCAAGACAGCTCTTCCCATCTGTGGAGACTTCTTAGAACAGGTTCTTGGAGACCCTGCATTCAAAATGTATCGTGCTAAATTCGACAAACCACACGATACCGACATCACCATGCAAATGTATAGTTGCGGTGGCTATTTCAAAGAGCCTGCCGATTCAGACTCTATTGCCAGCGATAGTATCCAGCATATCGAACTGGAACAGCCCAATGAGAATGCTGTTGATCCTACTGTTCCTGTTACGCCATCACCTGATGGTAACCAACACGGAACGCCCTCACAACCGAAGGCTGCAGAGGAGCCCAAACATACGGAAATTTAATTTTGCAAGACCTTTAACAGACCTTCTGTATTGAAATCGTCTATAGACACTACCAATGCGGAGTGGCAATCGGCACTCCAGATTGTCAACTTTACCCGTCGCTCGCTTTTCCTTACTGGGAAGGCAGGCACGGGTAAATCTACTTTTCTGCGTTATGTGTCTGAACATACAAAGAAGAAACACGTCATCCTCGCACCAACAGGTATTGCTGCCATCAACGCAGGAGGACAGACAATCCATAGTTTCTTCAAACTCCCTTTCCACCCGCTTCTTCCTAACGACAGCCGGTATGATGCACGCCATATCCGCAAAAGTTTGAAATATAGCGGAGACACGATCAAGATGTTGCGTGAGTTGGAACTCATCATCATCGATGAAATATCGATGGTTCGTTCTGATATCATCGACTTCATTGACAAAGTATTGCGCATCTACTGCCACAATATGCGTGAGCCATTCGGAGGCAAACAACTCTTACTCGTTGGCGATATCTTCCAGTTACAGCCTGTGGTGAAGTCTGACGAATGGCAACTCATGCAACCATTCTATGCTTCTGCCTATTTCTTCTCTGCCTCCGTTTGGCAAAAGATGGATCTCGTTAGCATAGAATTACGGAAAGTATATCGGCAAAAGGATGAAGATTTCATCCACATACTGGACCGAATCAGAAGCAATACCACAACGGATCATGACCTGCGAATCATCAATCAACGACTGGGGGTTTCTTTCCATAACAGCCAAGACGAGATGGCTATTACCTTGGCTACCCGTCGAGATACAGCAGAACATATCAACAACGAACAACTGGCAGCTCTTGAAGGCAAAGCTACCGTCTTCAACGGAAAAGTCCTTGGAGAATTTCCTGAGAGTTCCTACCCTGCCCCTATTGCGCTTGAGGTGAAACCTGGCGCACAGGTGATCTTTATCAAGAACGACAAAGAACACCGATGGGTCAATGGTACCTTAGGGGTTGTCGTCGCCCTTGACGAAGAAGAAGGTATCATCACCATTTGCGACGAGACTGGTCATGAGCACGACGTAGAACGTGCCATTTGGGAAAATATGCGCTATACCTTCAATGAGAAGGAACAGAAGATAGAAGAGGAATTGCTCGGTTCATTCATCCAGTTTCCAATCCGACTGGCATGGGCCATTACCGTTCATAAGAGTCAAGGACTTACCTTCCGTCATGTGCGTATCGATTTCACAGGAGGCGCCTTTGCCGGCGGACAAGCCTATGTGGCATTAAGCCGATGCACCTCCCTGCAAGGCATTTGTTTAGAGTCGCCACTTCGTCGCAGCGACATCTTTGTCAAACCCGAAGTAATCGCGTTCGCTCAGCGATACAATAACAGCAGCCTCATCAACAAAGCCCTCCATGAGAGTAAAGCCGACTACGAATACAGGGAGGCCATGAGTGCTTTCGACGAACGCGATTTTCAAGCATTTCTGAAACATTTCTTCATCGCCATCCATAGTCGTTACGACATCGAACGGCCTGCTGCACAACGACTCATCCGCAGAAAACTCGCTGTCATCACCCAACTGGAAGAACAACGGCAGGAGGCTATCAACAAACTACATGATCGTGATGAGATGCTCAAACGCTTGGCTGTAGAATATGTCTCATTGGGACGTGAATGTGAGAAAGAACACATGACAGATGCCGCCATCCGTAACTATGAGAAAGCGCTTGAACTATACCCTGAGGCTCATGAAGCTAGCCGACGTATCAAAGTATTGAAGAAGAAGAAATAAAATAACGTGGACCGGTAAGTGTGATACAAAAAAAAAAAAAATGAACTATGCAACATACAGACATCATATTCCCTTTAGCAAAAATCAATCTCGGCCTCAATGTCGTAGAGCGCAGACCTGATGGATATCACAACCTTCAGACCGTGTTCTATCCAGTCCCTATCATGGATGCTCTTGAAGTGTCTGAGATGAACGATGCCTTTCCATCTACCGTTGACTGCGACCTGAAGGTGACTGGTATTGACGTAGAAGGTGACGAACAACGCAATCTGGTGGTGCGCGCCTACCATCTGTTGAAAGATGAGTTTCCAACATTGCCACGACTGCACACCCACCTCTACAAAGGCATTCCTACACAGGCTGGAATGGGTGGAGGATCAAGTGACTGTGCTGCCATGCTGACTCTGCTGAACAGAATGGGAAATCTCAACCTCACAGCGTCACAACTCATAGAACGGGCTGCAAGACTTGGAGCCGACTGTCCGTTTTTCATTCTCAACAAACCTGCTTATGCGGAAGGGATTGGCGAACGGTTACGCCCTATCTCATTGGATTTGAAAGGATGGTATCTCTGTGTGGTACGCCCCAATATCCCTGTCCCCACACGTGAAGCCTTTGCTCATATCACCCCACGTCATCCTGAACATTGTTGCCTTGATATCGTTTCGCAACCTGTGGAAACATGGCGCGACCTACTGGTCAACGATTTCGAATATAGTGTCTTTCGTGCACACCCACAGTTGGCTGCCGTCAAAAAGCAACTCTACAACCTTGGTGCAGTCTATGCAGCAATGAGCGGTAGCGGTAGCGCCCTTTTCGGTCTTTTCCGTAGGCCTGTCAGTTTTCCATGCACCTCACCCGATACATTCACCACTTGTCTGCAACTCTAAAATGAATAAACAATAATACAAAGCTTATGATTGATACCATTAGACAAAACGAGATTCTCGAACTGATGAAACGAGAGATTGTACCCGCCGTTGGATGCACAGAACCTATGGCAGTAGCCCTTTGTGTGGCACGTGCCACAGAACTCCTTGGTAGAACTCCCGACCATATCAATGTCCTACTCAGTGCTAACATTCTAAAAAATGCTATGGGAGTAGGAATTCCCGGCACGGGTATGATAGGTTTGCCCATTGCCATTGCTTTGGGTGCACTGATTGGCTGTTCTGACTATCAACTCGAGGTCTTGAAAGACCTTGATGCACAGTCTCTTGAACTCGGCAAACAATATGTCAAGGACAACCATATCAACATCGGTCTCAAGGCTGACGCTTGCGATAAACTATACATCGAGGTAGAATGTAGTTCCGACGATTCTTCCCTACCTCATCATGCCACAGCCATCATCTCAGGCGACCATACCAATATCGACTATCAGGCAACGGATGACAAAGTCCTTGTTGACCACCGCAAGCCTGCTACATCGGAAGAGGGTGAAGAACACGTCTCCTTGACCATGCAGACAGTCTATGACTTTTCCATCTCTGCTCCCATAGACGAACTCCGTTTTATTCTGCAAACAAAAGAGTATAACATGCGTGCGGCTGCCGAAGCTGTCAAAGGCAATTATGGTCATTGTTTAGGTAAGACGATGGACCGTCCACTCAGCCATGGCATTTTTGGCAATACCATGTTTTCCCATATCATCTCCAAGACAGCCTCTGCTTGTGACGCTCGTATGGGAGGTGCTATGATTCCCGTAATGAGTAACAGTGGTTCGGGCAATCAGGGAATCTGTGCCACCAATCCTGTTGTAGTATTTGCTGAGGAGAATGAGAATACCGAGGAAGAACTCATCCGTGCCTTAACGTTAAGTCACCTCACCGCCATCTATATCAAACAAAGTCTCGGCAGACTGAGTGCCCTCTGCGGTTGTGTTGTGGCCAGTATCGGTTCCAGTTGCGGTATTACTTACCTCATGGGCGGCCAATATGCGGATATCTGCCACTCCGTGAAGAATATGATAGCCAACTTAACAGGAATGATTTGCGACGGAGCAAAACCCAGTTGTTCATTAAAGATCTGCTCTGGTGTTTCCACAGCATTACTCTCTGCCCTATTGGCTCGCGAAGGCAAGCATGTCACCGAAGCAGAAGGTATTATAGACCATGATGTGGATTGTTCTATCCGCAACCTGACGAGTATCGGCAAGGAAGCGATGTCTGCTACCGATGATATGGTATTGACTATCATGACCAACAAATCATAACGTACGATACGACGATTGTCGCTTATCAGTCGGTATAAAACCCAACAAGACTGGCCTATCATGAAGGTCAGTCTTGTTGTTTTATTGATATCGCCTGAGACTGGTTGTCAGATATATCTTCATCTGCAATCGGTCGTCAGAATGGGACATCAACTATGTTTGATTTCTATGTCACGTCGCACGTTGTCTCTGATTTTTGTTAGATACGCTTTCATGCCCACAGCATCACGATTGTCGATAATCTCTAGCAACTCTTTCAACTCTGTGCGAATCTGAGCCACCTGATCATGGGTATAGGGATTGAAAAGGATTTCCTGCAATAGGTAATCATCTTCGTTGAGAACCCCTTGAGCAATCTTCATGTGACGCTTGAACGTTGTTCCTGGCGCATCCTGATGTTTCATAACGGCAGCAAAGACGAAGGTTGAAACAAATGGGATAGAGAGGGAGTAAGCAACTGTTCTGTCGTGTTCGTCAAATGAATACTCATAGATATTCAGTCCCAGTTTCTGATAGAGGTCCTTGAAGAAGATGCGTCCCATATAGTCACCTTCGTTGATGATAATGGCATTTTCCTCTGACAACTGCTGCAGATTGGCAAATGTAGGTCCAAACATCGGGTGTGTAGAAACATAAGGATGACCTGTCTTTTCATAGAAGTCTTTCAGCCCTGTTTTAACCGATGAAATATCGCTGATAATACAGTCCTTCGGGAGGAAAGGCATCACCTCTTCAAATGCCGCGATAGTATATTTCACGGTAACGGCATTGATGACGAGTTCAGGTTTAAACTGTCTGATTTCCTCTAAATCAGCAAAGCGCTGACAGTTATAGGTAAACCGCATTCGCTTGGCATCTTTTTCATAGACCGCCACTTCATGGTCAAAGCTCAGCAGGTCTATGAAGAAGCTCCCCATCTTTCCTGCCCCTAATACGAGTATTTTCATTTGTTGATGATTTCTATCTGTTGTCTTACTGATTCTTCGTGAATGTTTTCAAATACCTTGGCAACAAACTCTGGTGCCATGCCGCAGAGTGCACCTTGTGCACCTCGTTTGTCGAGGATTTCGTTATAACGTGATGTCTGAAGTACGGTCATGTTGTGTTCTTTCTTGTAGTGACCTATCTCACGGCAGACACGCATACGTTTTGAGAGCATTTCCATGAGCTGGTTGTCTATCTCGTCAATCTGCTTGCGAAGCTGTACGATTCCTTCTGTGGTGACAGTTTCATCACGTATAACGAGCAACGAGAGGATGTAGTCAAGAACATCGGGAGTCACCTGCTGTTTAGCGTCGCTCCATGCCTTGTCTGGATCGCAATGGCTTTCTACAATCAGTCCGTCAAAACCAAGGTCCATGGCTTGTTGACAGAGCGGAGCAATCAGTTCGCGTCGTCCTCCGATATGACTGGGGTCGTTGATGATAGGAAGATCGGGAATGCGTCTGTGCAGCTCGATAGGAATCTGCCACGTGGGCAAGTTACGGTAAATCTTATTGTCGTAGCTTGAGAATCCGCGATGAATGGCTCCGAGCCTCTTGATGCCTGCAAGATTGAGGCGTTCCAGTGCTCCTATCCATAATTCGAGATCTGGGTTGGTTGGATTTTTCACCAATACGGGCACGTCTGTACCTTTCAACGCATCTGCGAGGGCTTGCATGGCAAAGGGGTTTGCTGTGGTTCTTGCTCCTACCCACAACACGTCGATACCATATTTCAGAGCGAGTTCCACATGTTCTGGCGTTGCAACTTCTGTGGCAGTCAACATGCCTGTTTCCTTTTTCACCTGTTGCATCCATGGCAACGCTTTTTCTCCGTTACCCTCAAATCCTCCTGGCTTTGTTCTGGGTTTCCATATTCCTGCACGAAACATGTGGCATCCGTAATTGGCCAGTTGTCGTGCTGTGGTCATCACCTGCTCTTCTGTCTCTGCACTACAAGGTCCTGCAATGACGAAGGGACGTTCGTTGTCACTCGGAAGTCTCAAAGGTTCTAATTCCAATTCCATAATATCTTGTTTTTGTTTTTATCTGTTATTTATTATTTACTGCTAAATAGCTTATTTTCTCATCATATCTGCAATACGTGTTAGTGCCTCCTGTAGCTTTTCCTCTTTGGCACAGAGGGAGATGCGAATATAACGTTTACCGTTGGATCCAAAGATGAATCCTGGTGTAATGAATACCCGTGCATCATGGAGTACCTTTTCTGTCAACTGTTCCACATCATCATACTGATCAGGAATTTTTCCCCACAGAAACATTCCTACCTGATGGGGATCGTAACTGCAATGGAGCGTTTCCATAATCTGCTCTGCATAGTGTCGGCGACGGCGATAGGTGTCGATATTTGCCTCTTGATGCCATTCGTCGCTATTGTCGTAGGCTGTTGCGGCAGCCAGTTGCAGTCCTCTGAATGTTCCACTGTCTACATTACTCTTCACCTTCAGAATCCATGATATAAACTGAGCGTTGGTAGCACAGAGTCCTACGCGCCATCCTGGCATATTGTGTGATTTCGACATGGAGTTGAACTCGATACAACAGTCTTTTGCTCCCTCTACCTGAAGAATTGAGAGGTGTTCTTCATTGAGGATAAAGGAATAGGGATTGTCGTTGACCACTACGATATGGTGTTTCTTGGCAAAGTCAACCAGCCTTTTATAGGTTTCGCGCCTTGCATTTCCTCCTGTGGGCATATTGGGATAATTGGTCCACATGAGTTTCACCTTGCTGAGGTCCATCTGCTCCAGTTCGTCGAAATCCGGTTGCCATCCATTGGCCTCCACAAGATTGTAGTTGACCACCTTTGCTCCAAGGAGTTTGCTCAGCGAGGTATAGGTAGGATAACCTGGATTGGGTACGAGGACTTCATCGCCAGGATTGACGAAGGCGAGCGTCACATGGAGAATGCCCTCTTTCGAACCGATGAGTGGCAATACTTCAGTTTGAGGATTGAGTTGCACTCCATACCATCTATTATAGAATCCTGCCATCGCCTGTCTTAGTTCTGGCGTTCCCATGGTCGGTTGATAGCCATGCGCGTCTGGCTGTTTGGCCACCTCACAGAGCTTGTCAATAGTCTGTGGTGACGGGGGCATATCCGGACTTCCAATGGCAAGGCTGATAATATCCATACCTTGTGCGTTGAGTGCAGCCACTTCTTTGAGTTTTCGGCTGAAATAGTATTCACTAACGAGTGTAAGTCTGTCTGCTGGTTGTATCATGACGTGTTATTGTTATTGTTCAAGTAAATTTCTGTCTGTCAATTCTCTCGATATTCACCCAGTACGGTGAGTTCCTTGGTCAAAGGCATAATAGCGTCAACGGCCTGTCTATACCGTGTAAGACTGTTGTAAGTCACATCCACATAGAACAGGTATTCCCATTCGTGTCCGATGACCGGGAGCGACTGTATCTTCGTGAGGTTGATCTTATAGAACGACAGTATGCTGAGCACCTGAGAGAGCGAACCTTCCTCGTGAGGTAATGAGAATACCAGACTTGCCTTGTTGGCTTTCTCCAAGGGTCTGAGGAAGTCTGCTTTCTGTGGCTGACAAGTGACCAGGAAACGTGTGAAGTTATGCTTGTTGTCTTCAATATGGTCTTCCAGTATCTTCAGTCCGTAGAGTTTGGCAGCCTCAGCACTACATATGGCTGCCCATCCGTGATGTTGATGTTCCTTGATATCCTTGGCACTTCCTGCTGTATCTTCGCCTTCCACATTTTTGATGTTAGGATGTTGTGCCAGAAACTGTCTGCATTGCATTAATGCAACAGGATGTGAGTGTACCTCGGTAATGGTGTCCCACGAATCATCAGGCAGACAGCAGATGCAATGTGAGATATGCAGTTTGTATTCCCCTACTACGGTTGCTCCCGACGAACGTAACAGTTCGTAATTATGGAGTAGCGAACCGGCAATAGTATTTTCTATAGCTGTCATTCCTATCATGGTAGGATCCTGCTTCATATGCTCAAACACCTCCTCGAAGGTGGCGCAGCAAACGAGTTGTATCTGTTCTCCTTCAAAATACAGGTGTGCTGCCATATCATGAAACGATCCTATGATTCCTTGTATTGCGATTCTTTTCATTATCTTTTTTATCTTTATATTAAAAGAAATCCCGCTTTCACATGTAAGTGAAGCGGGACCTTATTATCGTTCGTTGTTAGTTCATTTCAAGTTACGGCCAACCGCTTCACAGTATCCTGTAAAGTAAAAGTAATAACCGTAAAAGAATGCCTTGTTGTTTAACATATTTCTTGTTTTTAAATATTAACGCTTGCAAAAGTATAATATTTCCACCAATTATGCAAACATTTTAATGGAAAATATACCAAAGAGATGTGAATTTCTTATTTTTCTTATGATTCACCTTATTTATATATTATAGTTTCGCTTTTGACCAAACTTCATCTTTCTGATATGTTTCAAGGATGCTTATTCCATCCTCCTCCCATTTTCAACGCAGTTTTTGGGACTTACTTGGAACTTACTCGGGACTTACTGTTTACGTACAAAGAATGGTTATGTTCCGTATTCATCCCGAAGCCGAGAGCCGAGCTGAAAATATAATGAAAGGGCTCATGCAACCGCTATTCTAAAGAATCGTTAAAACAAAGGAAAATATCGAAGAATAAGAAGATACTTTCTACTAACTGGAACGAAACGTCTATCACATTTTTATATATCAGATATTCTGTCTAATTTTGCAACGTGAAAATACAACACAAGTAATCATAGGCATATATATTAATTAAGGTATGAAAAGGACAACACTAATGGTAACGGCAATAGCTATAGCGCTATCGGCCTGCGCCCAGAAAAAATGGACGCTGACTGAGTGTATAGACTATGCGTTACAGAACAACATTACCCTACAACAGGCGAAATTGCAAAAACAATCGGCTACGGAGGAACGCAAACAGGCTAAAGCGGCACTACTGCCATCGCTGTCGGCATCAACAAGCCAATCATTTGGCTACAGACCGTGGCTGGAAAATGGTGTCGCTACCGTGACAAACGGTACGGTAAACTCGAAGGTCAACAAGACCTATTATAATGGAAGCTATGGCATCAACGCACAATGGACGGTATGGAACGGAAACCAAAACCGGAATCAAGTGAAACTCGGCGAGGTTAGCGAACAACAGGCAGAACTGCAAACCGAAACGACCGCTAACAATATCCAAGAGCGGATTGCTCAGCTCTATGTGCAGATCCTATATATGAACGAAGCCGTGGAGGTCAATAAACAAAGTCTCGAAACTAGTAAAAGGAACGAGCAACGTGGTAAAGAAATGGTTGAGGTGGGTAAAATGGCAAAGGCTGACCTCGCACAACTCACAGCACAACGGGCTGCCGACGAATATACCATCGTAGAGGCTGAGAGCAATATCGCTAACTATAAGCTACAGTTGAAGCAACTACTGGAACTCACAGGAGATGAGGCTTTTGACATCGAAATGCTAACAGCAGGCGACGAAGAGGCTTTAGCTGAAATTCCTGCGCTATCTACGGTCTATGAGACAGCTCTGGGCGGAAGACCGGAAATCAAGAATGCACAACTGGGATTGAAACAAAGCGACATACAGATGAATATCGCCAAGGCTGGTGCCATGCCTACCATCAGCATCAACGGAGGTGTGGGCACCAGTACGGCATCGATGAGCTCTCAAAACTGGGACAAGCAGATTAAAACAAATTTCGATGCTTCGGTGGGTGCTTCTGTTAGCGTACCGCTCTTCGATAACAGAAAGACAAAAACAGCTGTCAATAAGGCACGTATCCAACGGGAACAGGCTCAACTGGAACTGCTCGACCAACAGAAGCAACTCTATGCCACCATCGAAGGCTACTGGCTCGACGCTGAAACAAACCAACAGAAATTCAAAACGGCATTGACTACCGTTGAGAGTGAACAGGCAAGCTATGACTTGCTCGAAGAGCAGTTTCGACTAGGTCTCAAAAACATTGTTGAACTGATGACTGGAAAAGACCGGTTGCTCTCGTCACAACAAAATAAATTGCAGGCGAAATACACCACCATCCTCAACCGTCAGTTGCTCCGCTTCTACCAAGGCGAGAAAATGACATTATAACATAAGCAACATATCTAACAGAAACATAATACCACAACAATATGAATATCAAGAAAATAGGTATAGCAGCTGCTGCTATAGTACTCATCGCCATAGTGGCTTTCTTGCTGACAGGCAACAAAAAGGAACAGAAAGTAACATACACAACCGCAAAGGTGGAACGCCAGAATATTGAGAATACCGTCACAGCAACTGGTACCATAGAACCTGTGACTTCTGTTACCGTGGGTACTCAGGTTAGCGGTATCGTATCTAAACTCTATGTGGATTACAACTCGGTGGTGAAAAAAGGACAGGTCATCGCTGAACTCGATAAGACCAACCTCATCAGCGAACTGAATACAGCTAAGGCTAACCTGTCGAGTGCACAGAGCACGCTGAACTACGAAAAGACTAACTTCGGAAGATACAAAACCTTGTATCAGAAGGGACTGGTTAGTGCGGATGACTATGAGAATGCGCGTCTTTCCTATGACAAGGCTCGACAGCAGGTGGTTTCAGCTAAAGAGAATGTACAGAAGGCACAAACCAATCTGGGCTATGCCACGATCACCTCACCTATTGATGGTGTGGTGCTGTCCAAATCGGTAGAAGAGGGACAGACCGTTGCGGCATCATTCAATACACCTGAACTGTTCACTATTGCCAAAGACTTGACCGACATGCGCGTGATTGCCGATATCGACGAGGCTGACATAGGTGGTGTAAAAGAGGGACAACGCGTGACATTCACAGTGGATGCCTTCCCCGATGACTTGTTTGAAGGTGAAGTGACTCAGGTTCGCCAACAGGCTACTACTGAGAGTAATGTCGTGACTTACGAAGTGGTGATCTCGGCACCAAACAAAGATCTGAAACTGAAACCAGGACTGACTGCCAATGTCACCATCTTCACACTGGAGAAGAAAAATGTTACAGCTGTACCTGCCAAGGCATTACGCTTTACACCCAACGAAACCCTGCTGCAAGAAGGACAGACCATTGCAGATTGCAAGGGTGATCACAAGGTGTGGACACTCGAAAATAATGTCTTCAAGGCTCATGCCGTTGAGATTGGTACAACCAACGGTACTACAACAGAGATTACCGGTGGCATCAAAGAGGGTACTGAGGTTTTGATTGATTTCAATATCATGGGTGGTAACGAGGCTGAAGGCCAAGACCAGCAGGCAAGGAATCCCTTCATGCCTAAACCACGCGACAACAAGAAAAACAACCAGAAGAAGTAAGTACTATGGCTGAAGAGAAAAGAAAAACAGTCATCGAACTGCAGAATGTGAAACGCTACTTCCAGGTAGGAAGTGAGACGGTGAAGGCACTAAGAGGTGTCTCCTTCAAAATCTATGAGGGCGAGTTTGTCACCATTCAGGGCACATCGGGTTCTGGAAAATCTACACTCCTCAACCAGTTGGGATGTCTCGACACACCTACCAGTGGAGAATACTTCCTTGACGGAGTGGCTGTACGCACCATGTCGAAGACGGAACGGGCACACCTGCGCAACAACAAGATTGGTTTTGTGTTTCAAAACTACAACCTGTTGGCTAAGACAACGGCTGTAGAGAATGTTGAACTGCCGCTCATGTACAACAACAAGTATAATGCAGCACAACGTCGTGAGGCTGCCGTTAAAGCCCTGCAGGCTGTAGGACTGGGCGACCGTCTGGACCATAAGTCTAATCAGATGTCGGGTGGTCAGATGCAACGTGTGGCAATTGCCAGGGCTCTTGTCAACGACCCTGCCGTACTTTTAGCTGACGAAGCTACGGGTAACCTTGATACGCGTACATCGTTTGAGATGCTCGTGCTCTTCCAAGAACTCTACCGACAGGGACATACCATCATCTTCGTGACCCATAATCCGGAAATTGCGGAGTATTCTAGTCGTAACATCAACCTCCGTGACGGTAAGATACGTGAAGATACCATCAACACCAATATCAAGTCGGCGGCAGAAGCACTCGCTGCATTACCGAAACCGCAAGACGATTAAACTCTCATACTATATATTGAACCCATCAGATTATGAACATACTCAATCTTTTCAAAGTCAGTATCAGGGCTGTCGCCAACAACAAGATGCGATCCTTCCTCTCCATGCTTGGCATCATCATCGGAGTGGCAGCGGTCATCATCATGATGTCTATCGGACAGGGATCTAAAGAGAGTATCCGTGCGGAACTCTCTACCATGGGCACCAACCTGATCAATATCCGACCGGGGGCTGATATGCGTGGCGGCGTACGCCAGGACCCGTCAAGCATGCAAACCTTGAAGATGGCTGACTATGAACGCATCATGCGCGAGAAAAAATATGTGACGAATGTTTCTCCTGAGGTCACAGCAAGCGGACAGGCTATCTATGGCAACAGCAATACCAATACTACGGTATATGGAGAAAGTCCGGAATACCTCGACATCAAGCAATGGACCATAGAACAGGGCGACTGCTTTACACAGGAGGATATCAAAAAGGCGGCTAAGGTGTGTGTCGTTGGTACTACCATCGTCAAGGAACTCTATGGAGAAGGGGCTGATGTCATCGGCAAGACTATCCGCTTCAAATCCATACCGATGCGCATCATCGGCGTACTGAAGTCGAAAGGCTACAACAACTGGGGTATGGACCAGGACAACGTCATCATCGCTCCCTATTCTACCGTCATGAAACGCATCGCGGCACAGACGTGGTTCTCCAGCATTGTGTGTTCGGCAATTACCGAAGAACTGAGCGATGCGGCCATCGAAGAACTCACACAGATTCTTCGAGACAACCACAAACTGAAAGGTGATGCTGCCGATGATTTCACCATCCGTTCACAGGCTGAGATGATGGAGACCATGTCATCCACCATGGATACCGTGACCATCATCCTCGTGGTGGCTGCTGCCTTCTCACTCCTTGTGGCTGGTATCGGTATCATGAATATCATGCTGGTCAGCGTGACCGAACGCACCAAGGAGATTGGATTGCGTATGGCTGTTGGAGCCACAGGACCAGTCATCTCATTGCAGTTCTTGATAGAATCCGTACTCATCTCTGTAACAGGTGGACTACTCGGCATACTCGTAGGATGCTCGGCAAGCGAATTTATCGTAACGATGTTCAATATGCCGTCAAGTGTTCCTGCATGGAGCATCTACGTATCATTCTTTGTCTGTGTCTGCATCGGTGTACTCTTCGGATACATTCCGGCACAGAAGGCTGCTAATATGGACCCAATAGAAGCAATTCGACATGAATAAACGTTTAGAGATTCTCATCCACATCGCCATCTGGATTGTTATCATCCTTTTACCGCTGATGTTCATGAATCATGGCAGAGGTATGTCCGTCAGTCAGTTTATGCTGACCACAACGGTACCGCTGACATTCATGGCAGTGTTCTATATCGATTACCTATGGCTCACCCCAAGGTATTTCGTAACAGGACACCGCACGCAGTTCTTTGTGACCAATACCTTCATAGTCATCGTGCTCGGCATTGCCCTTCACCTCTGGATGAGTCTGTCACACGACATGCTGGGACACAACCACAGGGAACCGCCGTTGATATTGACCATTGCTTTTGTCATACGCGACATTGTCAACCTCGTCATTGCGGCAGCAATTGCCACCCTACTTCATCTCGCCTTGCAGTGGCAGACAGCAGAAGAGGCACGAAAAGAGGCTGAACTGAGCAATCTTCGTTCACAGATCAATCCTCATTTCCTGCTCAACACGCTCAATAACATCTATGCGCTGACTGCTATCAATACCCAGAAGGCACAGGAGGCGATACAAGATCTCTCTAAGATGTTACGACACATTCTCTATGACTATCAGCGATCGGAGATAGAACTGCGCGATGAGGTGGAGTTCCTAAAAAACTATATCCGACTCATGAAACTGCGTCAGGGGCCGTCGGTAGAAGTCAATACCTCGTTTCATATCACCAACGAACAACAGAAAGTGGCTCCAATGATCTTCATCTCACTGGTGGAGAACGCCTTCAAACATGGAGTAAAACCTGCCGTTCCCTGTACCATCAATATTACCATCCAAGCCAATGACAAACAAATCGTCTGCGACATCGTCAACTCCAACCACCCCAAGACTTCAACTGACAGGAGTGGACACGGCGTGGGACTCGAGCTTGTAAGACGACGATTGGAACTGGCTTATAAAGGACGCTATGAATGGACGCATGGCGTTAACGATAATCAAAAAATGTATCATTCTACCATTACAATTAAATTATGAACATCACTTGTGCTATCATCGACGATGAACCGTTGGCAATTGAACTCCTGAAGAGTTATGCCGAAAAGACACCATTTCTCGAACTACAAGGTTCGTATGGAAGCGCTATCGAGGCTATGAAGGTGCTACGCGACAATCCTGTTGACCTGCTCTTTCTCGATATCCAGATGCCAGAACTGTCAGGCATAGAATTTGCCAGAATCGTTCCTAAAACAACAAAAATCATTTTCACCACCGCTTTCCAACAGTATGCCCTGGATGGCTATAAGGTTAAGGCACTCGACTATCTGCTCAAGCCCATTGCCTACGAAGACTTCCTGGTTGCTGCCAACAAAGCGCTGGAATGGTTCAGGGTGTTCCGCAAACAAGAGACTTATATGCGCGACCGCTTTATCTTTGTCAAGAGCGATTATAAATTGGTACGCATTGACCTCGACAACATCCTGTATGTTGAAGGACTCAAAGACTATGTCCGCTTCTATCTCGACGACGGTAGGAAAATCATGTCACTCATGAACATGAAGAAACTCGAAGAGTTCCTTCCCAGACCGGAGTTCCAGCGCACACACCGCTCCTATATCGTGCACATGAGCAAGGCGGAATCTATCGACCGCTTCCGTATCGTCTTCGGCAAGGAGTTTATCCCCGTATCTGAATCCTACAAAGACAACGTCCAACAGTATCTCGATGCGCATACGCTGGCATAAGATGCACAGCACGATTGCCATCGGGCATACCAACAAAAACGCAGGCTCCCAACAAAGGAGTCTGCGTTTTTTATAGCGTAATAATTAGATTGTTACATATTCATACCACCGTCAATCTGAATCACCTGACCTGATACATAGCTTGACATATCAGAAGCCAGGAACAGACAAACATTAGCAATATCTTCTACCTGTCCGCCACGACGGAGAGGAATCTTCTTCATCCAGTCCTTACGAATCTCTTCTGGCAGTTGTGCCGTCATGGCAGTCTCAATGAAACCAGGAGCTACGGCATTGGCACGTACACCCTTAGGACCGAGTTCCTGAGCAATAGACTTTGCCAAACCAATCATACCTGCTTTAGAAGCAGAGTAGTTACACTGACCTGCATTACCGTGTACACCTACCACACTCGACATATTGATGATAGAACCCTTACGCTGGCGCAACATGATAGGAGCGCAGGCATGAATGAAGTTGAAAGCTGATTTCAGATTGACATTCAATACTGCATCCCACTGGGCCTCTGTCATACGGAGCATCAGACCATCCTTGGTGATACCGGCATTGTTCACCAGTACATCAATAGAACCGAAATCCTCCTTGATTTTGTTGACCACAGCCTCTGTCTCTGCAAAGTCAGCAGCATTTCCTGCATAGGCATTACATTTCACACCAAGAGCCTCAATTTCCTTGCGGGTAGCCTCAAGGCCTGCTGCCATATCATCGTTGAGTACAAGATCTGTAAATGCAATGTTAGCGCCTTCCTGGGCAAATTTCATAGCAACGGCTTTGCCGATACCACGTGCTGCACCTGTAATGAGGGCAGTCTTTCCTGTTAATAATCCCATAATGTGTTTATTTGTTTATGTTATATGTTTTATTGTTAGTGTTACTATTCCTGTCAAATCATCGGTCACTGTTCTTCTTGAAGTTTCCCAATGCGCCATACACAAATTTGGCAACCTGAGGTTTGGTGGCTTCTTCTGTCATTCCATGGGCAATACGACCATAGATATAAGGCACTTCAAGTCCCTTGATACAATAGTGGGTGATGTCAGCTACAAGATCTACGTTTTCTATGTCAAACTCGCCTGCCTCCTTGCCCTCTGTATATACCTTACGGAACAATTCCACTTCTGCATCATCAAAGTTCTTACGCACCTTCTCCACCATCCATATATTACGGAAAAACTCAGCACGTAGATTACCGTTACGCACCACCGTCTCACGGATCATACTCAGATGGGTGTATATCAATTCTATCACCTTATCCTGTGGACGGATACGCTTAGCAGCTACCTCATCCAATTTATCAGACAGGCGCTCCAGTTCGCACTCAATGACAGCAAAATAAATATCTTCCTTGGATTTAAAATAGGTATATAGCGTGCGACGTCCTTTGCCAGAGGCAATGGCAATGTCGTTCATCGTCGTGTTTTCCATTCCGTTTTTGGCAAACAACTGACGGGCTACATCTACTAATTTTTGTCGCGTCTTTGATATTGACATAGTATGACTCCTCCTATTTTTCTATTGCACATGCATGCATACGTGTGCAAAATTACACATTTCTTTTCTATTGTGCAAACAATTTCCGTTATTTTGTTCTATTTGGAGGAAAAACAAAAAATTATCGCATAAAAATTTGGTATTCTCAAAAATAGTTTGTACCTTTGCACCCGCAATTAAGAAATACAGCGGAGTGGAGCAGTTGGTAGCTCGCCAGGCTCATAACCTGGAGGTCGCATGTTCGAGTCCTGCCTCCGCAACTAATGAAATCGCAACATTCTGATAATCAGCTGTTGCGATTTTTTATATTCACGGAGTGTTTGGGTTAGAGTTTAAAGGTTAAAGGTTAAAGGTTAGAGGTTAAAGGTTAAAGGTTAAAGGTTAGAGGTTAAAGGTTAGAGGTTATAGGTTATAGGTTATAGGTTATAGGTTAAAGATTTTTGTTAAGATTTTAGTTTAGATTTCGAGCCTGTAAGGCGATCCCCATTAAACCCCTCCTGCAGAGCAACGTACTGTTGCGCATTTTCAGTTAGGATTCTTCTAAAGATTTTGATACACAAGCAAAAACGGGCTGAAAGCCCAATGGTTTCCCTAGCCCAGGGCAACACCCTGAGGAAGAGCGCATTTTGTTTAGGATTTTCTTTAAAGATTTTGTTTCCGTATAAATTCCGTCTAAATTCCGATGATAATAATCCACGGATCACACGGAAGACACGGAAAAAGATTCTAGTTAAAGATTATTCTAAAGATTTTCGTTAGGATGTCGAGCATCAACGATGCGATCCATAATAAACCCCTCCTGCAGAGCAACGTACTGTTGCGCATTTTGGTCAATGATTTTAGTTAAAGATTATATTTATGGAGGCTAATTGAATTGAATTATTTCTTGCGAAGCAACATCTCATAAAAGATTTCCTCCAAAGATTTCTTGCCTTTAGGCAACTAAAAAAAATTCCGTGCCCTCCGTGTGCTCCGTGGATAAAATTCCGATGATCCGTGTCCTCATGCAACAATCAAGGTTAAAAAAACAAAATTCATAGCCATTCCTTGCATCATTTCATTTTTTTGTTTTAACTTTGTGCTATTAGAAACAATAACTAACAATATAAACAATATAAATGAATTATGGAAAACAACACTGAGTTGATCGCCCAATGCGAAGCACGGGCAAAAGAATGGCTCTCACCAGCCTTTGATGAAGAGACACGCAAAGCAGTACAGGCCATGCTCGACAATGCCGACAAGACCGACCTTATCGATGCCTTCTACCAGAACCTCGAATTCGGAACAGGAGGACTCAGAGGCATCATGGGAGCAGGAACCAACCGCATGAACAAATATATCGTAGGCATGGCCACACAAGGTTTTGCCAACTATATCCTCAAAGCATTCCCCAACCGCAACGACCTCGCCGTAGTAGTAGGCCACGACTGCCGTAACAACGGACGTATGTTTGCAGAAACCGTAGCAGACATCTTCTCTGCCAACGGCATCAAGGTATATCTCTTCGAGAGCCTGCGCCCCACACCAGAGATCTCCTTCGCCATCCGTCAGCTCCATTGTCAGGCAGGTGTCAACGTCACTGCCTCTCACAACCCACGTGAGTACAATGGCTATAAAGCCTATTGGGATGATGGTGCACAGGTATTGGCACCCCACGATAAAGGTATCATCGATGAAGTCAATAAAGTCACCATCAACGATGTGAAGTTTGAAGGCAACAAAGACCTCATCGAGATTATCGGTGGAGAAATGGACTGGGACTACCTCCAGGCAGTCAAAGAGGCCATGGTAGATCAGGATGTCATCCTGCGCAACAAAGACCTCAATATCGTCTATTCGCCCATGCACGGCACAGGACGCGTCATCATTCCTGAAGCACTGCGCTCATGGGGATTCCAAAACATCCACGTCGTACCCGAACAGATGGTCATCGACGGCAATTTCCCCACTGTAGTATCACCCAACCCCGAGAATCCTGAAGCCATGACACTCGGTATGAAACTCGGAACACGCCTCAATGCCGACCTCGTCATAGCATCCGACCCCGATGCCGACCGTCTCGCCATTGTCTGCCGCAATGCCAAGGGCGAATGGGAAATCCTCAACGGTAACCAAACCTGCATGATGTTCTGCTGGTATATCATCGCCAACAAGAAGAAGCTCGGTCAACTCAAGGGCAACGAGTTCCTCGTCAAGACCATCGTCACCACAGAAGTTATTGCCGAGATAGCCAAGAAGAACGGTGTAGAACTGCGTGACTGCTATACAGGCTTCAAATGGATTGCCAACGAGATTAGAATCTCAGAAGGCAAACAGAAGTATATCGGTGGTGGTGAAGAATCATTCGGATTCCTCCCCTTCGACAAGGTACGCGACAAAGACTCCCCCGCCTCTATCTGCCTTATCTGCGAGATAGCAGCATGGGCAAAAGACAACGGCAAGACCCTCTATGACCTCCTCATGGACATCTATGCCGAATACGGATTCTCTCGCGAGTTCACCGTCAATGTAGTACGTCCAGGAAAGACAGGAGCCGACGAGATCAAACAGATGATGGCAGACTTCCGTGCCAATCCCCCACAGGTATTGGGTGGTGCCAAGGTAGTGCTGTGGAAAGACTACCAGTCACTCGAAGCCAAGCATGCCGACGGCACAGTAGAGAAGCTCAACATGCCCGCCACCTCTAATGTACTCCAGTGGTTCTGTGAAGACGGCACCAAGATCAGCGTACGTCCTTCAGGTACCGAACCCAAGATCAAGTTCTACCTTGAAATCAAAGATGCCTCATTCAAGTGTGCAGGCTGCTACGAGCGTTGCACCAAAGCAGCCGACCAGCGCATTGAAGCCATCAAAAAAGATTTGAAACTCGCCTAACCCTCCCCCACTTCCACAGGAAGATACCACGCCACCCTGTTCTCACCGACCCCAGGGTGGCGTTTTCATTGTCAGATGTTAGTGTTTAGTTTATAGGATATGGGATATGGGATATGGGTTATAGGTTATAGGTTATAGGTTAGTGTTTAGAGTTTCGAGATTTTTGTTAAGATTCTAGTTTAGATTTCGAGCATCAACGATGCGATCCATAAAAAAAATCCTTCCCAGAAGCGAGGTATTCGAGCGCATTCTAGTCAGGATTTTATTTAAAGATTATAGTGGAATTGAATATATTTCTGGCCCCCGGCCATTCTTAAAGAAGATTTCTCCAAAGATTTCTTGCGAAGCAACTTCCAAAATAATTCCGTTTAAATTCCGATGATCCGTATCACATTCACTCTAACAGCCTCCCAGGATGTTCCAGTTCTTCTACCAGTTTATCTACAATCGTGCAAGGCTTATGCATCGCATAGTTGCCATCATTATGTAATGCCCGAAGTTGTTTTGCAAAGCGCTTGGCCAAGTCCTCACGACCATACTGCTGAAGTAAGCTGTATATATCGGGATTTCCTTTCCGATACTTAAAGCCTTCATCGCCCATCTTCTTACGAAAGGCATCTTGCAATTTGTCAATGTAGGCCTCGCGGCTAATGGCTGTGTCAAGATACTCAAAATGCAAATAGTACCAGAGTTCAAAGGCTTCATTCGTCCAGGCACTTTGGAAACCCAACTTATGGGCTTTCTTGATGGCATCGTTAAAATCATCGAAATCATCCTTGTCAAATACCACCCACACACGGTCAAAAGACATGGCATTTTTACGCTCCAGTTCTGTCTTGATTTCCTGTGTTCTGTCAATCAAAGCTACCGTAGCCCTACCTTCGCCCTCAATCGTCACCTCACGGACAGTAGAAATGTAGTTCTTGATTAGAGCCTCAAAGTAATGCGGCTCTGTCTTCGTACCTTCACAGACTATGAGGAAACGCACGAGCTTTTCACGAACATTCTCCTTGCGTTTCTTGGCAGCCTTGGCTTCTTTTCGTTCCCGCCTCAGTTTTGCGATTTCTTCTTTTCTCGAATATCCCATAGCAGTACTCTATTTTCCAATGAAAGGTATAGCGCCATATCGTCCGCGAATATAATCTCGCTTGATGTCACGATCATTGCGCACTTTCTTTCCATCCTCATCCTTGAATTCCACAAGAGAATAGATATCTGTAGCCTCCACCGTATCCTTCTCAGCGAACCAGATTTGGTCACGCCGAATAATTTCCAAATCAAGCAGATTTGTATCGTGAGTAGCGAAGATCAACTGTGCACCATGTCTGTTCTTCTCTGGATCCATGAATAGAAGTACGATGTTCCGAGTCAGTAATGGGTGAAGCTTTGCATCAAGTTCATCAACAATCAGAGTCTTGCCCTCGTTCAGCGTATCAAATATAGGGCCGGAAATCTCTATAACTTTCTTCGTCCCCTCAGACTCCATCTGATTCTTGTGGAAATTGCGTTCCCCTATCACAAGACCATTTTCATTATAGACATTATGAGTAGTAATTGGCTCAACAAAACTACCTGTCACAATATCCTTTTCAAGCTGTGCCCTTATAGACAGAGGAGCACTATCTAAGGCTTCTTTGGGAATATCTACTTTCTTTACAGAAAATCGGGTAAAGCCCAGTTGCAGAGTTTTAAAAAACTCCTGAGCCTGATCAGCTCCATTCAAATGCTCCAAAAACATTCTGAGCGTAAAGGCCTCATAACCTTCACTATCGATTCCTGATAGTACATTACATTCACCAAACCAGCCCATTATCGAATTGGACTTTTCACCCTTCAGCTGAGCAACAAGTGACAGAAAGAGACGATTCGAATTGGTCAGATCTTCTTTTCCTTGACCTTCAGGGAATCTTTTCTCAGACACTTCAATGATGTCTCGCGAGCGCATGAAGAGTTCATACTCTTTCTCGCCAAATCGCTTCTCATAAAGCCACTCAGAGATAATATCGGTTTTGTTGTATTCAAAACCATAGCGATATAGGACCTCACCTTTTATAAACTGTATCTCAAACAACGTAGGTTGCGAGTCAGAATTTTCATCCAATGCAAAAGGGTCGTAAGGTAGCGCATCACCTTCATTCAAACGCACAGAACGTCTGACCATACTTCGCATAGTAGATATTGCCAGAATGAAATTACTCTTGCCACTAGAATTTGCACCATAGAAAACTGCCAACGGAAGCAGCTTGTATTTACCTTTGTTGATGACAGACTTTTTATGTTCCTTTATGGAACTCGCCTCCATACCAAAAGTTCGTTCCTGTTTAAAAGAGCGATAATTCTTAACTGTGAAATTTACTAGCATATCTCAATTTTTTGTGCAAAGATACAAATAACAATCGGCATAACCTGTAAATTACGAGAAAATATCTCAAAAATCAAGACGTTTTAACACAAACAACCTATTTAACAGCCCAAAAATTAGAAAAAAAAACACATTTTTCATTGTAAGCCATCAGCGAACCCCGTCTTGCAGAGTTCCTCCTAAAATGTTAGAGAGATTTTCAAAATCTTGCAGGATTCTCCAAGATTCTCGGAATAAGTCCAGGATTCTTTGAGGATTTTCAAAGGATCTCAGAGGATGCCCTGCTGCTTGAGCCTGTGCGACAGGAGTGTAACTCCGTAACTCCGTAATTCCGTAACTCGCCCCAGCTGCTAAAATCATAATCCTTGATGTCGCTCACGATTCCTGCCTTCACTGGATTCTGGTGTATATATCTCAGAAGCGTTACGAAATAAGCCATGTCGTTCACCGGCTCACTCTTAAAGCGTTCTTTAAACAAGTGCCCGTCACGTCCATACTTCTTATTATAGTAATACACATAAGAACTTGCTATACGCTTAACCGTCTCCCCCACCTTCTCCTCACGCTCACGAATCAAAAGGTGGAAATGATTAGTCATCAGGCAATAGCCATAATAGGTGCAGTTCGTTCCACAAGGAAGCCCGTTGTCATCCATACGCAGGCGCATCCGATCAAGAGTATTGATAAACTGCCAATTATCCTCTTCATCTTCAAGGCTGCGATTAAGCGAGTACAATGCCTAGCTCGCTTGAGCATTGTCGAGCGTGAGCAGGCTCGACCGAAGGTCAGAGATATTCTGATGATTGATGCCACGCATCATCACATGAAATATCCCTGTGCACGATTCCTTCCTCGCCTGCCTCGGCATGCTTGTATTTTAGATCCGTTTATACCCAACAGTTTAAGATGATGCTGATGCCACTGACCTGTCCCTCTGGCATTTGCTCCGCTTTTCACCAGTTCTGCCGTTTTCCGAGCAAATGGCGACAAGGCTAAAGCAATAGCAATATCATCTTTTTTCTTCAAAGCTGTTTGATAAGCTGATGCCACTGACCTGTCCCTCTGGCATCCTCTGGCATCCGGGCACGCCTTTCCCGTACCCAATGAACCCTCCAAATCCGAAGTCCATCAGATACCCAGCCATCCCGTTATGACATGTACTGAGCCTTCTTCTCATTTTTCTCTCTTGTTTTACTGTGCTCGCTAATTTCCTTTCGAGCAGTTTGACAGGAGTCATCTTTTCTCATATTCTTTGCTATACACGACCTTCACCGTATGCCTCTATTTTCTTTTTTTTTAACAATTCCAAGACAGGAGCATCAATCAAGTGTTCGTCTGGGATTATAGGATCGTCATCTGGTAATATTGTTGAGTTATCCATATCATTTACTCCGACCTCCCAAGCTTCTCTGAACACAATATTTCTAACAGGGATAACTTGATTATATCGTTTCTCTTTGTTAAACATTGTTTCCTCAATGTTTTTGCTAAATTCCACAGCAGAAATGCCACATAAATGGCGCTGCTCAAATGCCTCTCTGAATCTGTCAATATTCTCTGTGGTTTCAGGTTCCATAGTATGGAATCTAGTTGCCTGCATAACGTATCTTCCTTTCAACTTTTCAACTTCTTTCATTGAAAAGACATCCTGTCCTACTTGCACTCTATACCATGCGGGATGCTTCTTACTCACATGCATAATAATAGATATTCTAATATTCAACTGCTTTTGTTTGAACAATTCTGCCCAACCCTCAAAAATCTGAATGCCAGCCTTAATATCCTTATAGCAGAACAATAGTATGGGTAACTCTATCGATTCTAAATCAACGAAAAAAGCGCATCCACTCCACTTCGCTTTATCCCATAATGGATAATCAATTATTGAAGCAATAGTATATGTTGCTTGCTTTCCTTTCCTCTCTTCAAATGGCTCAGAAAGGTCGTCCGCTCCCTGAAAGGCGTATTCTGCATCACCTTCTTCTTTCCAATCCCCAATAGTTGTTCTATACTGATCACCTATCAGATTTTTAGAGTCAGAGAGATACGACGTTAAAGTTGAAAGGCGATGCATCAATTTTTCCTTGGCCTGTTTATCCTCAAATAGTTTCATCAGATCATTTGTCATAGTATTCTGAGTAAACAGAAGAGCCAAAAACATACTTAGTGCTTCCCATAGTTTTTGGTCATCCAGGTCTTTTGTATTCACGTTAAATACATAATGGTTGGAAGATCGCCCTTTTAAAATCTCTGTTTTGCCGTTTGCAATTTCCACCACGTCAAAATGAATATGTCCCGTTGCAAATACAAAGTCCTTGAAATCCATGGTAGAACAGAGTATTTCAATAAAAGCGAGCACTGCTTCTGAGCACGTATGGAGCACTTCGTCACTTTTACTACTAGCAGTTATGCGACAACCATTAACAAGGGTTTCTATCTCGGTTGTTTCCTCTGCGATAAATGTTTTATAAAGGAAGAAACCATCCTCAACAAGCTTTCTTAACTTCTTTAACGCATCTGGGTCGTCCTTTAACAACTGACTAAACTCGTCACTCAATTTATCTTTATAGCCAAGCTTATAGAACATCACATCTGTAGGAACCATCAACTCCAAGCGATTAAAGATTTCTGGCAACATTGCATAGACTGGGCTGCTAACATCTCCTACCGACAATCTCACTGCAAGACAATTCTGTTCTTCTGCTATCATTTGCATTAGACGTTCATCTTGAAAATCGGGGTTCAAGTTTGTAAGCACGCAGCGCAAGTTGTAGAAATTCAAGAAATCTACCAACTGCCCAGAACGCAATGCAACCCTGCAGATTTCATGCAATACAGTAATCAGCAAATGGTCTGCATGACCTTGTATTTCTACTTGATGGAGCAGCATCATTGCTGCTTTCATCAACATAGCCTTGCCTGCATACAGCAAATCCTGATGAATATAAGCGACCCCAAGCAGTCCACAAGCCCTCACATATTCGGTCATGGTTTCTTCTTTGCCAAACATGATGATGCATTGGCCTAAGTGTCTAATGGCTTGTACATTATTATCAGCATCTAGATTCTGTTCACCTCGTCTCAATTGTATCTCAGCAGCTGTAATTTCTTGCTGGCGTTTAGATAGTATTTCAGAGAATTCATCTATAAGTCCTTCAAACTTCTCATTGTCTTTTACCGACAAACCTATCATATTAAGTATATCCTCATTACCCTCAATCGGAATGTCTACATGTCTTTCTGCTGCCTTAAGCGCTTTACTCAAATCGTCTATAAGGTCGTTCATCATATCATTGTCAGCAGAATTCTGTATCATTTTCATTTCTAGCCAATGAATGTGAATGTACAGGTAACTTGACTGACGTTTTTCATCATTCTTCAAATTTCGATGTAGCGACTCATAGAATATCGTTTCAGGTTCGATATCTATTTCTCTCTTGAATAGTTTAAGATGAGTAGCGGTCTCTATATTATGGTATAAAGTTACAAAACGTTCCACTCTGGCTACATTGATTTCTTCCTTCAACATCCCTTTCAACTTCAAGTAGCTGTCGTATGTGGCATCCGGGTTCTCTAGCCAATAGAATTCCGTCCAGCCTGCCTGATAGATGGCCTGATATAGTTGTTGCTTTGTACCGTATTGAGTAGCCAATCTCTCAGCTCGTTTCATACGCCCCCTCGTTTGAGTCGGGGGCAATTCCAGGCATCTGCTAAGAATTACAGCCTCAATAGCCAAGTCAACTAGTTCTGTATCAAATCGAGTTGCGCCTTGCCTTGTAATTATTTCCTCTTCAACTTCATTCAACCGCTCTTTTCTCTTCTTGTCACGTGGGCCAATTTCCTCAGTATTCTCGCAATACTCGGAACTAAGGTTCAGTTCTTTCACGGCTATATCCAAACACCCCTGACGGAACACTTTATCTACAAACCAGTTTTGGCTGAATATCTGAACTGGGACATTGTATTGTTTGGTGAGTGCATCTTCACAGTCTTTACTATCCTTTGATTTGATGAGCCTGTTTGAGAAGAAAAGAATCTTAGTGAAACCACGACCAGTTTTCACAATATTCTTTACATCACCCTTAACCTTTCCTTCCCAGTCCTCCTTACAACTAATGGCAAAAGCCCATTTCTCAGAGCCTCTACAGCCACCATCACATACATACCAACGTTCTGCAATTTCATCTGCAACTGGATGTGTTTCAAGATCGGTTTTTCCATCTCCACCTCCAGTTGGACCAGTCTGTGGTATTATGTTGGGAGTTATAAAACGCAAAGCAAGACTTTTGGTCAGGTTCTCGAACAGATCTTGTTTCATATCGTTCGAAAGCCTGTCCATTATATACTGGAAATGCTCCTCTGTTAAAGTCGATTTATACACAACTTTAGTATCCGAGAAGTATTCCGGCCTGAATTTCCTGTAATATTCATATGGTGTTAGCTCGTTCTTCATCGTTATAACGCTCGATTATTTACTTCATTATCATCTGCTTCACAAAAGAACCTGCCTTCAAAAGCACTTTCTTAAAACAAGACAATTCAACTTTGTTCTTTGCCTGTTCCTCTATCAAAGCCTTAATGACTACTTCTTTCTCTATGTTTTTGGGTATATAGATAAACTTAAACTGCTCACCTAAGTCATTAAAGTGCATTCTCCCCTTCGGATACAATGTCTCATACTTCTTGACCTTCCCATCTATATAAATTTGGAGCTCGCTCGTCGAGCCAAAACGGTCTTTCAACTTGGGCTCCAAAATCCACACATTATATTCTTCAATATTGAATTGCTCACAAAGGAATCGCTTGCAATCATCAGAGAGCACCCACAAATCAACACCGTCTTTTGAAATATCGCCCAAAGTGTCCCCAAAGAGATGCTTAAACTCAGACTTTGATTTCCATAACGGCTGAAGCTCATAGTTCCTTGTCAGCCATTGACGAATAAAGTAATCGTTCGGGAAACACTTCATCAACGAGACAAAGTCATCATCTGAGGGATACAGCAATGGTAAATTATATGAGCCAAATTGACAAGGAGCTGTAAAAGCCTTGATATTACAAAGTGTTTCTAAAGCCCTCTTTCGTAGCTGAGCATCATATGACATCACACCGTGAAGATGCCAATAGGCAGCTGACTTCATGGCCTCCTCCAACAGTTTCTGATCATACGCCACCACATGATGTGCAAACACGTTGTATTGTTGGAAGTGTTTTACACCAAGAACAGCCTCTATCTCATTAACTGCCTTATTCGAGAAACAGACCTTGTACTGGTCATTGTCATCAGCATCCTTGATAATAAAGATTTCAGCTACCAATCTTTCTACATCAATATTGTTGGTACTATAGCCTGCCATTGCAGCGTCTCTGCAAGCGTAGTCTAATCCGTCAGCATCTAGCACCTTACTATGCAACAATTCAACAAAGGCATTTTCGAAACTCTTCGCGGGATCAGAATACTTGCATCCAACTATCATTCTGGCTATAAACTCCATATCATAATCAGGTGCCTTCACGTAGTTTGGAAAACAAGTTATTGCCATAATGGCACTCATAATCTCATGGGGAGCAGAATTCCATTCCCTATCTTTCCAATCTTCAGTAAAGATCTTAGTATTAACTTTCTGCTCTAATGTAACTTTCAAGGCATTAGATTTATTATCGTAATAATCTTCAAATGTATGTGAGAACGGTGTATGACTCACGTCATGTAACAGACAGGCAATCAGATAATTCTTGGCCCTATCATCGAAATTCTCAGGCAGATTATCATGGCAGTTTTTTCTTACTGCCTTAACAATCTTCTCCCCAAGATGATATACGCCAAGTGAATGGATAAAACGGTCATGCCTCGCAGATGGGAACAATACCCTACATGAAGTCTGCTCCACTCGTCTCAACCTTTGGAAATATGGTGTATCAATCACGTAATCACAAATATCCTCAGGGATTGTGATATAACCGTGAACACTGTCTAATATTCTTTTTTCCTTTGTTTCCATAACGCTTTGACCTTCATATTCATTTCCGAATCTTGACTGTAGATAAGCTTACGCTCAAGCACTTTTTTCAGTTCACGCCCATTATATATAGTAACAGATGTTTCCGACACATGAACAAAGTGTGGGTATTGCCTTGCTACAGCATAAAACTCTCTGGACGATAAATCGGGCTGAATTGAAGATTCCTCCAGTTGAGATTTAATATAACTAATCTCACTTCCTATAATAGATTGCAATTCAGGATTGTCCTCCAATATAATCTGCAAGAAACGGAGTACTGTTAAATTTTTCATTCGTCTAATTATTGATATTGATTTAATCTCTTATACTGTTCACTCAACTCCATCAGTTCCTTAAACATCCCAAGCCTTGGTTCTTTCAGTTCACCTGCATTCATCAACTTCCGTTGCTGTTTCGTCCAATTGAGAAGTTCTCTTTCCGCCCCAACATATTTAGACGGATTACGATGGCGCGTCTCAATAAAACTAACCACTTCTTTATATCTTGTCAACCATCGTTCTTCTTGTGTCATCGTTTCTCGTCACTATTCCCAGTGGTTTTCCGTAGGGCTTTATTGTTCTGTATGTTGCGACATCGTTGCGACCTTCCATGTAGTCCCTGTGCTCAGTGGTTTTGCCGTTGAGAAAAGCTTCTCACTTCTTCCTCCACCTTCTTCATCAGCTGTGGTATCAACTGCTCTATAGCATAACACTAAACCTTACTACCGAAATTCATAGTCCGAGTAGTCGATATAGTTGGCCATAAACAGCAGATGAACTTTCTCTGCCAGTTCCACACTCACCCCGTCCAACATCTCATGAAGGGTTTTCAGGGTAATGCGCTTCTGCTTGTTTGCCGTCTCTTGCATCCTTATGCCATTTCTTAAAACCGACAAGCGGCCATATCCCTATTGGAAGTTGCTCTCAAACCAATAGTTCAATGACCGACTTGTCTGTGTATCACTTAAGGGAATCAACAATTCGCCTTTGACATTTGACCTTAGTTCTTTGACATATAAAAGGATGCGTACCACTCCGCGAACTTTCTCAATCCCTCTCTCAACGTGATCTTTGGTGTAAACCCGAAGTCACGTTCAAGGGCTGTGGCATCTGCATAGGTGGTGGGAACATCACCTGGCTGCATGGGAACGAGCTTCTTGTGGGCTTCAAAGTCGAAGTCTTCGGGAAGGACTCCTGCACGAACAAGCTCCTCTTGCAGGATATTTACGAAATCAAGCAGGTTCTCGGGCTGGCCACCACCGATATTATATACTGCGTATGGAGGGATGGGCAAGCCATCCTCACCCTTCTTGCGCACTGGAGCACCTTGCATCACTCGATACACGCCCTCTACGATGTCATCAACGTAGGTGAAGTCACGACGGCAGTTGCCGTAGTTGAAAATTTGGATAGTCTCGCCCTTCAGCAACTTGTTGGTGAATCCGAAGTATGCCATATCAGGACGACCAGCAGGGCCATATACTGTAAAGAAGCGCAAGCCTGTTGTGGGTATGTCATACAACTTAGAATAACAGTGAGCAAAGAGCTCATTGCTCTTCTTGGTAGCAGCATATAGCGACACAGGATTATCCACTCTGTCATCTGTACTGAATGGTACCTTCTTGTTGCCACCATATACGCTTGATGAAGAAGCATATACCAAATGCTCTACAGGGTTATGCCTGCACGCCTCCAAGATGTTATAGAAGCCAATCATGTTGCTCTGTATATAGGCATCAGGATTGGTGATACTATAGCGCACACCTGCCTGTGCTGCCAGATTTACCACCACGTCAAAGTGGTACTTCTCGAACAGTCCATCAATCAGTGCCTTGTCAGCTAAGTCACCCTTTACGAACTCATATTCAATTCCCGCAGGTTTAGCCTTCTCAATCTCACTGAGACGGTAATTTTTCAGTGTCGGATCATAATAATCATTCAGATTATCCAGTCCAACAATAGTACCCTCGCTCATTTCTTTAAATAAGCGTAGCACCAAGTTCGAGCCAATAAATCCAGCACTTCCGGTAACCAATATCGTCTTCATTCTTCAATTTTCAATTTTCAATCTTCAATCTTCTATCAGTCCCTCTTGAAAATATCGCGAGTATATACTTTCTCCTGCACATCATCCAGTGCCTCGTCGTAGCGGTTGGCAATAATGGCATCACTCTGCTTTTTAAACTCATCAAGGCTATTCACAATCTTCGACCCGAAGAAGGTTTCACCATCTTTCAGCGTAGGCTCATAGATGATGATATTAGCACCTTTTGCCTTCACGCGTTTCATAATGCCCTGGATCGCACTCTGACGGAAATTATCCGAATTAGACTTCATCGTCAGACGGAACACGCCGATGGTCACATCCTTCTCTGCGCTCTCGTTCCAGTCACTATTGGCAGTATAATAGCCTGCTTTGCGCAGCACCTCATCAGCAATAAAGTCCTTACGCGTACGATTACTCTCCACGATAGCCGTCATCATGTTCTGTGGTACATCCGCATAGTTGGCCAACAACTGCTTAGTGTCCTTAGGCAAAAAATAACCGCCATATCCGAACGAAGGATTATTATAGTGCGTTCCGATACGAGGATCTAGACCTACGCCCGATATGATAGCCTGACTGTCCAGACCCTTCACCTCAGCGTATGTATCCAACTCATTGAAGTACGACACACGCAGTGCCAGATATGTATTTGCAAACAACTTCACGGCCTCTGCCTCGGTCATGCCCATAAACAAGGTATCGATATTCTCCTTGATAGCACCCTCCTGCAGAAGTCCTGCAAATGTCTTAGCCTTCTCCTCTGCCTCAGGATTACCGATAGCTGTAATGGCAGCATTCTCCTCGTCCCACTTCCTGTTTCTATCAGCAGGCAATATCTTTGGATAGCCAACAATGATGCGAGAGGGATAAAGGTTGTCATACAGTGCCTTGCTCTCACGAAGGAACTCCGGTGAGAATAACAAGTTAAACTTCTTTCCTTTCAACTCTGGATCAGTCAAGAACTTCAGTGCGTACTTTACATACAGAGAACGACAATACCCGACAGGGATAGTACTCTTAATGACCATCACTGCATCAGGATTCACACTCAGCACGAGGTCAATCACATCCTCAATATGATGCGTATCAAAGAAATTCTTCTGCGGGTCATAGTTCGTCGGAGCCGCAATCACAACATAGTCAGCATCCTTATAGGCAGTCTTACCATCCAGCGTTGCCGTCAAGTCAAGCTCCTTCTCTGCTAAATACTTCTCAATATACTCATCCTGAATAGGCGAGATTTTTTTGTTGATTTTCTCCACCTTTTCAGGTATCACGTCAACAGCTGTTACGTGGTTCTTCTGTGCCAACAAAGTGGCGATACTCATACCGACATAGCCGGTTCCTGCTACTGCAATTTTCATTGTATAATAAGTTTTTATTCGTTAGATTCGTGAAATTCGTATTCGTTACTTACCGTATTTCTCAACGGTTTGACCTTCGGTCGAGCCTGCTCACGCTCGGCATCCAAAATCAAATTTTGCCTGCTCTCGCTAACTCGCAGGCTTCATAATAAGTATCGAGGCTGCCGATGTCAAATCTTCCTGCACTCATGGGCCAAGCATGCATGGTAGTATGTTCCACCATATAGTGAGCAAGATTACCTGGCGCATCCTTGCCACAGCCATTCTCTACAGAGTGACGAACCAGATCTAGGTCTTTCTTCAGATAGATATAGAACGGAGGCACTGCCCAGTGGCTCTTAGGCACCTGCGGTTTCTCTTCCATGCCTAACACCTTGTTGTTGGCATCTAGTTCCACTACACCTGTTCGCTGTAGCTTCTCTATCGAGGGCTGCTCATGGCACATGATACACGATGTGCCTTTGGCACGAGCAAAGTCCACGAACTCCTGGAACGAGAAAAACAACAGGTTATCTGCAGCGACTACCAACAAGTCATCATCGATGTGGAACTTATCCATTGCAAACAACAAATCGCATACAGCTCCAAGACGAGTTTCATTTGTCTCTGTTCCATCATCAACTATCGTGATGGGCTTCTGCCATCGACGGTCTGCAGTCTGAGGGCTAAGGTCTAAGGCAGCCTTTGTCTTTTGACCTTCGTCCTTTGACCATTGCTCTTTCGCCCATTGGGCGAATATCGGCGCAAACTTATGATTCGTAATAATGATATGCTCGTCAATTTCAGGAATCCTGTCTATGTCGTCGAGCATTCTACCCAAGATAGTGTTATCACCTATCTTCAGCAATGGCTTCGGAAAGTTCCTTGTCAACTCACCAAGCCTCGTTGCATATCCAGCAGCAATTACAATATTCTTCACTTCTATAGTTGTTAGTTATGAGTTATGAGTGATTAGTGATTAATACATGTCACACTTAAGTTCTTTTTCTTTGTGATAATGATGCTTGTAAGCAACTTCATTATTTCGATATTATCAGCCATCAATGAATTGTACATCTTTTCATCAATATACTTTCCATAAAATGCAAGTTCAAGCCAATAACTAGTTTCACTGCATTCTTTCTGGCTGATAGACATTTTTGATATGAAATCTGCAGGACTTTGAGCATATTGCGCTTCAGCAATGTTGGCACCTATACTTGTGCCACATCTGAAAAGTTGATCACACAAACTGTATTTCTTATATTTGCTCAGAATGTAATCTGTGCAATCCATAATACGATGTGCAAATGCAATGCTCTTTTCCTCAACTACTGATCTCATATCACTAAACACTGACCATTAATCACTGAACACTAAGGAATCGTGCACCGTCATCTGGTTTCACCCAAAACACTTGGAATGTCTTTTCATATTCGGGGAACTGTTCCAGATACTTCTCTGTGAGCACCTTCTGAATTTCCTCCTTATAGGCTGGATCTACGAGTGCAATACAAGCCCCCTTGAAGCCAGCTCCAGAGAAGCGACCACCATACACTCCAGGTAACTGGCGCATTATCTCATAGATAGCTATGAGCTCAGGTGAGCCACACTCATAGTTGTGGATGCTACTCTCGCACGAGTCAAAACTCAGTTTGCCGAATAATTGCAGATTACCCGTTTCCCATGCTGTCACTCCCTGACGCACACGGCGGTACTCACTATAAAAATGTTCTGCACGCCGTGCAAAACGCTGTGGCATAGCAATACGCGTCTTATCAAACGTTGCTTTAGGGATATCCCTCAGGAACGTCTTATCAAACGCCTTCAGTGGCTGGTCTGTATAAGCCAACATATTCCACGCCGCAGTCTTACACTCATACACCCTCAGGTTATAATCTGAGTTAACCAGCGAACGTGTTAGTCCAGAGAAGAAGATACCAATCTCAAAATCTGGCATGTCAACATTGCGCTTAATGATACGCCAGTCGTTCGAATCACAATCTAAAAACAAAAGACCGTCCTTCTTCCCCAATGCAATACAAGCCTGGTCAAGCAGACCATTATTCAGTCCGATATACTCACGCTCAGCCTCTGATGCAATTTTCACCACCTCAAACGGCTGAAGAGCTATATCATTCGCCTTTGCAAACGCCATCACATACGCTATCAGCACAGCAGCAGAAGAAGACAAACCACCTACAGGCAGCGAACCTTGAATGACGCCCTCTATACCATGACTCAACTCAAATCGCTTACGAAGAGCATATTTTGCGCCACGAGCATAATCCCCCCAATGTCTTTCTTTTACCTGTGATGGCGTATTGACATGGAACTCCACATCACCCTCAAACGTCCGGGATGATAGCTTTACGAGACTATCCTCCCTTACATTAAACCACAGGTCAACACCTTTATCGATTGCGAAGCCCGTCACTAGTCCATGCTGGTGGTCAACGTGTGCCCCCAATGGGCAGACCCTATATGGGCTGAATATATGATATTGATACTTATCCATTGTATTATTCCTTTTTTTTACCCCATTGAGGTACAAACAAGTAACTACAGAATTGCCAGATGGCTATCAAAAGGCTCTTCATCCAATGATGTTTTCCTTGATGGTGTCAACAATGTATTTCACATCATCGTCGCTGACATACGGGCCTGCAGGTAGACACATTCCGACTTTAAACAATGCTTCTGATACGCCATTAACGTAAGCTGGGACATCCTTATAGCATGGCTGTTTGTGCATTGGCTTCCATACAGGTCGTGCTTCAATCTGCGCTTTGTCGAGAGCTACGCGCATGGCTTCAACATTGGTATTGGGTTCACAATCGGTATGTGCAGACTCTGCTGCATGAATGACACCTGCCGCACCACCAACAGCTCCAGTCACGATGGTCTTATAAGCGTCCTCCTGCCCCTTCACCTTCACATTCTCATCGATAGTGATGGTGCAAAGCCAGTAGTTAGAGTCATAATCACCATTATTAGGCTGAGAATGTACATGTACTCCTGGCACATTAGCCAACAGTTCTTCGTACATCTTCTGCACATGCTTGTGATGAGCAAGGTGGTCATTCACCACAGTCATCTGGCCACGACCAATACCAGCGCAAATGTTACTCATACGATAGTTATAACCTATCTTCTCATGCTGATAGTAAGGATAGCTCTCACGATACTGAGTGGCGTACATCATAATCTCGCGCCAGTGGTCATCATCCTCTGTTATCAGAGCACCACCACCGCTGGTAGTAATCATCTTATTGCCATTGAACGACAGCACACCATACTTTCCAAACGTGCCGAGCACCTGCCCTTTATACTTTGAGCCAAAACCTTCAGCAGCATCCTCCACTACGGGAATTCCGTACTTATTGGCTATCTCCATAATGCGATCAGCTTTATATGGCATACCATAGAGTGCTACAGGAACAATTGCCGCAGGATATTTGCCCGCCTTTTCTTTCCGGTCAACAATGGCTTTCTCCAAAAGTTCTGGGTCAATATTCCAAGTGTCAGGCTCTGAGTCCACAAGCACAGGTGTAGCGCCTAGATAAGTTACAGGGTGAGTTGATGCACAGAATGTAAAACTCTGTACTATCACCTCATCACCAGGCTTCACACCACAGTTCAACAATCCCAGATGCACAGCAGCAGTTCCTGCAGACAATGCAACGACGCGTTTTCCCTCACCTACGAAATCTTCAAGGTCTTTCTCGAATCCATTCACATTTGGCCCCAAGGGCACAACCCAATTAGTGTCAAAGGCTTCCTTTACATACTTTTGTTCCATTCCGTCCTCGCTCATATGAGCCAGACAGAGGTAAATTCTTTTTCTTTCAGACATATTGCATTCTTAAATTAGTTCTCCATTATATTCCATTTTCTTACCAAGTACAGTACATAATATCATTTGTATATCCTTCACAAACGAATAATGTCTGTAGTAATAGCAATTCAGTCGTACCTTATCAGGATAGATAACCGTATCATTATACTCTACGGCTATCTCCTGCATGGGGCGAGCATCACCGTTTTTCTGTTTCTGAGCAACATACTCAGAAATCATTTCGTCTTCGAGCCTATACTTCAGCGTAGCAGGCCCAGTAATCCCCGGCCTCAATTTCAGCACATCCCTATCCGAACCTTGGAGCTTATCAGCATAGCCTGGAACATCTGGCCTTGGCCCGACGAAGCTCATGTTACCGATGAGAACATCCCAAAGTCCGGGCAGTTCATCAATCTTATAATGCCGTAATGTTGCGCCAAAAGGAGTGATACGACTGTCCCCAGCCACGGAAACCGTGCTACCATTATGCTTCACCATCATCGTGCGAAACTTATGGCAGTCGAACAACTTACCATCCTTACCAATGCGCTTCTGTACAAAGAAAGCAGGGCCTCCCGGCATTTTTATTTTCACCAATATTGCCACTATCAGCAATACTGGCCACAAAAACAACAATCCGATTAGCGACACCAATCGGTCAAATATCCATTTAAAAATCATTGTATTCAGTTTAGAACTTGAATCTTATTCCGTACAATATTCCCTTCCCAGATAATCAGGGAACAGGTCTGTCTCATAATACTTATGGGCAAGTAAGCGCAGGAATCCATACCCTTTACTATCAGTACGATATTTTATACTCTTATATTTTTTCCTGAACTTCTGTTTAAACTCATCTAAGGTTTCTGGCAGCTTGATACTTGTTTCTACTGAGATTTCCTTGTGCAATCGATGCTCAAAAAGCGATTGCTCTATATCATACTCTGATATTTCCGGATAGGCCACCTGCAAATCAACTTCCGACTCTTCCACAGCCTTCTTCAGTAGCGTATAGAACTCAGGAATATTCAAGTATGAGATAAGTTCAAACATCACAGTCAATAACAACGATGAGTCACAACAGTATTCATCAGATTTTGTAATCAGGCTTTTTGCTAACGCCATTCGGTTTCCACTCAGTTCTGGCCACATCTTCTGGTTCCTATAGCGTTGAATAAGGTTCAATACTGTATCCATCACAAATTGACCCAAGCAATCTGCATCGTCTTGCGACTTTATCCTGAATATCATATATCTGAACACCATCAATATGGGAATTGTATGCGTGTCAAGCAGAGGAACGGTACATGCAGAATTGTTTCTTATAATGGCCTTCAACGCATCCATCCGTATTTGTCCTACCTTCTCATAGTCTGCGCCACATGCCTCCGTCATGACGTAAAAATAAATTAAATCACTTAAGAATTCATAACAACGCAATGGATAGAACACCTGCTCTGTTAATGAGGACTGGAAACTATACAGTCCTTTTCTGAGATTAGCAAACTGAAGAATTTTGTTGATGTACTCCTCGTAAATCTGCATCTGGAGCATCACCAAGCCATAGAACAAAGAAAGTATCGACGATTTCTTCTCTCTCTTTCCTCTCAATATCCATGCCCAAGTCTTCAACACGATGGTATCTATGCAGAATTTGGCGGGATAAAGGTTGTTCGACTCCCTTGCATAGTAGTACATCATGGCACCTATCAAACGTAACGTCCCGAAATAGTTGAGTACTACGCGACGGTTATCATGTTTCTCCTTCTCTAACTTTTCTATCTGATAATCCACAAGTGCTACAAGGTCTGAGAAATCGTTCTCTTCAGCATCTTGCAATACCAGGACTTTTTTGAACAGCTTGTAACTCTTATCATCTGCAAGCAGCGTTTCATCAAACAAATAATCAGAGAATAGTGCCGTCAGTCTCTCCAAATCCCATCTCTCAAAATTACCTTCTGGAAATTCTGTTTTAATGAACCCGTTGAGCGTAGGCATTACATTTGCCTCTGCGAATCCGTTGTGTGCAAATACATATTGCCTGGGATAATCCTTCAATCCGGGAATACCAGCATCTTCATACTCGGTATATTTAGATGCCCTCAACGACTCTATCAGTCCATCCTTGGCATTGAGATTCCTATCAGTAATGTCCTTTGCTACAAAGCCTTTCAGTTCAAAAAGGTAAAGAGTCGGAACTCCTTTCAGTTTTTTGACAGCAATAACATCACGACCGTATTGTGATTGCCCCTTCGATTGCTTTGGAGTAGACAATATCCTAAAGCCCATCCTCTCCAACAATATTGGAAAGATGAAGTCAAGCTCACCATCCTCTTTCAAGGAGGCAACATATTGCTTAATGATTTCCTGTCGTATCATCCCAGTCTTTCATTATTTCACCTATCCATTTCCGCATTTCAAAGGGAGTCTGCGATTCATTCATCAACGGTGCTGGTGCCGAGAACTGTATCTTTGGCAGTTTTTGAGTCCTCCCATCTGGCATGCGCCATCCTTCACCACGGGCCAGTACAACCTTGCGGGCCAGTTCTTGCCAAAGATATTTATGACCGTTTTCTGCCTCCTTGATCTGGCTTTGCATAAACTCTCTTTCCACTCGTCTGGCCTCGCGGTATTCTTTTCCATAGGTATATTCAGGTGCCAGTTCTTTCAGTTCACGTCGTTTTTGGATTACATTCCACCGTTTTTCCACATAGTTTTTGATAGTCTTAGCGTTCTTGCCTTTTATATTCAATCTGTCCAAAGCAGAGCTCACATGCCCCATATAATCGTCCGTATAGGGTTGGAGAATTGCCATTACAAATCCTTTCACCTTTTCACTACCAGTCTTTAGCAGTGGCAACACCTTTGGAAGCCGCCTCTCCGGGTTCCCATGATCCTGCAGCATGAAATACGCAAATACGCATTGCAGTGACTCGTCAAAGTCTGCAGGATTGAAATCCGTTGTATCCAAGTGATATTGGTCCCAAAGTTGTCTGCCTACTTTTCTATATGCTCCTTGTGTGTGAACGATAAACAGAAGTACCAACTTAACAAAGTTCTCACGGTCATCATTTAGCCGATGTAGACAATGATCCATTTTCAAGACATCATCAGGCGACATTGTTTCAGCCACCTTGACTATTACCTTTGCCAATAAATCGGGACTCTTGTGCTTTGCTGCAATTGTGTTATCTATAGTTGCGAGACTGTCACTATCCTTGCCAAGTTTCTCTATCAGTAGTAAGACCAACTTTTCCAAGAATTCTGTCGTATCCTTTACCCTTAACATCCAATTGCAGATGTAGCGCGTATATTCCTCCGTGTTCCCTCCTTCCAGAAGTTCGCAAATTCTTTTTTCGCAATCTACCTTCCTGTTTCCATCTAATCCAAGTTGTTCCTTCAGCAGGAAAGCCATCAACGAGGTTAAAGCACAATCAGTAAAGGTGATAGCGATGTCATAAGCCTTCTCATGTACGTCTTTCTTCAAATCCAACGCTCCGCAATAAGCATCGGCAAAATCGTTCTGGTGTTCCATGGGAGGAAACACCTCACAATATTTTTGAAAGTCATTCTCCATCAACCCTGCCAATATACCCGTCCTATATCGCTCCAAACCATCCATCAGTTCCAATCCATGATCAAAACTATGCCTTGCGTATGTCTGCGCTACATTACCAAGCATTCCCTCTGCGTCTTTCTGCTTGTCAGCAAATGACATGATAACTCGTCGCATGAAGCCAGGTTCCCATTCTGCAACCTCTGCTAATAAATATAAGGAATATACCCAACTCCAGATATGCGCACCTTTAGGAACGTCAATCTGCCCATTCTTTTCATTTGCTATATAGGCAGTCGCTACAGCATAATAGGCGTTTTCATTATCTAACCCAAAGTCTAATGAATCGACAACATCCTCCTGGTCAGCCCATTTCTCCAATAAGTCGCTAAATTCAAACTCTCCCTTCTCTGCCTTCTCATTCAAGAATTTTACCATCTTCATGAGAGGTTCGGGAAGCCCAGCAATGATGTTCCGTCCTGTAAACATACGAATATTACAATTTACCAATCTGCTTCTTCAGCCAATTGTTCATACCTATATTCACAATATCAGCTTCATATTCAGTAGCGAAGACACCAATGGGAGAAAACAATGATTTGTATTCATCCTTCATGTTCTTATAAATGAAATTCGATAATATTACATTCTTTGTACCTTGGCTCAATTGATGTTCCGTTTCACTGAATATCTTCCCGGTCATCAGACTTCCTTGTTCTCCTACTGGCACAGCGAATACCTTTCCGAAGTCCACTGCTGTCCTGACCTTAAATTTGATACCAGTTTCCTTACGAATCTTGTAGTTGATGACATCCGTCAGGCTGATAATTCTTCCTGCCACATCCACCATCGCATCGATGTGAGGCTTTTTGGTCGTGTTAAACACAGCCCTCAGTCTCTCACCATCCCAGTCGAAATACAGCAATAAAGGCTGGCAGGCAACCAAATCATACATCTGTGTCAGCAGGATGTCATACACTCTTGCATAGTCCTCGACATTCCCATCTTCCGCGCCCGTAACATCGAACACCACAACCATTACTGTTGCATCAATAAAGGCACCTCTCGCCCCTCCCAACTTCTCTGCAGAATAGGATCCAAGTCGTGGTATCACACTACCCGAATGCAGTATGCTATCTATAGTGGCCAGAGATTGCTCAAAATTGAATTTAATATCTGTGGGCTTCATATTCGTTGTTGCTCCATTTAAATTTTGCCTGTCGGCTTTGTGAAATGGTTGCCAGCAGGTAGTCTTCTATCCGTTTGTCGCTCCATTTCCTTTCCGTCAACAGACCTTCACGCTTGCTCATGGCCTTTGCCACCAGCATATATTCGTTCAACAGGGACGTGGCGAAGATTCCCTTATCGTCTGTGTTGATTGTTACAGGCAGATGCTTTCCCCAGAATCTCGATGGACTATTCTGCCTGAACAACGGCAGCTCGTCATAACGCTCCATGGTACTGAGCATCAAGTTCGATGTTGGGTTACTCTCAATCGTCACACCTATTTTCTCCAACCGCTTCATCATCACCTTCTGTAGTTTATTCATCAGCAGCATATAGTCTCTGCTGATTTTCCATTTCACGGCATCGTTGCCCCTTGTGTTAAGGGCAGCATCCGTCTGCATCTTGTATGCAATCTTAACCGCATTGCCGTCTTCCCGACTTTTCACACATCGCTCATGCTGGCATTTCATGGTGCGCTCCCATGCAGGGTGTGCACCGCCACTTATCGTTCCCGCTACATCACTTCTCAACCACATGGCGTGGTAATAGGTATTCATGCTCGGTCTGTTACTGCCAAACACTAGTGTCATGAGCTGTTTGATGCCCTTTGCCATTCTCACCGCTAAAGCCTGAGGAATAGCAACTCTCTCTTCCTGACACGTCATCGCCGTCCAAACCATATTGTCAAGCATCACCTGACAGGGCATTGTCACCACCCAATGCTTACGCTGATAGAAATCGTATGTGTCGATTCCCATTGCCACACAATGTCCTAATCGCCATCCTGTCTCTACACCAAGAAACACAATTGTCTCGTCAATAGCTCTCAGTCCGTCGGCTATGTCATAAAAGTCTTCCCCGACATGCATGGTGAAGTTCCTGTGCCCTCTTTCGCGTAGATAACGATAGTAGTGTCCCAACTCTGCTGGGCGGCATTGCAATTCCTCTCCAGCCGCATCAAAGCCGGTCAATTTTATTCTTTTCTTGTTTTTATTTTCTTTCATGGTATCTTTTTCCCTCAAGTGGTTTTCCAGCAGGTCATGTACCAACAAACGCGTTGGTTCTTCTACCTTCTTTTTCTGAAATGTCTTGCTCAAATGCACCACATAGTCCACCTTCCCTTTCTGTTTCTTATCAAGCCATTCCGCATCGCCAAAGATGCTGCGGTTCAGACTCTCACCTTCAACCATCGCTATTTCATGTGGAGTAGCATTCACTCGAAGTTCCAGTTCATCCTCCGTTCCTGGTCGGATACTTGTTTGATAGGCAAAACGCATGGCCACATCCTTCAGCCTGTCAGGAACAAACCTGTTCTTTCTACGATTGAAGTCCATAAAGTAATAGAGTCCACGGTGTGAATGGTCGATAACCAATTGCCTCCTGAATGCAGTCTTAATGAGACAATAAAGATACACATATCGCGCAATCTTTCTCGCCTTCTTATTGCCAGTCTGATAGTCACAAAAGAAGAGATAAAGCAATCTCCGTTCTCCATGATACAGCATATAGGGCGACTGTAACTTGTCATCAACAAAGTCTTTTCTAATGGCATAGTCTATCGACAAGCCTTCGGTCGTATTCTTCGCATTATGAACAGCTATTTCCACAAGTGTTTTCACCCAGCAACGTCTTGATCGGAAACCCTTTTCCAATCCTGCCAACACTTTCATGTCATCGGAAAACTGCTCGCCAAAGGCGTTATTGTTGCCATCTAAATAGTAGCTGTACAGCGCATAGCGTATTCTTGCCGCCATCACGCTCCACACCTTCAGCTCGCCCATATCCTCCAGCGCATCATCATCCTCAAAGCCACCATTCATTAGTCCTATCCAGTTCAGAATAAAAGGATATCCAGCGCCGCCTAAGTGGGCATGAATATCACAAAGTCCTTCGCTGCTCAGTGTCTGTGCCACCTTCCCACCACAAGGCAGTATGTCTTCCCAGACATAACTCTTCAGTTCCTTCTTATGTTGATAGGCCAGAAACATACATGCCATCATGTCCTCACCTATCAGTCTTGTAATACCATTCCACCGCAGCAGATGCTTATAACTGGCATAAAGATTGTTATTTTCTTCGTTCAGAAAAATATTTGCGCAACGCAATAGCACCTTGAATGCTCCGTCCAACGGTGTCGTCAGATTATTCGGTTTGATGCCACCTATCCAACTATTCTCTACAAGATTACTGATAGCCTTTGCCTCTCCCATATTGAGCGTAGTGTGGTGGTCATGCAACGTCTGTTCCATGGTATTATAGTACCACTTCCCGTCACCACCGTTACCTCTCACAATGAGATTTTCTACGACCGCCTTTATCGGATAGTCATAGAACATGGCTTGTATAGCTATCTTCTCAACGTCCATTTGGTGCTTTTATCTAAGCATTGCCAACTCCGAAGTATTGTCCTCAATATACTGGTCTATGTGATTCGTCAAGAGACTTGTGTTTTCATCATTATCTATCTCGCACAGCACTTCCGACAGCACCTCTAAGAATCTGAACTTGATGGTATAAACATTCTTCTCACCTCTCGTCTGTGGATATGTCCTCATCTCCGAGTTAATGAGCCGGTCATAAAATGATGCCACTTCTTTCAAATAATGGCTTTTGTCCTTCAGCAACCGCCGGTTTCCAAGTACCCGCTCTCTTACTGATGTCAGCACCTCCGCATTCCTGATAATGGCATCCGATGCCACTTGGCATTCTTCGTGGTTTCCATTGGCATCCATGGCGGCTTTCAGTCTGCCCAGTATCGTCCAGTCGTTTTCGCAGGCAAATTTATACCAGTCACCCATTACATAACTAAATCGGTCATATGTGTATTTCACGTTTATCAAGTTGGCAAACGGAGCCAGGATGTCAAACACATAGTAAGAGTCATTTTCGTTGAAAGGCGTAAGATATGACGGCTGTGCATTGTCCTTCTTCAGTTCGTCTACCTCTATCTCATTATCCGTTGCTGCCAATATGCACAGCATCAGATACTCCGCAAACAGGCATCTCTTCCTATAGTCCTGCTCCGTTTCCTTCATCTTGGTGATATTCTCCATGAATTCCCTTACTCGGGCAGCATCAATACAGTAGCAGTCCAAGGGGAAAGTCTCATAGTCATTTACACCCATATGTGTCTCAAACTCCATGATTTGCTTGGGCTTGTAGGTGAAGTAGGAGCCATTGACAAATCGCTGCAAACTGTTCGTATTCTTAAACCACGAGTCGTTTTTGAATATCTCCGGTCCCTGTTCGTCATCTTCCTCCTTGCTTACAGGGTGCAGTGTACTCATATCTGTCTTGCAAGCAGTCGCTTCATCATAATACTCATACAAGCGGATGCCATAGAAAGCTTTCACGAAGAACGCTATCATTCGGCTCTTGTTGTCCAGCGCATTCCGCTCTATCATGTCCATCATCTCAAATACATCTCCAATGGTGATGTTATAGCTATAGTTCTCAGCCCGCAACAGGTTCGCAAAGGTCTTTTTCTGCTCTGCATCCAAGTATCGCTGCATATACCTTACCACATACTTGTTGATGGAGTAAGCATCGTTATTATCCACCAACTTGTCAGCAAAAGCCTGATCTTCATCGTCCAATTGTTGTGTCCATGTATAGAAGAAGTAGTATTTGAAGAGTCGCTTGCTTTCCTCATTGTCGTCCTGTTCTTCCTGTACCTTGCTGTCTTTTTTGAAATCCTCCATGCTCATCAGCAGACCCAACAACTGTCTGAGGCTTCTCAGATCTGTCGGTACTATCAACGACACGGTGCCCTTCCCGTTGTAAAACAGGTATCTTGTCTTCAGAAATATCAGCTTCACCACACCCTCCTTTACCGACTTGAACTCTTCAAGAGGCTTTTGCTCTGAGTTATTCTCATCACAACGTGCCTGCCAAACCGTCAGAGGCTTATCCACAATGTCCCTCACTTTCGGCATCTCGATGCGGTTGAAGATAGGTATCACTTTGCTGATATACTTCTGGGCTATCTGCTTCAGGTTGATGTCTGTAACAGCTCTCTCTATCTCCCGCTCAAAGCCCACCTTCACCAGTTCTGCCAGTTGCTCTATCCTTACCGATACTACTATCACGCAGTGAGGACTCCGCAGATACTTCTCTATCATCTTAATCATCGTATAGGCACCATACCAGTTATAGTCCATGTCGTCTATGACAATGATTATCTTCCCCTCCTTTTCCAATTTATTGGTCCATCGCAGATACGTCTTAAATAGCCGATTTATATGCGTCTTCAAGTCCATACTGGCCGACAGCTCATGAATGGCCGCTATTCGGTCGTATAGACTTTCACTGTTAGGTTTCATCACTGCTACGCATCTCTCAACAGCGGCAAAGCAGTCCATCAGCTCTTGATAGTAGTTCGCATTACCATTGTCACCCACTTTCTCGTAGAGTTGCCCTAACACCAGCTCCAGAATATTGTGTTCCCCGTCAAAGTGTGAGGGCGAGATGCTTTCCAATATCTCGTATTTGCCCTTATCCACAGAATTGACGAACGACATCATTGCCGAGGTCTTCCCATCGCCACGGTCGCCACAGAATGCTATGATGTTCGAGGACTGCTCTCGATAGTGACTTACTATCGAGTCTAACAACCTGGAGGCTTTTCTATACTGGCGATTGAAGATAGAAGCTTCCAAATTCGATTCTATCACCAATCCATTTTCTTCACCAGCATAAAATTTTATATTGTCAATCATCTTTATTGGTATTAAAGTCTATAAATACCCCTTCCTCTTTCTCCAGCACCAATGCCAGAGTTTCCAGAAGGGTGACCATAGCACCTCAGAGGGATAGTAGGTCACGAAGTGGAGATTGCGCTTCAGCTGGCTGAAGCCACGCTTGAAGCGCTTATCATGGTCTATCTGTTTGATGCGGGAGTCATAATGACCGAAGCTGCCTGCAGCCATAATTTCTGACAGGAGGAACTTACCGTGCCGCTCGTTTGCTGGGCAAAGGGAATACATGATGTTCATACCGAAGCACTCCATTAGAATCCACATGATGCCACCTACGAATGATTGCATCTTCAAGCTGCAAAGAGTCTTGAATGCCTCACTACGCTGTTCCTCAGTAGAACGCTGAAGAATATAGTAATAGTCCACCAACTGCCGCAACCCTATTCCTTCAGAAAAGATATGGCGGTAGATGTGTACCATCGAATACACTAAGTCAAAGTTTATAGTCGTATGGGCAAAACCGAGTTGTTCATCAATATTGGAGAATTGTCTATCTGCCTTCTCCTTGAAGAATCGCTGAAGCCGCTTGTTCGTCCATGGACTATACATCCATGAGGGCAGAAAGTGAACCTCCACTGGCACGTCATCAAAGAAACTGATGTCGGAATGTTTGATGTCAACATGACCAATATGGAGATTGCGAAAATAGGCAAAGCTCAACACCTCGCTTCTTACATCATCCGTCTTACATTTTCCATCTTTCGTCACCCAAATGTCAATATCGCCACATTGTCTGTATTCCGGCTTCTCATAATACAGAGCCGTACCCTGACCTTTCAGCACACAAGAGCGGAAGCCCTGTTTGCTAAATATCTCCGTTAGATCCTTTGCCCTTTTATTCTGGTGCTTGTTAAGAGTTGTTGTCGTTTGATGCACACCGATCCATTCAAACAGGACAGATGGCTTGTTTACACCAGGCTGTTCCAGCACCTTCTCTAATCCCATAAAGAGTACACTGGCCAGCGACTGCTTATTAGCTAAGTCCAAAAGCGCTTGCCACTCCTTGTCAGATGGCATGCGATCAAAGGTCTCCTTGTTTCCGAGACTTATCTGAATCAACTCAAAAAACAAATCCATTCGTCAGATTCGTGCTATTCACGTTCAGTTAAGGTTAACGTTAACGTTACCGCAGTACCCGATACGCAATCTTCTTCACCCACACAGGCGACACCAACATACAGAACATGGCAAAGCCATACACATCCGCTCCGAAACCATAACCCAGGTCCTTGTTAATCATCAAGCGATCCTTAAACTGCTTCTTAGCAAATGCCCATCCATTCCTGCGCTTCTTGAACATCGTATCCGTCATTCGGAAGTTAAGCACCACATCGGGGATGTTGGCGTGCTGCGTACCCGCCATCATTCCATCAAACCACAACATTGTGTCTTGGTTCTGACGATATTCTGGGCGGTATTTTTTGCCGTTCAGTTTATCAAAAAAAGACTTTCTGAACAATACAGCCGGATGTGCATGAGGGTTACGCTTCGAGAAGAAATCACGGCACTCTTTAGGCCCGGCAGGATAAACAATTGTTTTTCCTCTATTCTTCCCCTCTTCATCTATCTCGTTGATGGCACCACCCACCACATCAATCTCAGGGTGCGACTCCAGATACGCCATCTGTTTTTCGAACCTGTCAGTCCGCGAAATATCATCTGCATCCATACGGGCAATATACTCATACCCCTCTTTAAAACAAATGTCCAACAAGTCATTCAGAACACAAGCCAGTCCTCTGTTTTCTTCAAACCAGACAACCGATATTTGCTGCTGTTTCTCTAAATGCTTAAGGTAGTCCTCCAAATTTTCTCCCACGGGCCCATCCACACCAACGTACAGATGATAGTCCCTGTAGCTCTGCATCACGATGCTCTCCACCGCCAATCGCAAATACTCTATCTTGTCTTTCTTATATACCGGTAATATTACCGCAATTGTATTATTCATGTCAAATTCGTGACCATTCGCGGCCATTCGGGTTCAACAAAAGTATATTCGTGTTATTCGTGCAATTCGTGTTCGTTCTCAACATTTACAACGTATAACCCTCTGTGTCCTTCAAATACCGAATCAAAACATACCTTCTTCCCGTCCCTGCTCCACCTTGGATGCAAGTCGCACCGTGTATCATTGTCATATTTGAAAGGAGCAAACACTTTGGCAATTGTTCGTACAGAATCGCCTTTGGTATCATTGTCTAATCCCAACTTTACCTCCTGAATGCGAGAACGACTTGGGTAAGTGTCAAATACCACCAGATGATTGTCTGTGGGACAATAGCTTGGGTGTCCGTCATTGCTCAATTGCGGCCAGATGTGTTGCCACTCCTGAGTCTTGTCATTCATCAAATAATACCCGGGTCCAAACTCCTTCTTTCTTTCAAACGCAATAATTTCCTCATCATTCTTCCAATAGCAGTGGCTCACCATGTCGTCATCTGATAGTACATACATATCTGTCCCATCTACATTGCAAGTCACGAGTCGGGTATATTTCCTTTGACCGCAGAACCATCGATATAGCACCATATAACGCTTACCATTTGGTGACAGCATCAGATGGTTCACCTTGTGCACACTATCAGCCTCCTGCATCTCTGGTCTTGGCTGAAAGTTGGCGAAATTTGTATATTTCAGCAGTTCAGTCACTTCGCTGGTCTCCAAATCCATTTTCCATACTGCTGTTGTATCAGGCTGTGCAACACCCTTTGTCCGTTCGGGCAAGGCAACATAGCCATAGCCCAAACGAAGAGAATGCAGACGAGAAAAGTCTAGGCTCAATGCAATCTTGCCATCGGCAGAAACTGTATAGCAAGGCATAGGCAGCACTCTTTCCTCCATCGTTTCGATATTCAGTATCACAGAGCAATACTTGCCATCACGGAGGTCATTATACAAAATTCGAGACTTGAAGTCAGGCCCAAGCCATTGTGCCATACAACCTTGCTGCACATTCCAGGTATGTGTAGTAGCAATCTTTCTGACTGCATTGCCGTTCTGCGTATCAATCAGCAGAATATCTGCAGTACCCATAGGGTCTGGCTCACTCCAAGTATCCTTCGCCCTCATGCAAAGCATATACCGCATGGTGGCATCCCAAGGACTCTTGTCGTAATAGCCGAAGAAATACTCATGCTCAGGGTCATCAGGCGACACACGCACAATATTTCCTTCCGACTTAATCTTCTTGCTCACCGTATAGCATCCCAACTGGTAAGCTCGCTTAATCACTTTTTTCACAGCCGGATATTTATTCAGCTGGTAGTTTATCTTTTGTTCGATGCTCATAATGTATTAGATTTAAAGTGTTATGCATTTACCTTGCTCTTGAACTTTGAAAGCAACCATTTTGAAAATGGAAAACTGACTGCAAACATCACAGAAAGTACCTTTCTACTAAATGGTATTGGTGCTCCCAATAAAGTAGGAAGGGCTTTACGATGTTCTTTCAACAGTTTTTGAGTAATCTCTTTCTCGTCCATTGCCTCGACTCCCCAAACTGCTATACGAGACAACAAGGAAAAAGGAGTTCGGGCAAGTTTCACCTTTCCTAAATAGGCAATCTTTCCATAATTCTCTTGCTGGCACAACTTATTTAGCTCCTCTACCGCTTCATAAAGCTGCAAGGCTCTCGGTTTAAGTTTTCCAGAAGAAGTGCTGTTGCCTTCTTGCCAATAGAAGTATTTCACTTGGTTAGACACCACCCATTTTTTGCAATCTCTCAACACCTTAAACTTATAATCCATATCCTCATTAATCTTACCCTCACGAAATGAGTAACGCTTTGCTGTAGGTGCCTCAAAGAGGCACCTACACACGGAAAAGCCACCGCTTTTCCGTGTGGAGGATTCCATGTAGTATTCAAGTATGTCCTTGTCTTTATAATAATTAACAACTTCCTCTTTTTCAATGATATTGACTGGATATTGTGACGCAAGCATAACGTCAAACTGAACAACATCTGCACCTTTATGTTTGTATAAAAGATTCATGCAATATTCATATGTATCAGGTGCGATCCAGTCATCACTATCAACGAAGGTGACATATTCGCCGGAGGCGATGGACAGTCCTGTGTTTCTAGCACAGGACTGTCCACCGTTTTCACGGTGGACTGTCCGTATTCGCTCATCGCGCAAAGCCCACTCGTCACACATCTTTGGACAGTTATCAGGACTTCCATCATCTACAAGGATAATCTCCAAGTTTTTGTAAGTCTGATTTACTACTGACTCTACACATCTGTTTAGATACTTCTCAACCCCATATACAGGGATAATAACTGAAATTTTTTCCATACTTCCAATATTGATTTCATTGCTAAGACTGGAAGCATGGTTTGATTCAGTTATCCAATTTTCTCTCTCGCTTTAGCCAATATCCAAATAGGAGTATAAAACTCATGTTGGAGCATCCACCCCACAATGCAAGCCTTCCGGCTCATATTCTCTTTGTCTATTGGATAGTCTCTATCAATTGTTTCACTTAACCGACATCTACATTCTCTAACTTTTTTTAGGTATGTAGTAAACGGATAATTTTTGGTAAGACAATTGGCAGATGCAACCGATGCTGTCAAGAAGAATGCGTTGATGGTATTGGAAAATTTGGGATAAAGCCCCATTTCTGTCACTTTTACTTTCATTGCCTTTGCAACACCTCCCCAAGGATCATCCACTTTGAGGTGCGATTGACTATCGCCTCTTTGCACATAATTGTATAGAGGCTGATCAATGAAAGCTACTGACTTTGCATACCACAACGCTTGGAAACTATATAATGCTTCCTCGCCTATCTTATGATTTGTATATTTTATATTATTATCTTGTAAAACGCTGAGTTTAAGACATTTTCTTACCCCAAAAAATAATACTTCCAGTCATCTGCCTGCGAAGTATCGAGTCGAGCGAAAGTCGTTTATTGCTGGACATATACTATTCTTTGAGCACACGGCCATCCTCATCAACGTTACGAACGTCAATGTACACCACATCCTCATCGTGCTGTGAAAGAAGTTTGTAATAATCCTTCTCAATATAGTAGTCAGAGTCGATGAAGACCACATACTTGCCCTTAGCGCATTCAAGCCCCACATTGCGAGCTATACCAGGACCTGCATTCTCTTGATGTATCACATGGATACGATTGTCTGCACCAGCATACTTCTGACAAATTTCCAGACTCTTGTCCTTCGATCCTTCATCCACGAGAATCATCTGCCAATGGGAGTACGCCTGAGCTTGCACGCTCTCTATACACCTACTGACATATTTTTCAGCGTTATACACTGGGATTATTACTGATATTGAAGGATTCATAAATTAACCATTAAAGAATTGAGATTAGAAATTGATTCCATTTATCAAAGGTAACTACATTAGTATGAGTTGTACCAATTTTATAAGCCTCTATTGCCATGAGTTCAGCTTCTCGTGGGTTTTCAAGCATATACATCATTTTATCTACCAGAGCATTTACATTCCTTGGTGGTACGATTATTCCATTCTTGCCACTTTTAATCAGCGTTCTTGCTCCACCCGGTCTGCAATCGGTCGATATGCAAGGCAATCCCAGGGCCATAGCTTCCATCAATGCATTAGGCATACCTTCATAGTCTGAGGTTAACACAAAAAGCCGTGCTGTGCGAATGCAATCAAAAATATCCTTTCGGCTTGCATGCAGATGCACGCGTTCTGAAAGTCCCTTACTATTAATTATCGATTGGATTTCTTCTTTTAAATCTCCATCACCATAGAACTCAAGTGTCATATCTGGATATATGTCGGCTATCAAGGCAAAAGCATCAACAAGCAGTTGAGGATTCTTCTGAGAGTGCAGTCGCCCAACTGTAACAATTCGGTTATCTCTTGCCGAGGGTATCGGATATTTATCTTGCGGAACTACCACAGAATTGTGGATAACAATTGCCTTCTGCTTCTCTCCAATTTCAAAGAAATCCCTTGCACCTTCAGACTGAAAGACCAATGCATCAACCTTTTTGCAAGTAATATCCCTTACATGACCGAGAACTCCAGAATATTCTTTGTCATAAGGATCTCCCCTCTCAGAATATAAAATCTTGCCACAGATTCTATTTCCGAGAAGCATTGAGAAATAAGCACCCTGCAAATTATAATTAATAGTTATTTCAGGATGAATTTTCTTAAGCCACTTACGTAATGCGAAATACCGCTTAATAATATCAAATTTACCACCATGCTCTACTACTGATAAATCATATATATGAACACCATCTGCAATATCATAGTTAGACTTATTCTCAGCAAGAATCAAAAGGTGCACATCATGCCCCCTTTTCTTCATTTCGTTACCAAGAAGAATAATCTGACGTTCCGCACCTCCTGCTCCATGCAGGTATGCTACTAATGCTAATCTCATAGCTATTATTTACTAGAATATTAATCGATAAGAATGCATATTTTCATCATTGAAGAATGCCATATACATCAACCCCAAGACAACAATGGCAAAAGCATATTTAATAAACGAAGGATTAATATATGACATAATTCTCGGTATCACTAACACCATCGCAAAAGTATAATAAAGGGCCAATCGTCCAACCAGTGGTAATGAAGTACCAGCAAAGGATATTGAGAAGCCCATACACATAGCAATGAACAACAGTTTATCCATTTCAGAGCCGAGAATATGCTTCCATGCTATAGCTACATACGCCAATAAAATACAAAGGTCAATATAACTTTCCGTATAATTTGAGCCCTCGTACTTGTCCGTGTACAAATAAGTATCATACAAACCGCTGAACACGGCATCACCAAAATAATAATATACCGCCGTAAATGAGACCTTCAATCCTACAAAAATAAGCACAAGCGCCAATATTAACTTCCAATTGCTTTTTATCCCATACAAGAAATAAATGGGGAAGAATACAACGGACACATTATGAATACTGACACCTATGACCGTACAAATAATAAAAGGTAAGGGTTTTCTATCTATAATATAAGGAATACTGTTAAACAAAACCAACATCGCCAAGTATTGCCTCAATATATAAATTGACGGGCAAAACATAACAATCAAATATATAGTAAGAGAGATGAAAGGACTTGCGGAAAACCTTTTCAATATCCTATATAATAATATCTGAGATATTAACGCATGTATAAAAAGGAAACCATTTATATCTGTACTTAGACAAGAATACAATTTCATAAGAAGTCTGTATCCAGTCTCTATTCTAACACCAATGTCTTCAGTAATAGCACTACTCCACGATAGTTCGTCAATATCGTTCAGTGCACGTTCATATCCCAGGATGTCAGATACACTTGATGCCAGTACAAAGGTTCGCAAAAACAGCATGATAACCATTATAACCAGGACAAGAACCGCATAATGATTGCTCTCAAATCGACGTGTAAACGGATTCCTTATGGGCTGCGGATTTTTTGTCGCAACCCAATACATAAGATAAAAAAGAATTGTGAGTATTAAAGTATATTGAATATACATTATTTCTACTTAAACAAGCGAGTATATACTTCAGTCCTGTACTTCTTGAACAACGCAATAGACAAAACTGTTGTAGTAAGATAAACTATAATTCTCTGGAACAAAGCTCCGTATAACGAAGGAATAAAATACAGTGCACCAAAAGCTGCTATTGATATTACAGATATTAAAACCGTAAGATTAAAATTCAGTTTTGAAGAGGCAAAAAATGCCAGAATATTAATTTCGTACTTACCAAGTATATATATTATTGCAACGATAAAAACACACTGCACAAGTTCTGCTGCATGATCGTAATTGGAGAGATTACATATAGAAATAATCTGCGAAGAATAAATTGCAAATACGACACCAACAATCACGACAACACCCAATATCGCTGCTCTAATCATATTATATTTCTTTTCTTCCTTGCACAGTCTCTCATAGTTACCCTTAAACCTCACCAAGTTCTGAGAAAGGACATCAAAGAATCCTTCTATGAAATCCTTTGCCATATTCTCCAGGGCTTTATAAAGCGAATATATACCCATAATATGCGCTGGAAACAGTATTGAAACAAGGATGCTGTCCGCATAATTCTTGAAATAATCCAGATCTGTTCTCAGCCATAGAAAACGGGACTCCCAAACCTTCTTAAGCATAGGTTTAAATTGGATAAAATTGGATGAGAACGACTTATGTACGTATAAGTAGAAAAGAATAAATAAGGGAACGGAAGATAAACTGAAGAAATACAAATAAACTGCTGCACCAAATTTTAAATATAATATCAAGCCAAATGTTTTCACTATGCTGTTATTCAGCGTTTTCGCGAATTGAGCAAAGACATATCCTCCTTTTGACCTTACAATCAACGACATACAATCATTAAGCGTACTGGCTAGTGCGCCTATTAAAAACATAAATAATAGGAACAGGTACTGATGATCGTATTTTGTATAATCAATATAGAATATATAAATCAGAAGCAATGGTAGTAAAATGATATATCCAAAAATTCTTGAGAACATCGATTGAGTAGCGTACTCTACAACCTTTTGCGTATCATTATGTTCAGTCCAATATAAAGTCTCCCTCATCATCACTGTTTCAATGCCAAGATGAGAGAATGTATTAACAACACCTAATATAACGGTATATGTGCCCACCAGAGAATAAACCTCTGGGGTCATATCACCAACTATAAAATATAAAGTTACAAAACTGAGCAGAACCCCTATGAATTGTATTAGTACCACCCAGATACTCTTTTTTAACATAATCAACTATTCTTCCAGATATGCATATACATATCTGCAATTCTATTCATATCGTGAATGTCTTCAACATATTTGCGTGACAACCTGCCCCACTCTGGAATCATTGCTCTATTAATGACTATACGCTCCAGTTTTTCATATATATAATCCACATCAGGTTTAATATGAATTATAGGACTTGATTCAACCCCAAAAGCTTGAAGGGTTTCTGGTCTTGCACTTGCCATCACCACTTTCCCTTGCGCCATGGAGATACAGGCATTAATGCCATAACCATAGCACATACACTGGTCGATAACAATATTAGTCCTAGATAGCACTTTCACATACTCATCAAAAGGCATCTTTCCATCTATTATCACTTCAACGTCTTCGGGATAATTCCTTTTTAATCTTTCAAGCGCTTCCTTAATATATTTAGTACCCTTCTTTCTTTCATCATTTAAGCCATGAAAGAATACTATTTTATCACCTGGTATATTCTCACTATATTCAAGCTTTGTAACATTGATAGGAACAGGCACCACAGAAGAAATAGCCTCAGTTTTGTAACCGATTGAATACTCATACAAGATGGGGATTACTTTATCAACGGTAGCCGTTAAATAATTCTCATAACCAACCCTTAATCTTCCAATAAAGCTCTTTGTACTATAAGAAGGCACGACTTCTGGCATGGCATCAAATACATAATAGTCAAATTTACCTTCCAGATAAGCCTTGACAAGAGCATAGTCTATTCCACCAGAGACTAAGAAAATTTTACTATTATTATTCTTTAATTTTTGAACAACTCTTTTTCCTATAATGTAAGGAATAACAGAAGGATTAATGATCTGAACTATATCAAACCCCTTTAGCTTATTAATAGCCTTAAGGTAATTATAATAGTATAGCAACCTCCTGAATAATGACTTGCTCGAACATTCAGGTAAGGGCATATCTGCCCCACCTATTCTTTTGTAGCCGTCACCATTTGAAGCAAGGGTCACCTCCACATCACCGCAAGCGAGTAATCCTTGTTTTAAATAATTGTGTAGAGAACTGAATTCTCCCAATAAAAGTACTTTATACATGATTATTTCCTCGTATCATGAATCATAAATATTACTCCATGAAGCGTAACTCAAGCAATTATTTGCAAAAAATATCATTTAGGGTAGTATACTCTATGTTAGGATATTGCTTAACAACATTCAACACCCTCATTAACGTTTCTTTCATCGTGCCTGAGCCATCCGCCATTTGCGTGTCGAAACCATAAGAATGGGTTGATAGCACAAATACACCATTTTTTTTGTAGCAATAGTTAAACGAGTTTATAATCTCATCATAGTTATTACCTGGTTGTAACCTGCAATGCCCGATTAAGTCAATACCCTTATGGTGAATAATATATGGATACTGATGGCCTAATGCAAATCTATAATAGAGAATCTTTATCGTTCCAGCCAGTCCATAGAACTCCACCATAGTCTTAGGCATACGAGGAGAACGTATTAAGTCAGCACATAGTGACAAGTGGTTGTTTCGTATTGCCCGCAATCCGTTTAAATTTATCATATTCTGAGGAGGTGAAAAAGAGCAGATCTTAACTTTAAACAAATTCTCCAAATATTCTTTTGCCTCTTTTAGCTTACTCGTATAATCATTATTGGTATAGAATTCTGCACCTCTTATGAAGTTATTCGCCACTGGGGGCATATCCATTTCTTCGTTTCTATGATGGATGCCATGCATGGATATAGTTGCCTTCCCATTTTCGATTAAGCCCTTGATATATTTCACAAGTTCTTTATTGTCACCCAGTTTATATGGAACGCCAGTTTTTAACCACTCATTTTCATCATACGGTGTATGACTCTCGAAGATTTCCACCCATTTGAAAAAATCGCCCTTAATGAAAGCAGGAATACAAATTGATACAGGACAAATATCCGTAATCCCATCATACCACTTAGCTAATTGTTCTGCACTATAGTGATAATTTATATCATCGTCTCTTAAGATAAACTTCATACATTTATTATTATTATTAACCAGTGTTTAAGTTTCATGCAAATGGTTTCAGAGGCTCAATAAATAGTTCGCCACATCTATCGACCAATCTCTAGTAGTTCTACTTCTCACAGTATCCAAAACATTTTTTCTCATGTCATGAACTCGGTTCCAGTCGTCAGCGAACCACTTAAGACGAGAAGCTACTGAATCTACATCCTCTGTTTCAATAACAAATCCATTGATTCCTTCCTTAATCAAATCACAAGTTGCGTCTGGAGACACTATCATAGGAAAGCCAAACGACATCATCTCCGGGGTCACGCGCCCTGCTCCCTCTGAGAGAGAGAGCAGGGCGCCTACTGCGTCACGCGCACTATACCACTCTGGCAAATTAGATTGATGCCCAACATATATAACATTATCAAAGGGGCCATACTTTTCAATGAATTCTTTCATATCTTCACAAATAGTCCCTATGACATATAATGGAATATCCTGTATATTCGCCTTCTTCCAAGATAATAGTAAACGGTGAGTTCCCTTGATGAAACTGTGGAAAGATGTTGTTATAAATGCCTTTTCTCTACCTTCTATTGTTTGATATTGTTGAATCGGGAAATCAGTTCCTGTCAATGGTATAAGTTCAAACTTCTCAAGAGGGTAGCCAGCATTAATATATGTTTGGCGAGATACTTCACTAATAGTTACAATCTTGTCTGCATACTTTAATGAAGAAATACACGTATCTCGGTACATAGGATTACCATAAATATACTGATGTTTGATACCAAACTTAGCATACTCAACCTTTATTCTTTCATGTTCCCTTACCGGATCTGAGTTTGCTGCTTCTACGACTAATGTCTTTCCTGTCGCCTTAACCCTTTCTGCCGTTTTTCTGAAAAGAGGATTTATGTAAACAATACTCGAATCGTCAGATGCAACTTTACGTGAATATAGAGCGTCCAAAATACGGACATTTATCCAATATTCGTAGTATAAGGGTAGTCGGAATAACTTTAGAAAATGGGATAATAAACGGTTAAACAACTTCAACCCGATTCCCGGTGTGTTTACTTTACATTTTAAATCACTAGGAATAGTTTGTTTCCGTCCTATACTCGTTCCGTAAAAACAGCACAAATCATCCCCAAGTTTCTCTAACAAGGGGTAATATTTATTGCTAAGAGGGCTCGCGTTTACAAATATAGATATACGTTTGTTACTCATATGTTTAAAAATATATTACTTCGGTGAAAATGTTTTTTTTATCGGTTTGAGAACCAACTCATAACTAATTATTGAGATAACCAGACACAAAACCATAGAGACTAAGATACCACAAGGACCGGATAATAATGATTCGGGAAGCATGTATATAGTTAGTGGGAATGCTAATAGTTGTGACAAATAAAAACCATACGAGATACTACTAAGGTACATAAGGACAGTATGATTCCCATTACCCCTACACTGTAATGTACCTAAAAACATTATGATGCACATCGAGCATGGTATAACAATAGCATTATATGCGACATAACCTACATGCGGCACATTCAACCATGAAGGTACGCTAGTTGATAAGAACCACACCATTAATGATAGAAGAAAAATCCATTTGTTTCGCAAAAGTGAAATCAGTATATTTTTGCCCCCCCCCAACTTGATATTTATCCCATAGTATGGCTAGGAATACTCCAATACTAAATTCGAGTATTCTAAGGAAGGGATTGGGATATACGGACTCCAGATCATACCTATAATACAGTTGAATAATGGGTAATATTGAGAGTAGAATATAAAAAACTGCCATGAGCCAATATATGCTTCTTTCACTCAAAGACCTAAAGCAGTCCTTAACAAACGGAAACACCAAATAGCAAACGAGGATACATGATATAAACCATGTGCCGCCATTATGCGTTAAAGGGAAAGTCCCTGCAATTAATGATTGTAAACCTAAAGCTTCTATTGGGAATAGAACAATATTCTGCAATACGGTTTCTTTCCCAACAAAAACCACAAAAAGCAAAGAAATCAAATAGTAGAGTGGCAAGATAGACAAAAGTCTTTTTACAAAGAATACCTTAAGATTTCTAAGGTCACTAAAGTTTTTATCCCTATAGGTAATATAGAGTGCCCATCCTGAGAGCATAAAGAATGCAGACATAGATGTGGCTCCATTACCGAAGAAACCGTCAACAATGCCGTATTTAAAAAAACAATAATCACGCGAGTGGAAGAAAAAGATTAACAACGCGAGAATAATTCTTAAATAATCTAAGCCTATTGCTCTTTGCTTTGTCATTGCAACTTTTATTGGAAATTATTAATAAGTTTTACTATTGTCTCAACTTCTTCAATTTTAATCGAAGGCCCTATTGGGAGGCTCAACTCCTCATCAGCTATATTTTCCGTAATAGGAAGGCTCAATTGGGGAATATTCCACTCTTCCTTGACATAGCACTCCTGCTTATGAGGTGCTATAGGATAATGGCACACTGTACCAACACCATTTTGATCAAGATAATCATGTAAAGCATCACGTTTGCCATCAGCCACCAGAATCGGGAACAAATGGTAGGCATTCTGTTCATCAGGAAGTAAATCTGGCAGAGTAATCAAAGAATTATTGATATGCTCATAGTAGTAATGAGCCACCTCCTTACGATGTTGATTATCCTCAACTAAATATTTCAGTTTAACATCCAACACAGCTGCCTGTATCTCATCCAAACGGCTGTTACGACCGGTGTATTTGAATACATATTTCTTCTGAGAACCATAGTTTGCTAAAGCACGAATAGCAGCAGTTAGTTCTGGATCATTAGTGGTAACCGCACCACCATCACCAAGAGCTCCAAGGTTCTTACCTGGATAGAAGCTATGGCCTGCGGCATCACCAATGGATCCAGTAATGCGGCCATCAGTATGTTTGCAGCCATGTGCCTGAGCGTTATCTTCGATAAGTTTCAGATTATACTTCTTGCATAATTCTCCTATCTTGTCGGTATATGCATTACGTCCATACAGATGGACAATGGCAATAGCCTTTGTCTTGGGAGTGATCGCAGCCTCAATAAGGTCGTCATCAATCTCCAATGTATTAAGCTTCGGCTCTACAAGAACAGGCTTCAATCCATTCTCAGTGATAGCAAGAATCGTGGCGATATAGGTGTTTGCAGGAACAATCACCTCATCACCAGATTTCATCACACCCATCTCAATATATCCGCGGAATATCCAAATGAGGGCATCCAGACCATTGGCACATCCAATGCAATACTTTGTTCCTATAAACTTGGCATAATCTGCCTCAAACCTCTCGTTCTCCTTTCCTTGGAGATACCAACCTCCATTTACGACACGGGTAATGGCCTCATTGATCTCTGCTCCATGAAGAGCCGTTACATCCTTAAGACTTAAAAATGGTATATTCATATTGCTAGTTTTATTATCGCTATACTTGAAACCTGAAACTTGAAACTATAATTAAAAGTCCACTTTCTTAAAAAACTTCGCAGGATTGCCCATCCAGAGCTCACCGGCAGGCACATCCTTGGTAACTACACTACCAGCCGCTACAAAGGCATTCTCGCCAATGGTAATACCTGGTAGTATCACCGCACCAGCCCCAATAGTTGCACCTTTACATACTCTCGTTTTCAGTAATGTCCAGTCCTTGTTCTTTGAACGAGGGTACATATCATTGGTAAAGGTTACATTAGCCCCTACCATTACATTATCCTCCAACGTAATGCCGTCCCACACCTGCACATTGCATTTGATGGTGACATTATTACCAATCATCACCTCATTCTCAATCAGACAGTGAGAGCATATATTACAGTTTTCCCCTATTTGACAATTCGGGAACACTACACAGAACTGCCACACCTTTGTGCTTTCTGGCACGTTCTTGTTCATACAATCAGCTAACGGATGAATCATATTTCCTCCCTGAATTTTAAGAATTCTTCATAATCCCGAATATAATCCTCTTTTTGGTACACCTCACTGGCTAATACCATACAAACGGCTCCAGAAGAGAAATCCTCCAAATCACGCCACATTCCAGGCTTCACATAAAGACCCTGATAAGGTCTGTTAAGGAAAAAACTCCTCTTACACTTACCATCATCCAGAGTCACCCTAAACGAACCAGATGCAGCAATAATCAACTGTTCCAAATCTTTATGCGCATGAGAACCACGGCTCTCACCTCCCGGAACATCATACAGGTAATAAACCCGCTTCACGTCAAATGGCAAAGTCTCGCCATTCTGCACCACCGTCAGGTTACCCTTGCGGTCACTATGGTGCTTATCCAGCTCCACCATCGAGCAGTCGAATACACTATATTTTGCCATCTTTCTTCAGTTTTAAGAATTCATCGTAATCACGGATGTAGTCCTTTGCAGAATACTTCACAGAGCCAAATTCTATTGCGAATGAGTTAGTAGAGAAATTCTCCATCGTACGCCACAGACCAGCAGGAATATACAACCCGTAGTATGAACGGTTCAGTTCAAACTTCTTCTGCCGCTCACCATCATCCACCACAACATCAAAGGCACCGGAAATGGCAATGATGAACTCGTCATTATTCTTAAATGCATGACCGCCTCTGCTCTCTCCACCTGGTACATCATATATCCAATACGTCCGCTTGATTTCAAACGGGATATGATTGTTCTGCTCCACAAACGAGAGATTACCACGAGGGTCAGTGAACTTCGGCAGTTCTATTATCTTTACGTCCTTTATACTCATAATCTACTATCTATAACGGAAAGTATCTGAATCTACTTCCTCTTTCTTCTCTTCTATTACACGCATTAGATACTGTCCATACTGGTTTTTTAACATGGGCTTTGCCAGTTCTCGCATCTTCTCCTCAGAAATCCAGCCATTGCGGTATGCAATGCCTTCCAAACAAGCAACCTTTAGACCTTGGCGTTTCTCAATAACCTCGACGAAGGTTGATGCCTCTGCCAATGAATCATGGGTACCGGTATCTAACCATGCGAAACCACGGCCAAAGACCTGGACTTTCAGTTCACCATCATTGAGGAATTCCTGATTCACCGTAGTGATTTCTAACTCTCCACGGGCAGAAGGCTTAATGTGCTTGGCTACATCAACTACTTTATTGGGATAAAAGTAAAGGCCTACCACAGCATAGTTGCTCTTTGGCTTTTGTGGTTTCTCCTCAATAGAAAGACAGTTGCCCTCCTTATCGAATTCAGCCACGCCATAGCGCTCAGGATCATTCACCCAATAACCAAAGACAGTCGCTTTATGATTCTTATCAGCATCTTCTACAGCCTTACGAAGCAGGCTTGTAAAGCCAGCACCATAGAAAATGTTATCTCCAAGGACTAAGCAAGCTGAATCATTGCCAATAAACTTCTCACCAATAATAAAAGCTTGAGCAAGGCCATCAGGAGATGGCTGTTCTGCATACTCAAAATGTACACCATAGTCAGAACCGTCGCCAAGCAAACGTTTAAAGCCAGGGAGGTCATAAGGAGTACTAATAATGAGAATATCCCTAATTCCTGCCAACATCAAGGCACTGATAGGATAATATACCATCGGTTTATCATAAATCGGTAGCAATTGCTTACTTACGCCCTTTGTTATCGGGTATAGACGAGTACCGGATCCTCCAGCAAGAACAATACCTTTCATACCTTATTATCTATTGATTATTTTATATCCTTCAGGATTATTTTTTTGCCAATTCCAACTATCACGGCACATCTCATCAATACCATATTTTGCTTCCCATTCAAGTTCAGCTTTAGCTTTGGCGGGATTACAATAGCATGTTGCTATATCACCTGGTCGTCTTGGTTTTATCGTATACGGCACATTTACACCATTTATCTTCATAAAGGCATTTACCATATCCAAAACACTATATCCGTGACCTGTACCCATATTGTAGATACCAAGACCGCACTTGCGCTCTATTGCTTTCAATGCGGCCACATGACCAGCTGCCAAATCACAAACATGGATATAGTCGCGTACGCCTGTCCCATCATGCGTCGGGTAGTCATTACCAAACACGCCAAGTTCTTTGCGCTTGCCCACGGCCACCTGGGTGATGTAGGGCATCAGATTGTTGGGAATACCATTTGGATCCTCGCCTATACGGCCGCTTGGATGTGCGCCAACGGGATTGAAATATCTGAGCAGCACCACATTCCATTCTGGATCCGCTTTCTGAATATCCATCAGAACTTGTTCCAACATTGACTTTGTCCAGCCATAAGGATTGGTACATTGACCCTTAGGACAGTTTTCTGTAATGGGGACCTCAGCAGGGTCGCCATAAACAGTAGCAGAAGAACTAAAAATAATATTCTTGCATCCATGCTCCTTCATCACGTCAACGAGTACAAGTGTACCAGCAATATTGTTCTCATAATACTCCCATGGTTTTTCTACACTTTCGCCTACGGATTTGAGGCCAGCAAAGTGGATACATGCATCACACTGATGCTCTGTCATTACCTTGTCTAATCCCTCACGGTCACGAATATCAACTTCATAGAAAGGAATCTCCTTCACTCCTATAATCTCCGCCACACGACGTAATCCTTCTGGATTACTGTTGCTAAGATTATCAACCACAACGGCTGTATGACCAGCCTTGTACAACTCAATGATTGTGTGAGAACCTATATATCCAGCTCCTCCTGTAACAAGTATATTCATAATTTTGATTTAATTCTACATATAAAAGGCAGGCACCAGAATTTATTGAACCGTTCTTATGAGAGAATCCCGATGGGATTCCTGCCCCGGTAAGATGTCTGATGTTTGAAGGAAAATGTAAGATGTATTATGTTATTCCATCTGCGGACGAAGAAGTTCTACTATCATATCCATATTGCTCATTTCATCACAAGAGATTTTGCTCATCACGAACTCACGCAGGATAAAATTGATTGCCGCATTTTTTATTGCATCTCTATATCCAAAAGCCTGCAGCCATGCCTTTATCTCCTCTATCGTATGAACATTCTTGAGACCTACGGAACAAGCGACTTAAGTCGAGTCCCCTTCAGGATTTCCTCCTTAAACGGCTCCGTCACTTGACTTGTCGTCGACTTCCTTCGCACCTCGGCAAATCGAGTTAGTTCGTTTGCACTCGGCTTGGCGTCAGTTATCTTGATATTCTTAATTGGTGGCGTTATAAGTGGCATTAGAAACTAAAGACCTTTTATATACTGTACAAAATCAGTCATTATTGGTCTTGCTTCTGAGCCCTCCGAAAATATCTTCATAATATTGCAAGTATCAGGCTTGACATAGGGATACAATGAAAGGTACTCTCGTCTTGGAGTTACCTGCTTAGCATCTGATGTCACAGGCATAATAAAGCACTTATGAGTATGCCCATCTACCACGCCCAACTCCCAGGGCATCCAATTACTTTGACCGGCACTTGGAGACTGCGCATATAGCAAACTCTTGCTATTCATAAGACGGTTATGGATTCTTTGTGCAGTTGTTTTTTCACAATTGTCACGTTGCATATCTGGGTCAACAATACAATCCAGATAGACTTTTAGTCCTTTCTTGGTAAGAAAAAAATATATTGCTTTAACGGCTTCTATATTCTTGATGTTATATGATAGAAACACATCAAACTTGGCATCAGCACGAGAATCTCTTACTCGTGTCGAGAACTCACGTTGTTCATAGAGAGGAATCTGCCTTGCCTGGTCTAGAAAAAATTGTTCACTAAAAAACTCCATCTATTATATCCTTTCTTCCTTTACTAAAGTCCAATAATGTTCTCCTAAAATTGTCAGTTTGCAAGCTTTTCGCTCCATGGCCGCAAAGTACATGTGCTCTGCACCTATCGGAACAACAAGGTTCAAACGGTTATACTTTTGAAGAATTCTGAACTTCTCTGCATTAGTTTCATTTGTCTCTCCTGATGTAGGCTCAAAAGAAGGATCCAACGGAAACTCATAACCTTTGTCAGGAAACAAGTTATCAATCTTTTTCAAATCTTCCAAGGAAATGGGGGGCGTCACTCTACGAAGAGAAATAAAACTCCTAACGTTAGTCTTGAATATGGGGCGTTGACTCCATGCTCCAAGCGAACGATCAATATGGGCATAAACACTACCAGGAGAGATTTCACCCACAAGGTTGGCAGCGCTTCCGTTCATTGCATCTACCAACAAACCCGTAAATAATCCTCTTCCACCATTTTCTACTGCATATTGGTCACGTGCTGAAGCTGTCAAAATTGTGGTACCTTCTGAGAGTACAGCATTATTACCTAATGCTTTAACATTACCAAACTGACCAGAATGGCAACAATCAAGTACAATTACCTTATTCTTAGAACGAGAGTTGTTCACATATGACATAATATCATCCATAGATACACCATCGTCACCTGTTTTGCAATCAGATGTGATAAGATAACCCGAATCGCTATCAATATAACCATGGCCAGAGAAATAAAGAAGAGACACCTCCGTTTCATCATCAAACAGGTCAGAAATAAGTGCTTTCAACTCATCTTTGGTAATGGCTGTCGAGTCATCAGATGATGTCTTCAACAGAACATCAAAATTCTTCGTGCCGTCACCATGACGCTCCAAAACCTGACGCACAGAATATGCGTCATTTACGCAACCACCTAAACGGTTGGCGTGTGCGTAAAAGTCTATACCAACAATTAATGCTTTTCTCATACTAAGCTAATTCTCTTATTGCTGCTACTATAGATTCTGTATTCCAACGAACCATTTTATCCGCATGGTTTGAAACCACAGTAGAAATTCTTTCTTGTCCTCTGGGTATTACACCAAGAATTGGTTTGGATAACTCTTGGGCTTTATCCAATTCCCAAGTCATCCAATCACTATGAGATGCATATACACCCGCCAAACCAATAACTATATCAGCATTGGCTATACGCTGGGCAACACGAGCACGAACATAATAAATATTCTCTGATTTAATTGCATTCTCAGGTGTCACCTCAGAGAAATCAACATTGAAGTAGCCACGTTCCTGGAGATGCAGTTTTAAACTACGAAGGTCATCAAGATGATCCCAGCTGTGACTTATGAATACATTATATTTTTTTGCCATAAACTTAATTATATTTTTGTTCTGACTGGCAGTATCGAACTGCATCACCGATACGACCACCTGTGCAATCAGAAGATGTTTGATGTTTTATGGATGATGTATGATGTGATAAGAGATGGATGATGTATGAAGTATGATGTTTGACGTTATTCCACGCCGTCCAACTTTTTGCAGCGATGTGTAAGTACCTTAACCAATTCCTCACAGTCAGCGTAAATACTACTATGCTGTTTATCGTCTAAATATCCATTTCGGTGAAGCAAGTCTATCCAATATAGGCTTTCTCGGGCCTCCTTCAAGGCTATATATGACTTTGATTTGAAATCTGCTTTACTAATTGCGCTTGACGCTTCAGCGTTGTTTGCTCCGACACTTGTGCCAGACCTCAAAAGTTGGTTACAAAGATTCGAGACAGCTTGCAAGTGCACAGGAATAGATTTGTTATAGACTCGTTTCCCATTTACCATCTTGTAGCCAGGCTTCTTATTAGCAGCCTGCTCTAACAAGTAGTCATTGAGCTTTATTATGCGGTCGCCAAAAGCCAAGCACTTGGTCTGTATGGCATCGGAGATTTCAGACATGATATAAGATTTCGTTGGATGAGGATTCAACCTTTGTTCATATTGGCAGGGAGGATTCGGTCTACTATGACGAAGGATGCTTCAATATGATAGACGTACACCCATTTACGGTTATGAGATACCATCCGGCGTGCCTCGGGGTGTATCTGACGCAGTGTCATTGATGTTGTCTTGCCATAGAGATCAGCATAAAATGCCAACGTCTTTATCTCCTCACGCATATTATTGGCATAGCGAATAGCTCCTTCCACCGTCATCATAGACTTAAGGAACTTGCGCAATTCTGCCATGTCTGCACGAGCTCCATGACTGATTCGAACCTCATAGATTTGCATAATCCTCGCGCACCTTGTCTATCAGTTCATCGAAGTATTCGTCCACAGACATTGTACTGGCCATTATCCTATTTCGGGTGGAAGTGGCATTGAAATTCTGCTTCGTATCTGTTGCTTGATTGGTTACTATCATAATACTGCTTTTATTTTGTGGGCAAAGATACGAAAAAGATTTGAATCTTATCGCACTTTGAACCATTATTTTTCAATTTTTGTATTTTATGCTGCATGCCTGCTCTGCTGTGTCTTGTAACTTTCGTTAACAGTCAAAGTGCAAAATATCTTAATGCTATTGCAGGAATGCCTGAATTATGCTAATTTTGTAGTGAAAAGACCAGGAAAGGTCCGATTCCCGGATGTCTGATGAATGTCGTAAAGATGTTAGATGGAAGAAGGAAGATGGAAGATGTTGCTACACCCATTCTATAACTCCTCTTATTCTGTATCATTGATTTTTTTACAACGATGATGGAGAACTTTTACCAACTCCTCACAGTCACCATATATAGACTCGTATTGCCTATCATCAATAAAACTATTCCTATGAAGCAATTCAATCCAATAAAGTGATTCTCGAGCCTCCTTTAGTGCAATAAAAGATTTGCTTTTGAAATCAGCTTTACTAATGCCGTTACATGCCTCGGCATTATTGGCTCCAATGCTGGTTCCTGCCCGAAGTAACTGATTGCAGAGATTTGACACGGATTGCAAATGAAGTGGGATGGAAGAAGGAAGATGTAAGATGGAAGATGTCTTTTGTCCAGGCTTACGTTGCCTCAATTCTTTCTTATATTTCTCATGCTCCATCGCAGCCTGTGCCAGCAAATAGTCATTGAGCTTTATTATGCGGTCGCCAAAGGCTAGGCATTTTGCTTGTATCGCATCTGAGATTATTGACATAGTCGAAGTAAGAGGTGATATGTAAGAAGTAAGAATTTAATATTCTGCTTGCGTATTTCAAAATTTTTTTTTACCTTAGCGGCAGAGATGTCAGATGTATGATGGCTGACGGCTGAAGTTTTCTTTACAACGTCTTAAATGCCATCCTCAGGGCTATATTCCCTTTAGCCTCCCAACAAATGAAATTGTTGTGGAAATGTTGTAGGAAAATCGGCTCTCTTTTCATAACTTGCTGAGTATCAGTGGCGGTAAAAAAGTGGAGTATCTATGGAAAATCTAACCTATTGGTATTTCCTTATTTCCTCTCTAAAAAGAGCAATGTTCATCAGATTAACAAACATTTTTTCAGAATCCACCTGATCTTCCTTTCGCCGCAGGATAGTTCTTCTATTCCTGGACCCGATGTGGTATCAGTCCCAGTGACGTGGATGCCCTTTGGAAAACGGTGGTTGTCATAACGTTGTTTTCGTCGGCGATAGAAGAAGAGTGATAGAGCAATCCTGCGTCATTTCCTCTTTCTATTTGATGGAGTCGTTGGCGGTCACCGGCTGTGGTGATGGTGCCATATAGTTATTGACTGGCATCATATAAATCCTTATTTTAGAGGTTTTTCTGAGTGACCCTCGGGTCATCATTTTCCTTGTAGCGTACAAAGGTACACATTTTTCTGTATATAACATCAAAATGTTGCGAAAAAATTTATCCACGGAGTTATTTGGGGGTTGCTTCGCAAGAAATCTTTGGGGGAAATCTTTAATAATAAAATATGGCCGGGGGCCAGAAATTATTATGGATCCACGGAGGACACGGAGGGCACGGATGGTTAATGTCTCGCGAAAGATAAGTTTTGAGTTATACTCATGCTGTCTATTCCATCGAAGTCGTTGGTAAGCTATTTGTTTTCCACGCCTTCATTGATATACCCAGCAGTCTTGTGGAGACTAAACTTATCTTCGCCAAGGTGCAAAGGACACTAAGATCTATTTTCCACGGAGCACACGGAGGACACGGATCATCGGAATTTATACGGATGTAGACGGATTTTTTTTAGTTGCCTAAAGGCAAGAAATCTTTGGAGGAAATCTTTTATGAGATGTTGCTTCGCAAGAAATCAATCATCGGATTTAAACGGATCTAGACGGATTTTTTTTAGTTGCCTAAAGGCAAGAAATCTTTGGAGGAAATCTTTAACTAAGATGATGTCTGAGGTCTGAAGTCTGAGGTTTGAAGTCTGATGGACTGGTCTTTGTCATCCTACGATAATCTCAAAATAAAAATCTCGACTGAAAATGCGCAACAATACGTTGCTTTATGGGAGGGTCTTATTATGGATCGCCTTACAGGCTCGAAATCTTAACTAGAATCTTGAGAAGAATCTTAAACTAACATCTCTAAACTTAAAACTATAACCTTAACGTTAACCTTAACGCTAACAGCTAACCTTTAAACTATAACCTATAACCTAACAGGATAGTTCTTCTATTCCTGGACCCGATGTGGTATCAGTCCCAGTAACGGTGGATGCCCTTTGGAAAACGATGGTTGTCATAACGTTGTTTTCGTCGGCGATAGAAGAAGAGTGATAGAGCAATCCTGCGTCATTTCCTCTTTCTATTTGATGGAGTCGTTGGCGATCACCGGCTGCGGTGATGGTGCCATATTGCTATTGACTGGCATCATATAAATCCTTTTTTTAGAGTTTTTTTCTGAGTGACCCTCAGGTCATCATTTCCCTTGTTGCGTACAAAGATACACATTTTTCTGTATAAAACATCAAAATGTTGCGAAAAATTTTATCCACGGAGCACACGGAGGGCACGGATCGTTGGGAGTTAGACGGAATCTTTTTGGGTAGCCTACGGCTAGAAATCTTGGAGGAAATCTTTAATAATAAAATATGGCCGGAGGCCAGAAATTAATCATCGGAATTTAAACGGAATTAAAACGGAATTATATACGAGTATAGGTAGGATGATAACAAAAATCTTTATATCTAATCTCGACTAGAATACGCTCGAATACCTCGCTTTTGGGGAGGGATTTTTTGGGGATCGCCTTACAGGCTCGAATTTTTGGAGCAGCGAGAGTAGAGTGAAAGCACGCTTTCACTATGCCGAGTCGTGACAAAAATAACCTAAAGGTAAATCTTAACGAAAATCTTTAAAATAATCTTCAACCAGAATCTCTAGACACTAATCACTAACCTATAAACTCTAACCTTTAACCTATAAACTATAACCTTTAACCTATAACCTTAACGCTAAACACTAATCACTAACCTATAAACTCTAACCTTAACCTATAAACTATAACCTTAACGCTAAACTCTAAACACTAAACACTAAACTTTAACCTATAACCTATAAACTATAAACTATTTCTTGTCTAGGATTTCGTATTTGGAGACTTGGCTTTTGTATTCTGGGACGATGTCCTTCATCTTCTTTACTATATCCATGTCATTGTAGGTGTAGGAGAGGTCTAAGAGGGCCTTTTCGTTTTCACATGCTATGGCGTATTCATACTCGCGGACTTTGGCGCGCATGATCTTGGGATGCTTGGTGGGGATGTTTTCTTCCTGGTCGGAAAGGACTTCCTCGTAGAGTTTCTCGCCTTCACGCAAGCCAGTGAATTTTATTCCGATGTTTTTAGCACCGGAAAGGGCTATCATGCGCTTGGCAAGGTCAACAATCTTGACGGGTTTGCCCATATCGAAGACGAAGATCTCACCGCCGTTACCCATGGTGCCTGCCTCAAGGACTAGCTTACAGGCTTCAGGGATGAGCATGAAGAAACGGATGATGTCGGGATGGGTGACAGTGAGAGGACCGCCATTTCTAATCTGTTGCTTGAACAAGGGGATGACAGAACCGTTGCTACCCAGCACATTACCGAAGCGGGTTGTGACAAACTGGGTGATGCCCTTTACCGTGCCTTCGGCAATGGCTTTATTGAGTGATTGACAGTAGATCTCACAGATGCGCTTGCTGCAGCCCATCACATTGGTGGGATTGACTGCCTTGTCGGTGGATATCATCACGAATTTCTTGGTGCCATACTTGACTGCCAGGTCTGCAATAACACGGGTGCCATAGATATTGTTTTGCACGGCCATAGCAGGATTGTCTTCCATCATCGGCACGTGTTTATAGGCTGCGGCATGGAAGACATACTCTGGCTGATGCGCCGCAAAGATGGCTTCCATGAAAGTGGCATTACAGATACTTGCTACGATGGTCTCTGACTTGATAGCAGGGAACTGGCGTTGCATCAGCAGACGGATATCATGCATGGGGGTTTCTGCCTGGTCGATAAGGATCAGTTCTGAGGGATGATAGACAGCGACCTGGCGTACCATCTCTGAACCGATACTACCGGCAGCACCTGTTATCATGATCCTTTTACCAGTGAGAAGAGCACCAATGGCATTCATATCCACCTCTATCTTATCGCGTGGCAGGAGGTCTTCGATATCTACTTCATGGAGCTGGTCTTGCGGCAATTCGCTTTTCCCGTCCCACTCTAAAGCATGGGGCATCATCATGATCTTGATGCCATTAGCGATGAGTTCATTGATGAGGTGGTCGTCTTCACGGAATATATCTGCTTGAACCGGGGATACCAAGATGGCATCAATGCCATCGGCTTTCAACTGGGATGCTAACGTATCTTCTACCTCACGGACTTTCACACCCATGAGCATGTGGCCTACCATCTGTCCGTCGGGACTAATGAAGCTATCAAGGACATAGCGTTGAGGGGATTGGCTCTTGATCATTTTCGCCATGCCTATAGCGCCATGTTTGATGCCATAGATCACGGTCTTCAGGGCTTGTTCGTCTTTTCGTCTCGCGTCAAACATGCTCTTCACGGCTACTCTGACCATAAACATCAAACAGGTTGATGAGGTGAACATCAAGATAATACCTGAGAGGGATGGCATCAGGACTTCATCGATGGACCATACATGATTCACTACCAACGACATCAGGTAGGTCAGCAGGGATCCGAGTGATGTTGCTGCTGCGATTCGTTGCAGGTCAACGAAGGAGGAGTAGCGCACTACCCCACTATAGGTGCTAAACACGCGAAAGGCTATCACAAAGAGCAATACGCATAGCAGCAGGGAGTGGGTAATGGCCCAGAAACTGGCGGCAAACCCTGAACCTCCGAGTTCAAAGTATTCGGCGAGGTAGCCGGAGAACATCACAATGGCGCAGTCTAAGCATAATACGCCCCAATATGGTAGTGCTTTACTGGTAAAATACCAATTAAATACTTTTTGAATCATAATCGTTATTATATTATCTCACAGGTTACACGGATCATCGGATTGTTTTCGTTAAGCCATGAGCAGAATAAAGCTCCATTTTATGGCACCTTTTCTCGCCATGGCAGAGTTTAAGTGAACTTAATTCTGCTCATTTGGCTTAACGAAAACGTTCGCTTTAATTATGCCGTGGCGAGAAAACAAAGGCGTAGCCAATTTAGACGGATGTTAAACGGATATTTTTTTGGTTGCGCGAGCGCAAGAAATCTTTGGAGGAAATCTTTAATAAAGAATGGCCGGGGCAGAAAAGGATAACAATGCTGCTTGATTTTGGGAGTTGCTTCGCAAGATGTTTTGGAGTAGCGAAGACAGAGTGAGAGCGCGCTTTCACTATGCTGAGTCACGACAAAACAAACCATAGGTAAATCTTTGGAGGAAATCTTCTTAAAGAATGGCCGGGGGCCAGAAATTAATCATCGGGAATTTAGACAGAATTAAAACGGAATTATTTTGGGTTTGCCTGTCGGCAAGATATTTTGGAGAATGAAACATGAAACACAGGGACAGGTTTCTCATTGCATTAACGCTCTGCACAAGTCTCCACTCGAATGAGGAATTTTTCGAATCACCCCGTCCCTCTTTAGATTAGCTGCACTCGACAATTTGAAAGCAAACTTTCATTGCGCTCATTTGCAAAAACTTTAGCCAAAGAGAGTTCCACGTCCTAACCAAGCCTTCCCTTCTCAGAATGGAAGGATGTAACCGCCCTATAGTGCTCGAGAATGGTGTATGCAACAGAATTACAATATATCTTTCACAAACGGCAATATTACCTGTCCTAGTTTGAAGACTTCGGTACTATACAGTTTAAGTACTTGATTTTCTTCTTCATACGTTGCTTTAGCGTTCTGAATTGCAACTTCTATCATAGCAGGATGTTTTCTGCTGTCAAATCCACCCGGTATTTGAGCATCAACAAATTCCTTTATCGAAGAATACTTATCTACATCATTTTTCACAGGCTTTTCACTAAACTTATGATAATAAAGCCATATCTCAAAACTAGGATTACTCTGAGACACATACCAGGTTTCATTATCCAATCCTGCATTCTGACTCTTACAGAAATTTCGCAAATCTGTGATTTTACTTCCCCATGAATCCGTATCTATCACAAACCACACATTGTCTTGCTGGCTTACATCCAAAGTGAATTTCGGACTTACATCAGAATTTATTCCAAATTCTTCCTGTGCAGCTTCCATCAACTTCTCAGGATCAGTCTTACCATCCTTGCTTGGAATCGGAATGATATTCACGTTGGATGACAAGCCACAGAAAAATCTGAAATAATCAAACTCTCTTTTGTTTCCTTCACAATAGATGTATATCTTGCGAGAATCACGCAATGGTTCCTGGCGCTCATAACGTCTTGACCTTACCAAATATTTATTCTTCATCCCAGTGCAATGTTTTGAGATCGTTCATAAATGGTATTCCACCATATCTACCATTCAGATATCCATTCTCTACATTAGCCGTAGAATGAACATTGAAATCACTCAGAGAATATAATTGCGTTGCACCAGACAAGTTTTTCTGGGCAAACCAGATTTCATCAGTACGAAGAATATCCTGATCAAGAAGACAAGTCTCGTGAGTAGAGAATATCAGCTGACCATTCATTTTGTCATCCTTAGAAATTAAACGGATAAGTTCCTTTATGACAGAAGGATGAATACTACGTTCTATTTCGTCAATAACCACCACCTCGCTTTCCTTCAATATACTATGGAGCATCGGGATGTAATCCAATAGTCTCTTGGTACCATCAGACTCCATGCCTAAGCTAAATGGCACTTCATTTCCCTCACTATCCGCATGAGTCGTATTCAAAGTCTCTTCTATCACCTTTCCATCTTCCATCGTATAACTGACACGTTCTCCAAAATAAGGAGTCATTCTATCCAGGATAGCCCCGTCATGATGCTCCAAAGTCTCAAATATTTCCGCATTCTTCTCATTTCGCTCAATTTCCTTTTTCATTGGCAATATACCTTTTACGCCAGTAGAAAATGTAGCCATCAATGTATTGCCAAACTTCAATAGTTTGGCATCTTCTCCAAAGACATGAGCTATAGGAAATAAGATTTCATCAGCATTAACGACATTCAATGTTTGTCTGAACCAATTGAAAGCTATTTTTGTTTCAGGAAACTCTTTATCATACTTATCTTGTAGCATTGTGAGAAGAACATCCTTTCTTCCTAGAAATTTCTCTGCTAACATATCTACAAAGAGCTGAGCCTTTGGCTCCTTGCTATAGCCATCATAGAAATGAAGATTTTCCTTACCATTATCAAATTCTCGCTCAAAGATTGTTCTATCTTCATCGATAGACAACGTTTCAGACAAGCCTTCATACAGGACACCTGATCCTTCAAAAGAAATCGTATAAAAATATGTATGCTCAGCTGCAACAAACTCTACGGCAAGTGAAGAGCATCTATCTGCACATGTTTTGTCCAACTTAAACTTCAAACTATCAACTACAGAAGGAATACTGCCATTTAATACCAAATTCTGCAAAAGGCCTAAAGCCTTTATCATATTAGACTTGCCCGCCCCATTTGCACCATATAGAGCAGCCATCTTAAGATAAGCTATCTTGCCGATATATCGCTTATGCATAGAATGCCTTTGGCTCTTGTTGGTAAACATGTTAAATTCTACCTGATGGTTGAAAGAGTATAAATTATCTATGATAATACGTAAAATCATAATTTTTAAAGCTTAAATAGTGAATATTCACTGCAAAGATAAGGATAAACATCCTAATAAGCAAAAAACACAGCTATTCCCAGTTAGAAAAGCGTTATTTTTCAACGTTTTTAACTTCTTACAACTTATTATTTTACCAAGCCAGTTTCTTCTGGCACGCAGATTGCGCGGATGACACAGACATTTGGCCTATGCGGTCTGGGGAGTAATCTTATCTTCTATATAGATGAACGACTGGGGAACCTTGAAGTTTGGAATCAAAGACTCGGGATTAATTGCTTCCTTATATTCCTTACAATCCTTTATCATCAATGCTACTGCCTTCTCCCTTCCCTTATAGTACTTATCAAAGAACTTCCTGGTAACGCCAGACTGGTGTCTGGTTTCTTTCCAGATGTTCTCTGGGGTATCACAAAGGATTTTCTCAATCTTGAACTCACCAACTATTTTGCTGATGGGACGGCTGGCGTAGATATATACGGTATCCACCTTTTGCTTGAAGAGAACCTTACGGTACTCATATTGCTTTTCCCCAGAAAAGATTTTCTCTACAAACTCAGGCTTAATCGATAATATAACGTTCATCTATTTCTCCTAATTCCAATAGTTTATCAAATTGAGCATCGGTAAGTTTAAAGAATCCCCAATACTTGGGATTCAAACCAACCTGCTCTTTCATTACCTTGTTGATTACCTTTTTGGTAAAAGCTATATTGTACACCATCTTGACAACAGTGAAATAGTTCTTCGTGTGATACCAACCTCTCAATTCTTTCTCGCTAAATACAGAATAGCGATTGGTATATTTAACGAAATCATCATCATTGGTAAAGTCCTTGATTGTCTTTACCTCGCAGACGGTACAGACTGATGTACATACGCTGCGATAGGAGGCTGGTCCTTGATAGTCGGAAGTGCGATAGATGACAAGTTTATCTCCTTTCTTCAACTCCTTGACTCCTTGCATCCAGCATATATATATTTTGTAGATACTGTTGGTCTCCGATACATCCTGTATGAGGTCATACTTCTGTTCAGTTTTCAAAATGGAGTCTGGGAATAGTTTGGTATGATATTCCGGCTTGATAGAGAGTACATACTTTCTGGAACCTGTCTTCCGGACAAAGGGATAGTCAAGCATCAGGTCGTTTACTTGTGTTCTCATGTCCTTGACCAATGCATACTCGCTACTACCATCTTCATGTTTCTTGTCAGCTATATGAGAAAAACCGAATTTCTCGAACATCGTTACCAGATTCCGTAATTCCTCTGTCGGGAACATAGTGACATAGATTTCATCGACATCCTCAGCAATTGCCTTATCCATGATTTTCTTCATGAATCGCTCACCACGAGTGGTATGTCGGTCTTCATTGTCCACCTTGAAGGTACCCACCTTCAGGCGTTTCTTGGCTGGAAGTACTGGAGTCAAGTCTGAAAGAGCCTCTTCCTCTATCTTCAAGTAGAGGAAATCTTTCAACTCGTTATCTACATAATAGCAATAAGCTGTGGCTCCTGCTGCAGCCTTCTTGTTATACCATTCATTAAACTCAGGATAACTGTCCCTCAATGAATCGAAAAAGGAATCATTGAGATCTATATCTGAAAATCGTTGCAGCTGTAAGTCCATTGGTCTTCTTTCTTGATTATTCTTTATCTTGTTTTTTAACTCGTCTGCAGGTTTCTCCTCTACTTTCTGCTCTGCCTGGCTGGCATTGGGCGCGATGAGATTGTTACCTCCGTGAATATTGAAGATGATATGAGGATTCTGGCACTCCTTGATTAGATCAATGCGGTCATGATACTCCTTAAGCGAGATCAGCGGGACGGTTCTACTGACCCACTGTGGAAAGTGACTCTTCAGTCTTTCCCTCTACGAACTGCAGTATATTGTCAATTGAAGCTATCATATGCTCCAAACGCTGACGATCTCTAATTGGTTCTCTCATAAATCAATAGTCTGTCTTTATTAGCACTTTCGACTGCAAATGGGAGAAGGGTGCCATCTTCTATCAAATCAACTGAACGATGAAGAAGGTCCTCAAGGTCGCAAATCATGGATGCATGCTTGAGAAGACTTACCTTCTGGTTGCGGTCATAAACTACTAGGATATCTACATCACTCAATGGTGTATCTTCACCACGAGCGACTGAACCAAAGACCCACGCCTTAACTACAGGCTGGGACTTGAAGTAGTCGGCTATGGTTTGAATCATTACTGTATTCATATCCTTGAAATTTATAAGTTTTTTTTCTGTATTCCGTGGATTTTTAATGTCGCACAGAAACCAATCATCGGAATTTATCCACGGAGCACACGGAGGACACGGATCATCGGAATTTAGACGGAATTAATACGGAATTTTGGGGGGTAGCCTACGGCTAGAAATCTTGGAGGAAATCTTTAATAAAATGTTGCTTCGCAAGAAATAATTCAATTACCAAGAAACTATAATCTTTAAAGAAAATCATTACCAAAATACGCAACAGTACGTTGCTTTATGGGAGCGTTTTGTTATGGATCGCATCGGAGATGCTCGAAATCTTAACTAGAATCTTCAACCAGAATCTCTAAACACTAAACACTAACCTATAAACTATAACCTTTAACCTATAATCTCTAAACACTCCGTGTTCTCCGTGTGGTCCGTGGATTTAACAGGATAGTTCTTCTATTCCTGGACCCGATGGAGTATCAGTCCCAGTGACGTGGTTGCCCTTTGGAAAACGGTGGTTTTCGTCGGCGATAGAAGAAGAGTGATAGAGCAATCCTGCGTCATTTCCTCTTTCTATTTGATGGAGTCGTTGGCGATCACCGGCTGCGGTGATGGTGCCATATTGCTATTGACTGGCATCATATAAGTCCTTCGTTTTGTGTTTAACGATTCGTAGCAAGGGGTTATGACAGTGATAACAGGTTTGTTTGAATCTAGCATTTTCCCCTCGTGCGTGTGTCGCTATCAAGGGTTTTCTGGTGACCCTCAGGTCATCATTTCCCTTGTAGCGTACAAAGGTACGCATTTTTCTGTATATAACATCAAAATGTTGCGAAAAAAATTGTCGCACCGAAAGCAATCATCGGAATTTAGACGGATTTTAAACGGATTTTTTAATGTCGCGTTGCAGACAAACGACTAACAAACTTGCAGTAATTCCGTATATATTCCGTTTAAATTCCGATGATTATATAATTCATCTGATGACTACAATCGGACGAGACGCTTAAATTCCAATTTTTCTTGTCCAAAATTTATAAGGAATCCTATTTTATGGCCTGTAATCTTTAGATAATTAATGACCTGAGCCTGAAAGACATGATCCATCTGAGTCACCGCCTTTAATTCTACAATCACTTTATTATCAACAACGAAGTCTGCTATATAATCACATTGCAACTGTTTGCCGTGATATTGAACAGATAAATGTTTCTCGCGTTCAAAAGGAATGTTCATCTCATGCATCTGTATGGCCAAAGCCTCTTGATAGACCTTTTCCATAAAGCCACAACCTAACTCGTTATGAACTTGATAGGCTGCCTTTATAATTCTTTCTGTTAATTCTTCAAATAAAATCATAGGCACAATGTATTAAATTTTTACAATTATTATATTCGAGCGAAACGTTCTAAGTCATATCTTTTTACATCATCGGAATTTAGACGGATTTAAACGGATTTTTTAATGTCGCAAAGAAATTCTGTGTGACATTATTCGGCGGGGGTGAAGTCTTCGTTGTGGACGTCGCGGAGGGCGACGGCATAGCCGCCGACCTCGATGACGAGTTGGCGGTCGCGGTCAACGCGGACGATGTAGCCCTCGAAACCTTTGAAGATGCCAGTGAGGACACGGAGTTTGACGCGGTCTTTGGCGAATTTCAGGAAGGGGTCACGTAAGAAGGTGATGTGTTCGGGGTGACTGGAGAGGACTTGCATGAAAGGTTGCATCTTCTGGTGGGAGATGCTGGCGGGGAGTCCTGTGCTGCAGTCTTTGATCAGATGGTAAGAGGGGTAATGGGTGCGTAAGAAGGTTTGGAGTGACTGGGTGTCACCCTGTAGGAAGACGAGACCACTGACGGTGGGGAGGTGTTTCTTGATGACTCCCTTGCCATTACTCTTCTGTTTATATTTATAGGAGTAATGGACGAAACAGGCGTGAGGGGCTTCGGGATGGGCGAGGTTGTAGGCGTCCATCTCTTTTTTGAACGCCTCTACCTGTCTGTTATGTACGAAGAGGTAGCCCCAGGGTTGTTGGTCATCCCCTGCCTTTTCTTCGGCATTAGATACATGTTGTTTTACTGGTTCTGATGTAGCATCAGCACTTTTGATACGTATGCCTTTAGGAAAACGCTTGTCGTTTTCGTTGGCAACAGAAGGTGTTATAGAGCAATCCTGCGTCATTTTTTTTATTCTATTGTTTGAGGTTTAGTGGGTTGCCACCCATGTGGCGTACAAAGTTACGAATTATTTTTTAATATCACACAGAAATCAGTGATTTTGTTTATCCACGGAGGACAATCATCGGATCATCGGATCATCGGATCATCGGAATTTAGACGGATTTAAACTCTAAGTTTGCAGAAGAATGCGACGCAGTCGCATAAATGTTAAATAATCAAGGTAAAACTATGATTGCTAAAGACAGTTTCGTACCTTTGTTGTAAAAAGGTAGAATCGGTCTGTCGAAGAGGTA